>NZ_QPEQ01000001.1:317537-635075 GCF_009455625.1 Paraburkholderia bonniea | reverse complement strand
ACTTCAGCGGCAAGCTTTGCCGGATCGCATGAGAGCAGCTCATCGGCATGCGCGGTATGAGCCGACCAAACCAGCGACACATGATTCTCTGGCAGCGGCAGCAACGCGATGATTTCGCCGTCCACAAACCATTGACAAGCCGTTTCACCATGCGGGCGCTCCGCCTTGAAATTGGCCACGACACCAGTCTGGCGATAATCGCGCCGTTTGACGCTAGCACCGCTCTGCGCTCTGACCCACGAGTGCGCGCCATCAGCACCCACCACGAGATCGGCTTCGAGCCGCTGGCCATTGGCAAGCGTCACGATGGCGCTAGCCGGATTCAGCTCGAAACCTTGAGCGCGAGCGTCGAACCAGTTCAGGTTGGGTTGAAAACGCAGTGCGGCATCCAGCGCCCGCTCAATCTGGGACGATTCAGCGATCCATGCCAGTTGTGACACGGATGCCTGGAACGCAGAGAAATGGAGTTCGGCGTGAGCATCGCCATAGACACGCATGTCGTAGACCGGCCCGAGGCGGGACAAGTCCAGTGCCTGCCAGACACGCAAGCGTTCCAGCAATGCCTGAGAGCTGGCGGAAAGCGCATAGACCCGGGAATCGAAAACAGCACCGGCGGCCAACGGCGTGCAAGGCTGTGCCAGCAACGCCACCCGCAAGCCACTTTGAGCCAGCGCCAGCGCTGCGGCTTTACCGACGAGCCCGCCGCCAATCACGACAACATTAAAAATCTGGTGGGATGCAATCATCCGCGCATTATAGCTGGGGGCTTGGCGGCATCAGGTGGGCTCGCGCAGGTAGGCCCGCACAAGCAGGCCCAGATGCACCGAAGGGGTGACGCGAAACTCGCGCCACCCCTTCGGATTGATTTGGTGCCCCCTGTCTGATTCGAACAGACCACCTCATGATTACAAGTCAAGTGCTCTACCAAATGAGCTAAGGGGGCGAGGAGCGGAAGTCTAACATCACTTGATTACTTTGAGGTGAGATTTTCCGCTACTTTTTGTTTTGGCTCGCTCTGGCTGAGGATTTGCCTCTGCCCCATCGGCAGAAGAAGGCTCATCGCAGGCGGAATCTCGTGGTTCAACCACGTCACCGTTATCGTTGAACTCAACCGGGAATTTCATGCCCTCGCCATTTTCACGCGCATAGATAGCCAGCACATTGGCCACCGGCACCATGATCCTGTGCGCCCTGCCGGAAAAACGGGCGTTGAACTCGATCATTTCATTGCCCATTTTCAACTGGGACGTGGCGTCAAAGCTGATATTCAGCACGATCTGGTTATCACGCACAAACTGGCGCGGCACCTGCGTCTGGCTGTCAACCCGTACCGCCAGATGCGGCGTATAGCCGTTATCCGTACACCACTCATACAACGCCCGCAAAAAATAGGGCTTCGTAGAAATTTCTTGCATTCACTATCCTTTCGCCAGACTGGGCGCGGGGCTTCCCCCAAAGTGCAAAGCCTTGCCAGCGCCCAGTTCATTCCATCAGCCTTACCGGCGCATCACCTTTTCGGACGGGGTGAGCGCTTCGATGTAAGCCGGGCGGCTGAAAATTCGTTCCGCATACTTCATCAATGGAGCCGCATTTTTCGACAGATCAATGCCGTAGTGATCCAGACGCCATAACAACGGCGCAATGGCAACGTCCAGCATCGAGAAATCTTCGCCAAGCATGTACTTGTTTTTCAGAAAAATCGGTGCCAGCTGGGTCAGGCGGTCACGAATGGCAACGCGTGCTTTTTCATGATTTTTCTCGGCTGCCTTGCCCTTTTCGTTTTCGAGTGTGCCGACATGCACGAACAGCTCTTTTTCGAAATTGAGCAGGAAAAGACGGGCACGGGCACGCTGCACAGGATCAGCAGGCATCAGTTGCGGATGCGGAAAACGCTCGTCGATGTACTCATTGATGATATTTGACTCGTACAAGATCAAATCCCGTTCAACCAGAATCGGCACCTGCCCATACGGATTCATCACAGCAATATCTTCCGGCTTGTTGAACAGATCAACATCGCGGATTTCGAAATCCATGCCCTTTTCAAACAACACCAGTCGGCAGCGCTGGGAAAATGGGCAAGTTGTGCCGGAGTACAGAACCATCATGTTTTATGTTTCCTCAAAAAGCTGAAGGGGCCTTGTGCAGGAAAAACCTTGAGTCCTGCGGGTTTTTCCTGCACCGGCCCCACGCCAGTCATGGCGCGATTATTTAATATCTTTCCAGTACGCTGCGTTCAATCGCCAAGCGAAAAGGCTCAGGACACCAAGAAACAGCAAAGCCCATACGCCTAGCTGCTTACGGGTTTTTTGCGTTGGCTCGGACATCCACGACAGGTACGACACGAGATCAGCCACAGCCGAATCATAATCTACCGGCGATAGCACACCAGGCGTTACCTGCTCGAAACCCACGAATTCATGGGTTTTTTCACCGCTTTTTTCGTCTATTTGGTCCTTGAACTTCGCGGTGCGCTGTCCTTGAAGCTGCCACAACACATGCGGCATGCTCACATTGTCGAAAACCCGGTTGTTCCAGCCCGTCGGCCGCGTATCGTCGCGGTAAAAACTCCGCAGATACGTATACAGCCAGTCACGGCTACGCGCGCGGGCTTCAACCGACAAATCGGGCGGCGCCGTGCCAAACCAGGCTTTCGCATCGTCCGGCCGCATGGCCACCGTCATGGTGTTGCCGACCTTGTCCGTGGTGAACAACAAGTTAGTTGCGATCTCCTTTTGCGAAATGCCCAGATCTGTCAGCCGGCTATAGCGCATCAGGTTCGCGCTATGGCAATTCAGGCAGTAGTTAACAAATAGTTGCGCGCCGCGTTGCAAGGACGCGAAATTGTCCGCGTTATCGGGCGCGCGGTCGAGTTGAATATTCTCACTCGACCACACGGGCCCAGCCAGCAGGGCCAGTGTGGCAGCGCCGATGAGTGCAAGCGTCGAAAGCAGTTTTTTCATCTCGTGTTCTCCTGGCGCTCGATTAGTGCGGCTTGAACCGGACCCGTTCGGGCGGCTGCTTGAACTTGCCAAGCGGCGTCCAGAAAGGCATACCGAGGAAAAACACGAAATAAATCAACGTGCAGCCTTGTGCAATGTACGTTCCAGCAGTTGATGGCGGCTTCGTGCCGAGAAACGCGAGCGTCAGGAACGCCAGCACGAAAACGCCATAAAACACCTTGTGAAACAGCGGCCGGTAGCGGATTGACTTCACCGGCGAGCGGTCCAGCCACGGCAGGAAGAACAACGAGACAATCGCGCCGCCCATCACCACCACGCCCCAGAACTTCGACTCGGTGAAATACATCGCCAGCACCACCAGCACGGCAAGAAGCGGCAACCCTGCGCGCCATTTTCCGCGCGCTCGCAGCAACGCCAGCACACCGAGCAGGACAATCACGCTCATTAGCACAATCTTGAACGGATCGGTGGTGGCACGCAGCATCGCGTAAAACGCTGTGAAATACCACACGGGCGCAATTTCCGGCGGCGTTTGCAACGAATTGGCCGGAATAAAATTATTCGCTTCCAGAAAGTAGCCGCCCATTTCAGGTGCGAAGAAAACAATCGCGGCGAAGATCATCAGGAAGACGCACACGCCCATGAAGTCATGCACGGAGTAATACGGATGAAACGGAATGCCATCGAGTGGCACGCCGTTCGCATCTTTCTTCTCCTTGATCTCGATGCCATCCGGGTTGTTTGAACCCACTTCGTGCAGCGCCACCAGGTGCGCTACCACCAGCCCAATTAACACCAGCGGAATCGCAATCACGTGAAACGCAAAAAACCGGTTCAACGTGACGTCAGAGACCACGTAGTCACCGCGAATCCACAGCGAAAGATCTGGACCAATAAACGGAATCGCGGAGAACAGGTTGACGATCACCTGCGCCCCCCAAAACGACATCTGCCCCCATGGCAGCAAATAGCCAAAAAACGCTTCGGCCATCAGGCACAAGAAAATCGCACAGCCGAAAATCCAGACGAGCTCACGGGGTTTGCGATACGAGCCATACAGCAGCCCGCGAAACATATGCAAATAAACGACGACAAAAAACATTGATGCGCCGGTTGAATGCATATAGCGAATCAGCCAGCCCCATGGCACCTCGCGCATGATGTATTCGACCGAAGCGAACGCGAGTGCCGCATCGGGCTTGTAATTCATCACAAGGAAAATGCCGGTGACGATCTGGAGCACCAGCACCAGCAACGCCAGCGAGCCAAAGAAGTACCAGAAGTTGAAGTTTTTCGGTGCGTAGTACTCAGAGACGTGTTTCTTCCACGTCGAGGTCAGCGGAAAGCGGCGGTCGATCCAGCCAACCAGCCCGGTCGTCTCCACATCATGTTCGGTCGCCATTTACGCGTCTCCTTTCTCGTCCCGGCCAATCACGAGCTGGGTCGCTGACGTGAACATATAGGGCGGGATATCGAGATTCTGTGGCGCGGGCTTGTTCTTGAACACGCGACCGGCCAGATCGTAGGTCGAACCATGGCACGGGCAGAGAAAACCGCCTGGCCAGTCGTCAGGAAGACCGCTTTGGGAGCCCTCCTGAAACTTCGGAGTTGGTGTGCAGCCAAGATGGGTGCACACCGCGACGGCGACGAAGATATTTTTGTGATCTGGCCGTGAACGGAATTCGTTTTTGCAGTATTCCGGCTCAGGCATCGAAAACGAATGCAGCGAATGCGGATCGGCTAATTCTGGATCGGCTTTTGTCACATCAGCCAGCATCCGTTCTGTGCGGTTGACAATCCACACTGGCTTGCCGCGCCATGCAACGGTCATCATGTCGCCGGGTTTCAATTCGCTGATATCGACTTCAACTGGGGCACCCGCTGCCTTGGCCTTTTCAGAGGGTGCAAACGAGCTCACAAACGGTACGACAGTGGCTACGCCTCCAATACCACCTGCTACGGACGTCGCAATCAGCCAGGTACGGCGGCTGCCGTCGACGCGTTTATCTTCTTTGTCTCGCATCACACGCCCCAATTCTGAGTTGGATTTTCCGTCAGTCGGTTCTACCGCCGCTAGTGTGCGCGAATGGAGTCAGCATTTACAAGACCCGATTGTTAAAAACCAGCCGAAGCCGAGACTTGATCCGGGTATTCCCCCACTATCTAGCATGTTTTCCCGATTTTTAAGCATCTGCCGAGTTGTGCGCGGCTACCCGGCACCACTTAAACGGGATTGGGTATGTCGATAAACAGGTGCTCAAGGCCAAAGGTTGCTGATAAATGCTCGCCTAGCGCCTTGATGCCGTAACGCTCGGTCGCGTGGTGCCCCGCCGCAAGAAATGCCACGCCACTTTCCATGGCTGCATGCGTATTAGGTTCGGAGACTTCGCCCGTCAGATAGACATCGGCACCAGCGGCAATGGCAGCATCGAAATAGCCTTGCGCGCCGCCCGTGCACCAGGCAACGCGACGCAACTCGCGGACACCATCGCCCAGCACCAGCGGCGTTCGTCCCAAGGCCTGCCCGACTTGCGCGGCGAAGTGTTCAAGCGTGACCGGCATAGGCAGGGTGGCTAGCCAGCCCAAGTCGTTTTCACCGAAGCGGGCATCTCCGATCCACCCCATACGTGCGCCGAGCTGGGCGTTATTACCCAGCTCGGGATGGTCATCCAGCGGCAAATGAAACGCGAAGAGGTTGAGATCATTGGCCAGCAACAACTTCAGGCGACGATATTTGCGCCCAGTAATCGGTGCGGCTTCGTTGCGCCAGAAATAACCGTGGTGAACCAGCACTGCATCAGCGCCCCACGCCAACGCCTCCTCCAGAAAGGCCAGCGAGGCACTGACCCCAGTCGCTATCTTCTGTATCCGGTGACGTCCCTCCACTTGCAAGCCATTTGGGCAATAGTCCTTGAACCGAACCGTTGCCAGCAGATTGTTCAAGTACAATTCGAGTTCGATCCGATCCATATAAATCCCTATTCATCAAATGCTTAGACGCTTCTGGCTGTTCTTTGCCCAAGCGGTGACTGTGCTGTTGGCGCTAATGTTCATTATTGCGACACTCAAACCGCAATGGCTTCAGCGTCAGGGGCAGTTTGGCAAGCAACTTGCCGAACCTATCGTCGCGCTTCGGGAAGTGGCACCTCGCATTGGGGGAGGCCCGCCACAAAATTCGTATGCGGATGCCGCCCAAAAAGCCATGCCGGCGGTGGTCAATGTGTTTTCCAGCAAGGATGGCTCGCTGCCGCCAGACCCTCGCACCAACGACCCGCTATTCCGCTATTTTTTCGGTGACAAAAATACTGGCCGGCGGCAGGACCAGCCAGCGGCCAATCTGGGATCGGGTGTGATTGTTAGCTCGGAAGGCTACATTCTAACGAACCAGCATGTCGTCGATGGCGCAGACCAGATAGAAATCGCCCTCGCGGACGGCCGCACAAGCAATGCAAAAGTGATCGGCGTCGACCCCGAAACTGACCTTGCGGTACTGAAAGTCAACATGACGGACCTGCCCACCATCACGCTTGGGCGCATGGAGCAGACCCGGGTTGGCGATGTCGTGCTAGCAATTGGCAATCCTTTTGGCGTAGGCCAGACGGTCACCATGGGCATCGTCAGCGCACTCGGCCGCAATCACCTTGGCATCAATACCTTCGAAAACTTCATTCAGACCGATGCCGCGATCAATCCAGGCAACTCTGGCGGCGCACTGGTTGACGTCGAAGGCAACCTGATTGGCATTAACACGGCGATCTATTCGCGCTCAGGCGGCTCACTGGGCATTGGCTTTGCAATCCCGGTATCAACCGCGCGCAGCGTGCTGGAAAGCATCATTACCACTGGCTCAGTGACGCGCGGCTGGATTGGCGTCGAGCCGCAAGACGTCACCCCGGAAATTGCAGAGTCATTCGGGCTAACGCAAAAAACTGGAGCGATCGTCGCGGGCGTGCTCAAGGGTGGTCCAGCCGACCGTGCAGGCATCAAGCCGGGCGATATTCTGGTTGGCGTGAACGGCCAGGAAATCACCGATACCACCCGGCTCCTGAACCTGATTGCACAAATCAAGCCCGGAACCGGCGCGCAAATTCACGTGGTGCGCAAAAACAGGCAACTGGACCTGACCGTGATAATCGGCAAACGCCCGCCACCGCCCAAGCGTCCAGATAGCGATGACGGCAACCTCGACGAGGATAACAACTGAGCCAACCGCTCCGCTGTACAGAAACCATGTCAAACACCGGGCGCAGTCACGGTGGTCACGCAAAAAGATAAAGGGCAACTCGATTGAGTTGCCCTTTATCTTTTTTACCTTTTAGCTTTTTACGCTTACTCGCCAGCAGGCTGCATCCAGAGAATTAACCTGCGGCACCACTGCCTTTCTTGTCTTCCGGCTCCACCTCAGGTTCCTGCTGCTTGCCGACAATCAGACGCGCCGCAATGATCCCGGCTTCATACAAAATAATTAGTGGAATAGCCAGAATCAGCTGTGAAAACACATCCGGTGGCGTTACCACCGCAGCAATCACGAATGCGCCAACGATCACATACGGTCGAATTTCTTTGAGCTTTTTCACGGTAAGCAGCCCCGTGCGCACAAGCAGCACCACAATAATCGGCACCTCAAACGTCACCCCAAATGCGAGGAACATCGTCATGACAAAGCTGAGGTAATTGTCGATATCGGTGGTCATCTCCGCACCCAGCGGAGCGTTGTAGTGCGCCATCACCCGAAATATCGTGGGAAACACAATGAAATAGGCGAAGGCCATGCCGCACAGAAACAGCGCATAGCTGCTGCCAACCAGCGGCCCGACCAGCCGCTTCTCATGTTGATAAAGCCCCGGCGCGATAAACGCCCAAACTTGATAAAGCACGATGGGCAGCGCAATAACGAAGGCGACGAGCATGGTCACTTTCATCGGCACGAAAAAAGAGCCGGTGACATCGGTGACGATCATCTTGCCGTCCTTCGGCAGGTTCAGCATCAGCGGCCGTGTCAGCAAGCGGAAGATATCCGGAGCCCAATAAACCAGGCTGATAAAAACCACAATCACGGACAGTCCTGCCCGGATAATCCGGTCGCGCAGTTCGACGAGATGGGAAATGAAGGTTTCTTCAGTACCTTCCGACTGGGATGGCTTGGGGTCGCTCACGCCGGCCCTCGGTTAAAGATTAGCGGGCTGAGCATCAGAAAAAACGGGCTGGGCGGCGCATGGTGGCAGGGGTATGGCGTGCGACACGCGCCGCGCCTGACTGCACCCGTGTGCGGTGCGCCGTGGTGCGCTTGTACCAGGACGGCATCGCTGCTTGCTTGACGCGCCAGTTTTTGCGTTTCACCTTGGCCGCACCGTCACGCCACAGCTCACGGTCCGATGCGGACAGCTCACCGGTCAGGCTATCTGCGGCTGGATCGCCAATCCCCGGCGAGCCGGCCGCAGAATTCCACGCGTCGTTCAACTCGGCTTCGTGCTTGCGCAAATTATCGTGAATGCTGTTCTGAACGTTGCTCGCAGCCGACTCAAACTCCGTCTTCATGCGGCGCAGCTCATCTATTTCGACCTCACGCGCGACTTCCGCCTTGACGTCATTGATATAACGTTGCGCCCGGCCAAAAAGCGCACCAGCCGTTCGTGCCACTCGAGGCAAACGCTCTGGCCCGAGAACGACCAGCGCGACGACGCCAATCAGCGCCATTTTGGTTAAGCCAAGGTCCAGCATGAAATGAATTTTCCGTCAGTGCGCGGCAAAAGCCGCTTAGCGTGAGTCACCTGAACGCGGCGCTTTTTCTTTCGCGTCCACGTCAACCGTGCCGGTTTGTGACAGCTCACGCTGTTGTGCATCAGCGGGCGTGTCGGCTTCTTTCATCCCTTCCTTGAAACCCTTCACGGCCCCTCCGAGATCGCTGCCAATATTGCGCAGCTTTTTCGTGCCGAACACCAGCGCCACGATCAGCAAAACAATCAGCCAGTGCCAGATACTCAATGAACCCATGGAAATTCTCCTTAGCCCCAACGCGGGGATGAATGAATGGCGGGAACAATCGTTTGCCTCGCCATTGATCTGAAGCGAATACGCCTCTCTATCTCTAAAAACATGTGCGTTTGCGACGCTCGTAAAAGCGCCGCGCCGGCTAACCCATTCGCAGCCATGGACGCGGTCCCGCAAGAATATGCGCGTGCAGGTGATACACCTCTTGCCCGCCGCCAGGCCCGGTATTGATAACGGTGCGAAACCCGGTATCAGGCCCCGTGTACGCGACACCGAGCTTCTCGGCCAGACGTCCAACGAGGAGCAGCATTCTACCCAGCAGAGGAGCGTCATTTTCAGCGCAACTGGACAGCGTTTCGATGTGCTTGCGGGGAATCACCAGCACATGGGTTTGCGCTGCCGGATGAATGTCGAGGAATGCGACAAACTCATCATCTTCATGAATTTTTGTGGCAGGAATATTACCCGCCGCAATTTTGCAGAAAAGACAATTGGAATCGTGACTCATGATGATCCTGATAGACGTGGCGGCTGGGTAATGTGTAACCGCATTAAAACCACGCGCGTGGCGCAAGTATTGGCTTGTTGTCGAACAGATACAGCCAGCCTTTGATAACACGGTAGAGCATCCAGACCCCCACCACACCCCAAATCAACAGCCCAACGCCTACGATTACCAGCACGCCGCCGATCAACCCTCCGATCAGGCAGCGCCAGAACGTGCGGATCTGCCATTCAAAATGCGCTTCATAGGGCGTGCCGACCACATCCGCTCGCTTCACATAATTGACAATGATCGCCACCAGCACGGTCAGGCCACCGGTAATAAAAAACAGCGCATAAAGGCCGTACAGCACATGCGTAACCGTGCGCAAACGGTTCAAACGCTCAGCCTCATTCATCTGCGGCGGATAAGCCGGTGGCGGGAAACTATGCGGCGACTGATCGTCCATGGAACAAACTCCTGCAAAAAAACGAATTATGTGATTCGACCAAGGCTTAATCGCCGTTTTGCTCGCGTTCGCGGCTTTTCCGTAGCGCCTTTTCTTCAATGCCTGACAAACCTTCACGGCGCTCAAGTTCGGTCAGTACATCAGCGGGGCTCAAATCAAAATGGGACAGCATCACCAGGCAGTGAAACCATAAATCAGCCACCTCACCAACCAGCGCGGCTGGGGTGCCGTCCTGCCGCAAATCCTTTGCCGCCAGAACAACCTCGGTCGCTTCTTCGCCAATTTTTTTCAGCACCGCATCGTCGCCCTTATGAAACAGGCGTGAAACATATGAGCGATCGGGATCGCCACCCTTGCGGCTGTCAATCACGGCGGCGAGCCGCAATAACGTGTCTTGCGAAAATGAGGTCATTTATAAATTGATTCGGGATCTTTTAGTACTGGCTCGACCGTGACCCAGGCACCGTCGTCTGCCGTACCTTCAAATTTCTGGAAAAAGCATGAGTGCCGCCCGGTATGGCAAGCAATGCCTGAGACTTGCTCAACCTTCAGCAACACCACGTCTTCATCGCAATCCAGACGAATGTCGCGGACATGTTGCACGTGGCCTGATTCTTCGCCCTTGAACCACAAACGCTTGCGCGAACGGGAAAAATATACCGCGCGGCCTGTCTGGACCGTTTGCGTCAGCGCTTCGCGGTTCATCCACGCAAACATCAGGACATCGTTCGTCGTGGCCTCCTGAGCAATGACCGGCACGAGACCGTTCACGTCCCAACGCACCATGTCCAGCCACGCAACGCCTGCATCATTTGTCACTTATAGCCTCACTGAAATGCCCTGGTCAGCCATGAAGCGCTTTGCTTCGCCCACCGTGTGTTCACCGTAATGAAAAATGCTGGCAGCCAGCACCGCGTCGGCGCGGCCTTGTGTAATGCCATCCGCCAGATCCTGTAACCCGCCGACCCCACCCGAGGCAATCACCGGGACCGGCACCGCATCCGATACCGCTCGCGTGAGCGCCAGATCAAAACCGCTTTTAGTGCCGTCACGGTCCATGCTGGTGAGCAGGATTTCGCCCGCGCCAAACCCGGCCATCTGGCGCGCCCATTCGACCACATCCAACCCGGTCGCCTTGCGCCCGCCATGCGTGAAAACCTCCCAGCGCGGGGCTTCACCCGGCGCGGAAACCCGCTTTGCGTCGATGGCAACCACGATGCACTGCGAGCCATACTTGCCAGCGGCATCGCGCACAAGCTGCGGATTAGCCACGGCGGATGAATTCATACCCACTTTGTCAGCGCCCGCATTCAGCAAACGCCGGACGTCTTCGACAGCACGCACGCCGCCGCCAACCGTCAATGGAATAAAGACTTGCGACGCCACCGCTTCGATGATCGGCAAGATCAGATCACGCTGGTCGCTGGTCGCGGTGATATCCAGAAAGGTGATTTCGTCGGCACCCTGGGCGTCATAACGGCGGGCGATTTCAACCGGATCGCCCGCATCGCGCAGTTCGACAAAATTAACGCCTTTGACCACACGGCCAGCCGTGACGTCAAGACAGGGGATGATGCGTTTGGGAAGAGCCATGATCGTGCCAGTGCGTGCCAATGCCGCTTGATGAACCTGCTCGCAAGCGTTGCCATGCCGGCGGACAGTGCCGCCGGTCAATGCGGATAACGTGACCGGCGTGGGATTTGCTTATGCGTCTCCGGCGTCACGCAGGCGGTCTGCGTGTGCTTGGGCGGCAGCGAAATCAAGATCGCCGGAATAAATAGCCCGGCCGCAAATCACGCCATCAATGCCTTCGTCTTCGACTTCGCACAGCGCGTCGATATCGCCAAAATTCGACAGGCCGCCGCTAGCGATAACCGGTATTTTCACTGCGCGTGCCAGCCGGACCGTGGCTTCGACGTTGATGCCCTGCAGCATCCCATCGCGGCCAATATCGGTGTAAATGATCGACTCGCAGCCGTAGTCTTCGAATTTGCGGCCGAGATCGGCGACTTCGTGGCCGGTCAACTTGCTCCAGCCATCGGTCGCCACCTTGCCGTCTTTCGCATCCAGACCAACGATGATGTGGCCACCGAACGCCGTGCAGGCATCCTGCAGGAAACCTGGATTTTTGACCGCTGCCGTACCGATGATCACGTATGACAAACCGTCATCCAGGTAACGCTCGACCGTATTCAGGTCACGGATGCCGCCGCCTAGCTGCACTGGAATTTCGCCGCCCACCTCTTTGATGATGGCGCGAATGGCATCTCCATTTTTAGGCTTGCCGGCGAACGCACCGTTCAGATCGACAAGATGCAAGCGCCGCGCGCCCTGCTCGACCCAATGTCGGGCCATCGCAGCGGGCTCTTCGGAGAAAATCGTCGCCTGGTCCATATCACCCTGTTTCAGGCGAACACACTGACCGTCTTTCAGGTCGATGGCGGGAATCAGCAGCATAGCAATCGGTGTTATCTGGGAGAGGATTGAAGGCAGCGTGGCCAGCGGGCTAATCAGCCAGCGGCCACGCCGTTTCGCTAGTCTAGTACAACTCTTTCTAAAACCTTGCACAGCAAATCAGGGAGCGGATGCTGATTCGGCACCTAGTGGCCCAATCAGTTTGCTGCACTGCCCTGGATACAACCGGGTTACGGGTTCCAGTGCACAAAATTCCGGTAAAGCCGCAACCCCGCTTCAGCACTCTTTTCCGGGTGAAACTGGGTGGCGAAGATGTTATCCCGCGCTACCGCCGAGGTAAAGGGCGCGCCGTACACGGTTTCGCCAGCGGTATCCGCTGCTTGATCCGGCACGACATAGTAGCTATGGACAAAATAAAAGAAGCCGTTATCCGGTACGCCATCCCACAGCGGATGAGGCTGAAGCTGGCGCACCCGGTTCCAGCCCATCTGCGGCACCTTGAAACGCGAGCCATCGTCCTGCACCTGGCCATCCAGCGCGAAGCGCATCACCTTGCCGGGCAACAAGCCCAGCCCACGCGTGTCGCCTTCGGCGCTCCAGTCGAACAGCATTTGTTCGCCAACGCATACGCCCATCAACGGCTTGCTGCGCGCAGCTTCGAGCACGGCATCCTGCAAGCCGGACGCGCCAAGGCAGCGCATGCAGTCAGGCATCGCACCCTGACCTGGCAACACAATGCGGCCGGCAGCGCGAATCGCTTCCGGCTGATCGACGATCGCCACCTCGGCATGCGGTGCGGCTTGTCTCAGCGCCTGCGCCACCGAGCGCAGGTTCCCCATTCCGTAATCAACAATTGCTATCGAAGTTTTCATTTCAGCTCAGGTGAGCACAGCGCTAAACCATCCACGATGAACCCCTCCTTCCGCCCCAGCGCTGGCCACGCGGCGGACCATCGGACATCCGTCTAGAGGCTGCCCTTGGTAGAGGGAATTTGTCCTGCAGCACGCTCGTCCAGCTCGACAGCCATCCGTAGAGCACGGCCAAACGCCTTGAACACGGTTTCCATCTGATGGTGGGCATTCAGGCCACGCAGATTGTCGATGTGCAGCGTGATGCCCGCGTGATTCACAAAACCGCGGAAAAACTCGATGGAGAGATCGACATCGAACGTGCCGATGCGCGCCCGCGTGAAGGGCACGTGAAATTCGAGGCCAGGGCGGCCGGAGAAATCAATCACCACGCGCGACAGCGCTTCGTCCAGCGGTACATAAGCGTGGCCATAACGGCGAATGCCTTTACGCTCGCCGATCGCTTTCGCCACCGCTTGGCCGAGCGTGATGCCAACGTCTTCAACCGTGTGGTGATCGTCGATGTGCAAGTCGCCATGCGCTTCGATATCCAGATCAATCAGCCCGTGGCGAGCTATCTGGTCAAGCATGTGATCGAGAAACGGCACACCTGTTGCCAGCTTTTGCTGGCCCGTGCCGTCCAGGTCGATCTTCACACGGATCTGCGTTTCGCTAGTATGGCGAACGACTTCCGCAACGCGCATGGCAATTCCTCGAATGAACTTTGAAAAGGGTCAGTGAATGAAGGTGGGGTAGCACCCTGGTGGCCGCCTGCCGCGCAGGCGCGAGCCCAATATGGCGCACCGCTTTAAGGCGAAGCTGGCGCTAGTGCGGCGAGCAATTGCTCGTTTTCAGCAGGAGAGCCCACGGTCAAACGCACGCAATTGGCCAGCAGCGGGTGCATTTTACTCACGTTTTTAATCAGGACTCTTGCTGCCAGCAGCTTTTCGAAGGTGGCGGCAGCGTCCGCCACCCGTACCAGAAAGAAGTTTCCCGCACTCGGAAACACTTCCATTCCAGGTAGTTGCGCCACTGCCTGTGCAAGCTGCGTGCGCGCCGCACGCAACTCAGCGGCCTGGGCTTCCAGCACATCAAGGTGGTCGAGCATAAAGCTAGTCGCCGCCTGAGTCAGGACGTTCACGTTGTAGGGTGGGCGCACCTTGTCGATCTCGTTCAGCCAGGCCGGGCGGCCTGCCAGGTAGCCAAGCCGAATCCCCGCCAGACCCAGCTTCGATACGGTGCGCATCACCAGCACGTTGTCGAACTCAGCGGCCCGTGGCAGCCAGCTGCGCTGGGCGAACGGCTGATAAGCCTCGTCAAGAACCACGACGCCATGACGCGTCGCGGCGATGATGCGCTCGATATCGGCATCGGCATATAACGTGCCGGTTGGATTGTTCGGGTAAGCGAGATACACGATAGCCGGTTGATGCAGAGCAATCGCAGCCAGCATCGCGTCGAGATCCAGCGTGAAATCCGTCTTGAGCGGCACACCGACGAATTCGAGCTGCGCCAGCTTTGCCGACAACTCGTACATCACGAACCCCGGCACCGGCGCGAGCACCTTCGCACCGGGCCGCGCGCAGGCAACCGAGAGCATGCTGATGAGCTCGTCCGAGCCATTGCCCAGCAAAACCTCACATCCAGCCGGCACCTGCATTTTCTGCTTGATCTTGCCCAGCAGCGCCTCAGGGCGGGGCGCGGGATAGCGGTTCAGCGCAACCTCGGCGAGACGCTGGCCCAGTTGCACAGCGAGCGGCGGTGGCAATGAAAACGGGTTTTCCATCGCGTCGAGCTTCACGAAGCCAGTAGCGTCGGGCACCGGATAGCTCGTCATGGCGAGCACATCGGGGCGGATGATGTCTTGCGGTGTTGTCATCGTCAGGCGGGCGGCAAGCCCGTATGTTGCGTTAGTTCAAAGCAGGCAAGCCGCGCTGGCCTAACCGGTTAACCCCGGTCCGGAGAACCTCGGGGCTCGCTCCAGATGCTGGTTAAGCAAACGGCATTAGCCGTTTTGCTTCATCCGGTACTCGGCGCTGCGGGCATGTGCTTGCAGCCCTTCGCCATAGGCCAGTTCGGCGGCAATTTCACCGAGTGTCTGCGCGCCTTCCGCGCTGACTTCGATCACGCTGGAGCGTTTGAAAAAGTCATACACGCCCAGCGGCGATGAAAAGCGTGCCGTGCGCGATGTGGGCAAAACGTGATTGGGCCCAGCGCAATAATCGCCAAGGCTTTCGCTCGTGTAGCGGCCCAGAAAAATCGCTCCTGCGTGACGGATCAGCTTGCCCCATTGCTGGGGCTCCAGCGCGGAAATCTCGAGGTGCTCTGGCGCAATATCGTTGGCGATCGCACAAGCCTCAGCCATATCGCGCACCTTGATTAGCGCGCCCCGCCCTTCCAGCGATGCGCGAATGGTTGCGTGGCGCGTCATGGTGGGCAGCAGTTCGTCAATGGCTTCGTGCACGCGGGCAATAAATGCCGCGTCAGGGCACAGCAAAATGGATTGCGCGAGCTCGTCGTGCTCAGCTTGCGAGAAAAGGTCCATCGCCACCCAGCGCGGATCGGTCGTGCCATCACACAGCACGAGAATCTCGGATGGCCCGGCAATCATGTCGATGCCCACCGTGCCAAATACCCGGCGTTTGGCTGACGCGACATACGCGTTACCTGGCCCGCAGATTTTGTCGACGGCTGGCACGGTTTGTGTGCCATACGCGAGCGCGGCCACGGCCTGAGCACCGCCAATCGTGAATACGCGATCCACTCCGCCTAGCAGCGCAGCGGCCAGCACCAGCGGATTTTTCACGCCATCGGGGGTCGGCACCACCATGACGATCTCGCGCACACCTGCCACCCGGGCCGGAATGGCATTCATCAGCACCGACGACGGATACGCTGCCTTGCCTCCCGGCACGTAAATACCCGCGCGATCAAGCGGCGTCACCTTTTGCCCAAGCACCGTTCCATCTGCTTCGGTGTATTGCCAACTGTGGCTGCCGCATTCGATCTTCTGCTTCTCGTGGTAGCCGCGCACACGTGCGGCAGCGGCTTCCAGCGCCGCGCGCCGCTTGGGTTCGAGCCCCTCCAGCGCGGCTTCCAGTTCGGCCATTGGCACTTCGAGTGCTGCGACGCTAGGTGCTTCGAGCCGGTCAAAACGATTCGTGTAATCCAGCACAGCAGCATCGCCGCGCGCCTTCACGTCGGCCAGAATATGTGCCACCGATTGTTCGATAGCTTCGTCTTCGCTCGCCTCGAACGCGAGCACCGCGTGCAGTTCGGCACGAAAATCCGGGCTGCTGGAATCGAGTTTGCGAATTCTGGTAGGCATAGACATGCTGTTATCCATTTCGGTAAGGCGCGCTGACTGCAACTGCAAAAATCATCAGGCTGCCGTGCCACCGTGCTGCGACACGCGTTCGAACGCATCAAGGAAAGGCCGCAGCGCGGCGCGTTTGAGTTTGAGCGCGGCCTGGTTGACCACGAGGCGAGACGAGATCGACATGATTTCTTCGACTTCGACCAGGTTATTGGCGCGCAAGGTGCCGCCAGAGCTGACCAGATCGACAATCGCATCAGCCAGCCCAACCAGCGGTGCCAGTTCCATCGAACCATAGAGCTTGATGAGATCGACGTGGACACCCTTCGCAGCGAAATGCTCGCGGGCCGTTTCGACGTATTTGGTCGCCACGCGCAGCCGCGCGCCCTGGCGCACGGCATTGGCGTAATCAAAACCCGCCTTCACGGCCACCGACATCCGGCAGCGCGCGATATCGAGATCAACCGGCTGATACAGACCGCTGCCGCCATGCTCAAGCAGCACATCCTTGCCCGCCACGCCAAAATCGGCTGCGCCGTATTCGACATAAGTAGGGACATCAGTCGCGCGGACAATGATGACCCGCACGTTTGGATCGGTAGTCGGCAAGATCAGCTTGCGCGAGCTTTCTGGATCTTCGGTGACCTGCACACCAGCGGCGGCAAGCAACGGCAGCGTCTCTTCGAAAATACGGCCTTTTGACAACGCCAGCGTCAATGGCGCGCTGCGTTGTGCTGAAACGGATGTCATGCCTCGCTCCCGGACGGGATACGGCGCACTTTCGCGCCGACTGCCGTGAGCTTGGCCTCCATCTGGTCGTAGCCGCGGTCGAGGTGATAAATACGGTCGATCAAGGTTTCGCCCTGGGCGCACAGCCCGGCAATCACGAGGCTCGCAGAGGCGCGCAAATCGGTCGCCATCACCATCGCACCGGATAGTTTTTCGACCCCGGTAACCAGTGCCGTGTTGCCATCCGTCGTGATGTTGGCACCGAGCCGGTTCAGTTCCTGCACGTGCATAAAGCGGTTTTCAAAGATGGTTTCGACCACCTGCGAGGTACCGTCCGCAATGGTGTTGAGCGCCATGAACTGGGCTTGCATGTCTGTCGGAAACGCCGGGTACTCAGAGGTGCGGAAAGTCACCGCCTTCGGCCGCTGATTCATGCGCACCCGCATCCAGTCGTCGCCCTCTTCGATCGTGACGCCCGCTTCACGCAGCTTGTCCGTCACGGCCTGGAATATCTGTGGCCGCACATGACGCAGCGTCACATCCCCCCCTGCCGCAGCCACCGCGCACAAGAAGGTGCCCGCTTCGATCCGGTCGGGAATCACGCTATGACGAGCGCCATGCAGTTTCTCAACGCCCTGGATGACCAGCCGGCCCGTGCCAATGCCGTCGATCTTCGCGCCCATCGCCAGCAGCAGTTGTGCCAGATCGCCAACTTCGGGCTCGCGCGCGGCGTTTTCGATCACGGTTTCGCCATCGGCCAGCACGGCTGCCATCAGCAGATTCTCGGTGCCGGTCACGGTAATCATGTCGGTGACGATGTGCGCGCCCTTCAGGCGCTTCGCACGGGCTTCGATAAAACCGTGCTCGATGCTGATCTCAGCCCCCATCGCCTGCAGGCCCTTGATGTGTTGATCGACTGGCCGCGCACCAATCGCGCAGCCACCCGGCAGCGATACCCGGGCCTCACCAAAGCGCGCCACCAGCGGGCCCAGCACCAGGATTGAAGCGCGCATGGTCTTGACCAGCTCATACGGTGCGACGGGATTGTTGACCTGCGAGGCATCGAGCATTACCCGGCCTGCGCCCGCCTCGCTACGCACGCCCATCTGGGCGAGCAATTGGAGCGTGGTCCGCACGTCCTGGAGGTCAGGGACGTTTTCAAGGTGGACGGGATCGGCGCTGAGCAAGCCTGCGCACAAAATGGGCAGAGCTGCATTTTTTGCCCCTGAAACGACGATCTCGCCCGCGAGCCGCTGCCCGCCGTCAATCACGAGTTTGTCCATGCCTGTCGGTTCCTGATTTGCGCGGCCGCTGGCCGCTACTGTGCTGTTTGCGTGAACGATGCCGTTACGGACATCGCAGATATCTTGTCGTGAACTGGGCGGTTTGCACGCTAACGCTGGATTACGCGTTCTGCCATTCGGCAGGCGTCAGCGTTTTCATGCTGAGTGCATGGATTTCTTCGCGCATGCGGTCGCCCAGCACCGCATACACCAGTTGATGACGCTGGATCAGGCGTTTGCCCTCAAACCCCGGCGAAACAATCGTGGCAAAAAAATGCTGGCCATCACCTTCAACTTCGAGATGCTGGCAGGCAAGCCCAGCGGCAATGTAATTTTTGATCTGCTCGGGAGTCGGCAGCATGAAACGCTCCTTGTTACTGGCGCAGTTTGTAACCGGAGGCGAGCAGACGCATCGCCAGTACGGCCAGCACCACGAAAAAACCGCCGACAATGGCCAGGCTCAGAAGCGGATTGATATCCGACATCCCGAAGAAACCGTAGCGAAAGCCGTCGATCATGTAGAAAAAGGGATTGAGCTGCGACACTTCGCGCCAGCCGGATGGCAGCGAGTCCGTCGAGTAAAACACCCCGGAGAGAAACGTCAGCGGCATGATGAGGAAATTCTGAAATGCCGCCAGTTGATCGAATTTTTCAGCCCAGATGCCAGCAATCAAGCCAAGCGTGCCGAGGATGGCAGAACCCAGCACCGCGAACGCAATGATGTAAAACGGCGCGACAAAGCTAAGCGGAATAAACCAGACCGTGAAAATAAACACGCCAAAACCGACCACCAGCCCGCGCACAACCGAAGCCAGCACATACGCACTGAACATTTCCCATTGCGATAGCGGCGGCAGCAGGACAAACACCAGGTTGCCCGTGATCTTCGACTGAATCAGCGAAGACGAGCTATTGGAGAACGCGTTTTGCAACACGCTCATCATCACAAGGCCCGGCACGAGGAAGCTGGTGTACAGCACCCCGGGGTAGACCTGGACGTGATCGCGCAACGCATGGCCGAAGATCATCAGATACAGCAGCGAGGTAATCACGGGTGCTAGAACGGTCTGAAACGCTACCTTCCAGAACCGCAGAATTTCTTTGTAAAACAGTGTGCGAAAACCACTCATGCGAGCCCCTCGGTCACTTCCGGACCATTCATCACTTGCAGGAACACGTCTTCGAGATCGGCCTTGCGAATCTCGATTTCTTCGAAAGTGCCACCCGCCATGCGGCATTGGGAAAGAATTCGCTCGACTTCGTCGTAGCTCGCCAGGCGCAGCAGATGTTGCCCATCCTGTAACGAGCCCGGGTCAATTTCAAGCTGGCGCAGCTCAACCGGCAGTGTCCCTTGCGCGAAACGGATAAAAAGCTGCATGCCCGCAAAACGCTGCAACAGCGCACTAGTGCGATCAAGCGCCACCACTTCGCCACGGCGCAGCATCGCAATGCGGTCACAGAGCGCCTGCGCTTCTTCGAGGTAGTGAGTGGTCAGCACGATCGTGTGGCCTTCGCGGTTCAGGCGCGAAATGAACTTCCAGAGCGTCTGGCGCAACTCGACGTCGACGCCTGCCGTGGGCTCATCAAGCACAATCACTGGCGGCCGGTGCACCAGCGCCTGCGCGACCAGCACCCGGCGTTTCATGCCACCAGACAGCGCCCGCATATTGACGTCGGCTTTTTCAGTCAGATCCAGATTGGCCATCACCTCATCAATCCACGCATCGTTGTGATGCAGGCCGTAATAGCCAGATTGAATCCGCAAGCTTTCGCGGACGGTGAAAAAAGGATCGAAGACTAGTTCTTGTGGCACCACCCCAAGCTTGCGGCGCGCTTCGCGGAAGTTGCTGACCACGTCGTGGCCATGCACCAGCACGCTGCCTTCGGTGGCACGGGCCAGGCCCGCCAAAATGCTAATGAGGGTTGTTTTACCTGCGCCATTTGGGCCTAGCAGCCCAAAAAATTCACCTTCTTCGACCGCAAAGCTGACGCCCTTGAGCGCCTGCAAATTGCGATAGCGCTTTTTGAGGTTACGGATTTCTATCGCTGGCATTGGCTGTGTGCCGCTTTGGAAAGCGGCACCTTGAGAGGGACAAAAATGCGGATAAGGAAACGCAACAACGACCGGCTGACGGACTGACGGGCAAAGCCCGCACGTACAACCTGAGCGAGGCCCGCGTCGCAAAAAGCGTTTGATTATAGGGCAAAAGACCTAAACACCGCCTTGCCCGGCGCGAATCAAACTGCTGCGCACGCGTCAATGCGGCGCTTGCTGCACCGGTAAAAACTCCGCGACGCCGTAGACCTCAGCAAGACTCGTCAGCCCGACGGGCAAATTGACGATATCGAGTGGCCTGTGCCGCGCCTGCGCCGCCCGCTGCCAGGCTAGCAGCACCGCCAGCGCAGACGAATCAAATTGTGTGAGCTGCGCGCAATCGACACCGCTTGCGCCCGCAGCAATCTGCTGCAAACCCATTGCCAGCGCTGCTTTAGCGCTGGCATGCGTCAACGTGGCACCGCTCGAAAAACGGCTCATGAGCGCTTGCCTGCAGCAAGCTGCTGATTGCGCTGGGTCAGGAACTGGATCAAGCCATTCACGCCATGCTGCTGGATTTGCTCGTTGAACTGCTGCTGATACGCCTGGATCAGCCATGCGCCCAGAACATTGATGTCATACACGCGCCAGCCCTGGGCGGTCTTGTACAGGCGATAGTCCAGCTGGATCGGAGAGCCATTGTTCATCACGGTTGAGCGCACGACTACATCGGTATCGGATGGATCAGCACGGAACGGCCGGTACTGGATCTGCTGGTCACGAACTTGCGCCAGCGCGCCTGAATAGGTGCGGATCAGCAGCATCTTGAATTGCTCAACCACTTGTTGCTGCTGCTCGGGCGTGGCAGCGCGCCAGTTACGGCCCATGGCCAACTGTGTCGTGCGGCGGAAGTCGGTGTAGGGGAGGATTTTTTCGTTGACGAGTTTCGTGATCTCAGCGATGTCGCCCTGCTGAATTGATTTGTCTGCACGCACAGCGTCAATGACTTGTTGCGTGACGGTCTTGACCAATACGTCCGGTGCGAGAGTGCTAGAACCTTGTGCCAGCGCGCTGCCTGCCAGCGTTAGCAGAGCAGTAAATAACGGGATAAGGAAAAACTTTTTCATTTCAGATCCTGCAAAAAATAAATGTTGCGGTAAGCGCTCACCCGTGCAGGACAAGTTCATCCGCACTGGCCGTCAAACCGCAACAAGGGTTTTTAGATGTAACCGCAACGCCTCAACGCAACTTGAACGAAGGATAGCCAAAGTGCGCCGGGGGATCAACTGGCCGGCTGGCACAGTCGTCGGCTCTGGTGCGCGCGTGCCCGCTGGGGCCATTCCCCCGCTTGCAGCAGAGTCAGGAGCAGCCACGGCTGCTGCGCCTGACGCGGATGCAGGTGCGGCGGCCGCGTCATCCACGTCTTCGTACTTGGGCAAGGCTCCCTGGTCGCCATAATCCGGCAATGCCGCCGCCGTGCCATCGGACAGCAAATACTTGCGGCGCTGCAAATACGCATTGCGGACAAACGAATATTTATCGAGCGCTGCGCCCTCAAGCACGTCGCTCGCACTCAGCAAGTTGGCGCGCACGTTGACGATATTCAGGCCGTACAGCCCCCAGCTCACGCTGTCCGGGTTCACGTAGGAAAGCGGGTTGATGTAGTAATTGCCCAGCGTGCCCACTGTGTCACGCACCGTGCTCGGGCCCATCAGCGGTAACACCAGATAGGGGCCTGACGGCACGCCGTAGTGGCCTAGCGTCAAGCCAAAATCGTTCTCGTGCTTAGGCAGCTTGGCCAGCGTGGCGACGTCGAACAGCCCGCCCACGCCAAACACCGTATTAATGACGATGCGCATTACGTCTTCAAGACCGTCAGCGATCTTCAGTTGCAACAGGTTGTTCGCCGCGATGTACACGTCACCGATATTCGAGAAAAAATTGGTCACGCTGTCGCGTACCGGCTGCGGTGTTGCCCAGACGTAGCCCTTGGCAACAGGCTTCAGCGCGTACTGATCGATCTTGTCGTTCACCGTGAACATGGTGCGGTTGAAGCCTTCGATCGGATCGCCTTTGGTCGGCGTCGGTACAGTTGAGCAACCGGCTAGCGCAAGCGCCAGCGCTAACCCGGCAACACGGATGCATTTGCCCTGCATAACTTGTTCTCCTTATTCGCCAGCCGCAGCAGAAGCTGGCTGTAGCCCGTCGGGTGCGGGTGCAGCACCGGCTTTTGCAGCGCCCGAATCCGCCGCCTTGCTATACAGAAATTGTCCGATCAGATTCTCAAGCACGATGGCCGACTGCGTCATGGTGATCGTATCGCCCGCCTTCAGCATTTCGCTGTCTCCGCCTGGCTCCAGCCCGATGTATTGCTCACCCAGCAACCCTGAGGTAAGGATCTTCGCCGAGCTGTCTTTCGGAAACGGATAACGGCTGTCCAGATCCAGCGTGACGCGCGCCTGATAGGTGTGGCTATCGAAGCCGATTGAGCCGACCCGGCCCACTACTACGCCCGCGCTCTTCACCGCTGCGCGCGGTTTCAAGCCGCCGATATTGTCAAACTTCAGGGTCACCGGGTAGGTCGCCTGAAACGACAGCGAACTCATATTGCCGGCCTTTAGCGCGAGAAACAGCAGCGCCACAAAACCCAGCACAACAAACAGGCCGACCCAAAAGTCGAGAGCAGTCTTTTTCATCTTCATTCCAGAAAGAACCGGCTGCAGTAGCGGCATCAGCCGGCTTTCGCGCAGCACGATAGTTCGTGCGGTTTTAGCTGAACATCAGTGCGGTCAGCAGAAAATCGAGCCCCAGCACCGCCAGCGACGCGTACACCACCGTTTTGGTCGTGGCACGCGAGACGCCTTCCGGGGTCGGCTTGGCTTCATAGCCTTGATAGAGCGCGATAAAGGTCACGGCGAAGCCAAACACAATGCTCTTGATGACCCCATTGCCCACATCGCGCCACACATCCACGCCGCCTTGCATCTGCGACCAGAAAGCGCCCGCGTCAACACCAATCATCAGCACCCCAACCACGTAACCGCCGATCACACCCACCGCGCTGAAAATTGCCGCCAGCACCGGCATCGAAATAATGCCGGCCCACATGCGCGGCGCAATCACGACCTTGAGAGGATCGACCGCCATCATTTCCATCGCGGTGAGTTGTTCGCCTGCTTTCATCAGGCCGATCTCCGCTGCCAGCGAGGTGCCCGCACGACCGGCAAACAGCAGCGCCGTCACCACGGGCCCCAGCTCGCGCACCAGCGACAACGCGACCAGCAGCCCTAGCGCCTGTTCGGAGCCGTAACGGTTAAGCGTGTAATAGCCTTGCAAACCAAGCACGAAACCAACAAACAGCCCCGACACCGCAATAATCAGCAGCGAATAATTGCCAACAAAATGAATCTGCCGCGTAACCAGCCGGGGGCGGCGCAGCAGCGGGAAAAATTCGAATACGAGGCGCAGAAAAAAGCGCGTCGCATAGCCTGCGCGCGCCAGCCCGCCAATGACCGCCCGTCCAGTTGCACGAATCATGCCGCCCCTCCGCCGAGGCCAAAATCAGCCGCCAGCGAGGTGCTGCCCGGATAGTGGAATTTGAATGGCCCATCGGGCGCGCCGTCGATGAACTGGCGCACGGTGGGATCGGTTGAGGCTTGCAACTGGGCGGGGGTGCCTTCCGCGTGCACGCCGCCATTGGCCAGAAAGTAAACGTAATCAGCAATGGCAAACGATTCAGGAACATCATGCGTCACCAGAATCGAGGTCGCGCCAAGCGCCTGGTTCAGCGTGCGGATCAGATTCGCGGTAATGCCCAGCGAAATCGGGTCGAGCCCCGCAAACGGCTCGTCGTACATCATGAGCTCCGGATCGAGCGCAATCGCCCGCGCCAGCGCCACGCGCCGCGCCATCCCCCCGGAAATCTCAGACGGGAAAAGATCGCGCGCACCGCGCAAGCCAACCGCGTTGAGCTTCATCAAGACGAGATCGTGAATCAGCGCTTCAGATAGATCGGTGTGTTCGCGCAGCGCGAAGGCGACGTTATCGAACACGGAAACGTCGGTGAACAGCGCGCCAAACTGGAACAGCATGCCCATTCTGCGCCGCAGCGCGTACAGGCCATCACGCGTTTGCGTGCCGACATCCTGCCCCTGGAACAGCACCTCGCCCCGCTGCGCGCGCACCAGGCCGCCAATCAGGCGCAGCACCGTGGTCTTGCCACAGCCAGAGCCACCCATCACCGCGATCACCTGACCCCGGCCAAAGCGCAGGTTTAGATTCGACAGGATCAGGCGCTCGCCATAGCCGAAATCGACATTGCGTAGTTCAAGCAGATTTTGGGAGGGTGGGGACACGAAACGGGTGCTCTTTTATCAAGGACGGCGGCAATTATAGGGCCATCGTGTGAACCATGCCGCGCCATGCACCCTTCATCCGCGAAGGCGCGCAGGTGGTCATCTCGCGCAATGATGCTGCAATGCGGCAATGGCGGCGACCGGGTCGGCGGCGGCCGTGACTGCGCTCACCACCGCTACGCTGCCTATGCCCGTCGCCAGCACACTGGGCAACGTTTCGAGGTCAATGCCGCCAATGGCGACCGTCGGCACCACCCCATCGAGCAAGCGCGCATAACGCGCCAGCCGGGCCAGGCCTTGTGACCCAGTCGGCACAGTTTTGGTCGAGGTGGCAAACACCGCGCCCAGCGCGAGGTAGCTCGGGCGAAAGTGCAGCGCGCGCAAGATTTCGTAATAGCCATGCGACGACAAGCCTAGCCGCATCCCGGCTGCCGCCAGTGCAGGTAAATCCGCTGCGGGCAAATCTTCCTGCCCCAGATGGACGCCATACGCACCAGCATCGAGTGCGGCCTGCCAGTGGTCGTTGATAAAGACTTGCGCGCCATGCCGCTGACCCGCCGCGACGCTCAGCGCGATTTCATGAGTGAGCTCAGCGGTGCATGCCGCCGTGAGCAGGCCCGTTTCGGCCGTCTTGCGCCGCAACTGGACGGTTTTCACGCCGCATGTCAGCGCCCGCTCTACCCACTGCGCGCTCGGCAGCACGGGGTAGAGCCCGAGCCGTGCTGGACAGCGCGCGAAGGCCTGTGCCGGGGCGGCAGGCAAACCGGCCACGCGCGGAAAGCGCGTCAAATCAGCGGGCCATGGATCGTCAGCCGTCAGTTCGTCGCCATCACGCCATGCCAGCGCCAGCACTAGCGCATCGTGTGGCGCGAAGCCGCAATCCAGGAAAGCGGCCAGCGCGGCGATCCAGTCTTCCGGCACCGGCCCTTCCAGCGCGTAACGCTCACCGTTCAGGTGCAAGGTCAGCGTGGTTGCACCGGCTTCAATCACGCCCGCGCCTTGTAATAGCCAACGCCCGGCCTGAGTGTCAGCGTGTGTCTGCTGTGTCTGCTGTGTCTGCTGTGTCTGCTGTGTTTGCTGTGTTTGCTGTGTTTGCTGTGTTTGCTGTGTTTGCTGTGTTTGCTGTGTTTGCTGTGTTTGCTGCGTCTGCTGTGTCTGCTGTGTCTGCTGTGTCTGCTGTGTCTGCTGTGTCTGCTGTGTCTGCTGTGTCTGCTGTGTCTGCTGTGTCTGCTGTGTCTGCTGTGTCTGCTGTGTCTGCTGCGCAGCATCCAGATGCTGCCCGGCGGTGAGTACGATCAGATCGCCTGCCTGCACGTTCTCGGGCGGAGTCAGGCAGATGCGCCAGCCCGCGCGCGCGCCTGACCAATCGCCCAGACGCGCGCGAATCCGTTCCGCCGCTTCGGTAAGTTCATCCGCTGGTGGCCAAAACGGGCTGCGGCTGAGGCCCGGCATCGCGGGCATCAGGCCGCCCCTCCGTCCTGGTGCCAAAACGGCATGCCGACCACCGGCGTGCTGGCGTGCGCGCTTTCACGTTCCGCCATCGGCCCGGCCAGCCATGCCTGCCGCCCTGCTTCAGCGCCCAGCGCAAACGCTCGTGCCATCGCCTCGGGATGCGTCGCTTGCGATACCGCCGTATTCAGCAAAACACCGTCGAAACCCCACTCCATCACCTGCGCCGCATGCGAGGGCACGCCTAATCCGGCATCGACGATTAACGGCACATCCGGCAAGCGCTCGCGCAGCATGCGCAAGCCGTAAGGATTCACCACGCCCTTCCCCGTACCGATCGGGGCCCCCCATGGCATCAGGGCTTCGCAGCCCGCGTCCAGCAACCGGCGGCCAATGACGAGGTCTTCAGTGCAGTACGGCAGCACCTTGAAACCCGCCTTGATCAGCGTCGCCGCCGCCTCAATCAGCCCGACTGGGTCGGGCTGCAGCGTGTAATCGTCGCCAATCAGCTCAAGCTTGATCCAGTCGGTTTCGAAGACTTCGCGTGCCATATATGCGGTATTCAGCGCCTCGCTCACGGTCTGGCAGCCTGCGGTGTTAGGCAGCAAAGGCACGCCGTGGTGTTTGAGCAAATCGAAGAAGCCCGTGGTATGCGCTCCGTCCGCCTGCATCTGACGTCGCAACGCGACGGTGACCATGGCTGGCCGGGCGGCATCAATCGAAGCAGACAGCGCCTGCAGCGACGGGTAGCGCGAGGTGCCAAGCAACACCCTGCTGGCGAAGGTTGCGCCATACAGCGTAAGGGGATCAGCGGGAGTCGAGGGGGCAATCGGGGAAGCGATCGAGGAAGCAGTCGGGGCGGCGGTCATTAGGCAAGTCCTTGGCAGCGGCAGGCAATGTTTCGGGCGCAGCAGGCAAAACACCGCGCGCGCAGTGAGATCAGCGAGATCACAGCGAGGTTCACCCCCCGGCAACGGGATGCACGATATCGAGCTGGTCGCCCGCGTTCAACACCTGTTGCACGTGCTGCGAGCGCGCGACGAAGTCGCCATTGAGCGCAACCGCAAAGGGGGGGCGAGCGCCATAGGCGGCGAGCGCATCGGCCACGGTCGCGCCTTCTGGCAACGACAACGGCTTCTGATTGATATGGATATCCATGGTGTCGGGAAAAAGTTGGGTCAAGAGGAGGTGGCGGGCGTGAGCTGAAACAGCATGTGCCATGGGGTGTCATGACGCCAGTTGGCAAATGCGTCGGCGTCACGAATCTGTCCGTCCAGTAGCGCGCACGCCAGACGCACTGCGGCTTCAGACACCTCCGGCACGATCATGTAGCCATGCCGGTACAGCCCGTTGACGCGTAGCGTCGCCGCGCCGTCCCAGACCAGCGCAGGACGATGGTCCGGCAAGGTCGGGCGGCACTGCGCATTCAGCTCAAGGATGCGGGCCTCGCCAAAACCCGGATGCACGGAAAAAGCCGCACTCAATAACTCCAGCGCAGAGCGCACGCTGACTGGCGACTGATCTTCGCCTTCAATTTCGGTCGCGCCAATCACATACAAATCGTCCTGCTTCGGCGCGATATAGAGCGGATAGCGCGGGTGCAGCAGCCGGACCGGCCGCGTCAAGCCGATACCCGGCGCATGGACTCGCGCGACTTCGCCGCGAATCCCCCGCAGTCCAGGCCAGACTGGCTTGGCTCCTAGCCCCCGGCAGTCGATCGTGAGCCGGGCCGCAGGCAACGCGGTGTCGTCCACCGGGGTATTCCAGTGCAACGCCACACCACGTTCGGCAAGGCCTGCCACCAGTGCCCGTAGCACCTGGCGGTTATCCAGTTGACCCTCGCGCGGCAACAGCCAGCCCTGTGGAAAGCGTCCCGCCAGCGCGGGCTCAGCTTCATCCAGTTGCGCACCGGAAAGCCGCAGCAAGCCATCATCGAGTAACGCCGCTGGTGCATTCGCGCGCAAACGGCGCTCGAACAACGGCGCTTCAGTACGGTCCGCGTGATGCCAAAGCACGAGCGTGCCATTGCGCTGGAAAAAAACCGGCTCGGGTAACGCCGCGAGAATGCGCGGCCAGGCTTCGAGCGAAGCGGCTCCTAGCTGGGTAATCAATAACTCCGCGCTGGCGGCTTCGGCCAGCGGTGCCAGCATGGCTGCCGCGGTCCATGCGGCAGCGGCAGAGCCAGCGGCGTCACCGCGCTCATAGAGCGCCACGCGGTAGCCCAGCCCCGCCAGTTGCCACGCGACCAGACGGCCGCATAATCCGCCGCCCAACACTGCAATATCTGGATCAGACGCGGGATCAGACGCGAAATCAAGCGAAGGAGTCATCGCGGATCGCTCCCGCTATCGCCGCTATCCTGGCAGCGCTGCACGCGGCCAGAACCAGCAAACGGGGAGCAAGCGAAGTTAAACACTGAAGAATGAGCGGTCATTGGTTCCTGTCTGCACGGCGTAAAGCGCGTATCCAAAGACGAAACCAGCGGGCGGAGCCGGTCAGATGGGCATCCAGTGTGGATGCCCATCTGACAAGGAATGGGAGGAGAGGGAAACTTCCTGCGCCGGTATTACCCGGATCGGGTGCAAAGGGTCTTTCTCAGCCTCGCTGCAGCGTATGAACTGCGTGCCAGGCACCCCTGTTTCGTCGTCGGGCATTAGACCACAAAAGGCCCAGCGCCACCAAACCAGCGGCCAGGTCACGGGCGTCTTCGAACCCGCGCGCAAGGCCGCCCAGCGGGCAGCCCGCGATACGACGAGCACGCGCGCGGCACTCTGGCACAATGCCTGGCCCGCTCAAAAAGGGGGATCGAGCGAGGTCTCGCGGCCACCCAGGCAAGCGCCCGCAGCGTCGCGTTAGCGAACCAGCGCCTGACAGCCATCAATCTGGCGGTAGCGGCTTGGTCTGCCCTATTTTGCTAACGCGTGTTTTAAGGCATTCCGGTCGCCCTCGCGCGCCTGTGCAACAGGTTGCACCTCGCCCCGAAGCAACTGGCCAGTTACACGCCATACCCGCCGCACCGCCCACAGGCTGGCACTGCGGCACTCCATCAGGAAGCTCATGACATCCGGCACACCGTACCCCTCCCCCAGCTCTCCCAGCTCCCCCAGCTCAACGCCGCCCGATGACAATCCGGTCTCGGCGTGGAGCCTGATCAAGCCGTACTGGGTCTCCGAAGAACGCAAGATCGCATGGGGCCTGCTGCTTGCGATCATCGTGATGAACCTGCTGGTGGTTGCCATCAACGTCCGGCTTAACAGCTGGAGCGCGGAGTTCTATAACGCGCTGCAAGCCAAAAATGTGCATGACTTTCCACGTTTGCTGATGGTTTTCAGCGGGCTAGCGTTCGCCTTCATCATCCTGGCGGTGTACGGCAATTACCTGCGGCAGATGCTCGGCTTTCGCTGGCGCCAATGGCTCACCACCCACTACCTGAAAGAGTGGCTCGGCGGCGGCACCTTCTATCGGATCGAGCGCGACAGCCTTACCGACAACCCCGACCAGCGAATCAGCGACGACCTGCAATCGTTCGCCACCACTACCCTCGCGCTGACGCTCGATCTGCTGTCGACCGTCGTCACGCTGATTTCATTTATTACGATCCTGTGGTCGCTCGCGGGGGCGCTGACCATCATGCTGGGTTCGACGCCAATCCATATCCCCGGCTATATGGTGTGGGCCGCCGCGCTATATGCCGTAGTCGGCTCACTGGTGACCCAGAAGTTTGGCCATCCGCTGATCTCGATCAACTACCAGATGCAGCGCGTCGAGGCTGACTTCCGTTTCGGCCTGATCCGGCTGCGCGAGAACGCTGAGCAAATCGCGTTCTACGACGGTATGAGCACCGAAGAAGCCAGCGCCCGAAACCTGTTCGCCCGGATCCGCGACAACTGGTGGCGCGTGATGAAGTACACAAGGCGTCTTACGTTCGTGCTGAGTTTTTACGCCCAGATAGCGACTATTTTTCCGCTGGCGATAGCAGCCCCGCGCTATTTCGCCGGGGCTTTTACGTTCGGCGTGCTGATACAGATCTCGCGGGCATTTGGCACCGTCAGCGATTCGTTTTCGTGGTTTATCAACAGCTACAGCACGCTAGTCGCCTGGCGTGCCACCGTGAACCGGCTGCGAGAATTCAAGCGCATCATGCGCTCGCCGCATTTGAAGGAATCGCTCTCGCCAGCCACGGCCCATGGCGGTATCAATCTGCATTACGTCGATGCCCCCAGCTTGAGCACGCACCAGCTCTGCCTCGCGCTGCCTAACGGCGAGATGCTTTCGCGGATTCGGGATATTGCGGTGCAGCCCGGCTCACGCTGGCTCATCCGTGGGGCTTCGGGTGCAGGAAAAAGCACGCTGATGCGCTCGCTCGCGGGGTTATGGCCGTTTGGCGAGGGCTCAATCGACGCGCCCGTCAATGCCCGGATGATGTTCATCCCGCAACAAAGCTATCTGCCGATTGGCACACTGAAAGCGGCCCTCACGTACCCGTCGTCGACGGATGCCTATAGCGACGCGGCGTGTCAGGAAGTGCTACAGGCATGCCACCTGGCAGACTATGCCGGGCGTCTGGAAGAGTCCGGCCACTGGGCCAAAATGCTCTCGCCCGGCGAACAGCAACGCCTCGCCGCCGCCCGGGTGCTGTTGCACAAGCCCGATTTCCTGTTTCTCGACGAGGCCACCAGCGCGCTCGATGCCAAAAACGAGGCCAGGCTTTACCAGTTGTTTCTCGAACGCCTGCCGCACGCGGCGATCATCAGCATCGCGCACCGGGAATCGCTCGCGGCTTTCCACAACGAGACGCTTGAAGTCGAGCGGTTGGTGGAATCTGCTGCGGGTTGACGGGGAAGAAAGAGGCGTCCGGCGGGGCTTCAGACGCGCGTCGCTGGCGATGTTCCTGCTGTTTGCTGCTGTTTGCTGAATGGCTGGCGTATCAAGCGATAGGGTCAGTTACTGCGTAATCGCACGCTTGCTGCAAACATCCGCGCGGATTGTGACCCGCGACGATGTCACCGGCAGCCTGCTGAGCGTCATACCCGCCGCCGCCATCGCTGCAGTGTCCGGTGAGGTGAAGTAATCAAGGAAAGAAAAACGGCTGTAATCCGGCGGCCCCTCGCTCACCTGGCAGTACCCTGCGCGAAACATCGCGCCCGGCCCGTACCATCTCAACGTCTGGTCGTACTGCCCGCCATTCAGCCGTGCCAGCCATTCGCTCTGGTCCGGTGGCAGATACGGTGCCAGCTTCTCCAGCGGAATGGCCCGCTCATCGCCATCCACAAATTCATACGATTGCATCGGCGTATAAGGCTTGCCCAGGTAATACGACCGCGCCCAGCTCACCCACCCCACCGGCCAGATCCCATCCCCCGTCCTGCTCGTGCACATGCCGCCGCCCGTCATGCGCCACGACACCGCCTCGTAATTCGCCAGAATCGCCCCAGCCTTGTTCGGGTGGCTCAGCCGTTTCAAGCCATTTTTGGTCATCTGTTGAATCGGCTGGTATGCCTTCGAGTCGGTATCAACGTAGACCTCCGTGAAACTGTGCCCCTCCGGCTCCCTGAGGCTGAATGGCAGGTCGATATTCCCCGGCAGCGTGCTTTCGCTCACAAACAGACGTAGCAACGAAATCACCAGATCCGTGCTCGACGTGAGGTACTGGCCGCCGCCCGCGACGTAGTTCGCCGGTGTCGCCACGCCCACTACGCCGAGGCTCTGATTTCTCAGCCTGGTCTGTGCGTAGAACTTCTTGTGGCCCGCGTTGGCGTACAGGTTGCCTTGGGAATGACCGACAATCAGGACTGACTTGCCTTGTTCCACGATCAGATTTTTGTAATTGGCGACGTGCCTCTCTACGCTTTTGTCGATGTAGTTATTTTCTGCTTCGAATCTTTGTTTCAGGTCTGCTGTTTTTTCGTTCTTTATTTTGGCGATTATTTCATCCAGATTACGTTTCACAATGGGTGACAACCCTGCTGGATCTAGTTTCAAAACATAACGCGCAAGTAAATCCCATGTGAGGCTCGGGTCTTCAGCAATTTTTTGTTTTAATACCCGCGCAAGGTCTTTTAGTAGGCCGTCGCTGGGGTTTTCAGACAAACCATATTCCACGGGAAGTCCGTTGTACGTTGGGCCAATCATGGCTTTCAATGCCATTTGCCCTGCGACTCTATCCGAAAAACTATTCATAATTCCATTCGCATAGGAAATATGTAGTTTTTTATCACAGCTACTTTCAGCAGCTGCCAACACAGAGCCATTCAAAATCACACCTCCAGCACACACCAACAAAAAAGTCGACTTATTAATCATTTTCACTGCACGCATGACGACTCCTTTCTCTCCGTAAGAACCAGCCCACCAGAATTATCCAGCATATTGCCGTAGGCAATTAATTTTTCTGGAGAATTTAGCATCCTCGCCTCCAGCTCTTTAATCAATGGCATGCTTTTTTTTAGATCTGGAATTTTTTCAAAAACACATCCAAGTGCGTCATATTCCGATATATTAGCCTTTGCTGCCCCCTCCTCCGTCCCACCCAGCGCCATACTCGCTTCAAATGCCGCAGCAAACTGCAGCATCGCTTTACGTGTCGGGATATCGGAATATTCTTTCTCAATATATTTCGCCACATCTTCCCGGGGCTTGAAGTACTGGCCATCCACCAATAAACCCCGCTGATGATCGAATACCGGTGGAAATGGCACATCAGCCTGGGTAATAAAATGCTCTGGAATCTCTGCCTCTGACGCAGCAACTGACGCAATCGGTGCCTGAACCGGCTTTAATTCAGCACGATTATCTTGAGCCGCCTCCTCGCCCGTACTCATAAACCGCCACATTAAAAACACCGAACCCACAGCAACCACGATCAACAACACGCCCCATTTCCAGAATTTCATATTTTAATTCATCCACATCTACTTGATTACACGAAAATCACCATCAAACATTGGATAAATATGAAGCCTCATTACACCCCCCATCAATCAGGGTTTTTACTTAAAATCAGACGGAAATTTTATAGAGATAATCAAAATGAATAATTTTTGTATTTTTGTTAAAATTATTTAACCATTTATCCAGCGATTTACACGAACAATCAGGTTATATCCGTACCGAAACGCTCCTGCCGGGCAAGCAGCAACATCTTGTCGCAGGACGGGTGCCTACTCAATTTCCACTGTTGCATCAAGCGGCACAGCCGCTTACCGCGTAATCGCACGCTTGCGGCAAACATCCGCGCGGATTGTGACCCGCGACGATGTCACCGGCAGCCTGCTGAGCGTCATGCCCGCCGCCGCCATCGCCGCAGTGTCCGGCGAGAACTGACTTGCCTTGTTCCACGATCAGATTTTTGTAATTGGCGACGTGCCTCTCTACGCTTTTGTCGATGTAGTTATTTTCTGCTTCGAATCTTTGTTTCAGGTCTGCTGTTTTTTCGTTCTTTATTTTGGCGATTATTTCATCCAGATTACGTTTCACAATGGGTGACAACCCTGCTGGATCTAGTTTCAAAACATAACGCGCAAGTAAATCCCAGGTGAGGCTCGGGTCTTCAGCAATTTTTTGTTTTAATACCCGCGCAAGGTCTTTTAGTAGGCCGTCGCTGGGGTTTTCAGACAAACCATATTCCACGGGAAGTCCGTTGTACGTTGGGCCAATCATGGCTTTCAATGCCATTTGCCCTGCGGGCTCTATCCGAAAAACTATTCATAATTCCATTCGCATAGGAAATATGTAGTTTTTTATCACAGCTACTTTCAGCAGCTGCCAACACAGAGCCATTCAAAATCACACCTCCAGCACACACCAACAAAAAAGTCGACTTATTAATCATTTTCACTGCACGCATGACGACTCCTTTCTCTCCGTAAGAACCAGCCCACCAGAATTATCCAGCATATTGCCGTAGGCAATTAATTTTTCTGGAGAATTTAGCATCCTCGCCTCCAGCTCTTTAATCAATGGCATGCTTTTTTTTAGATCTGGAATTTTTTCAAAAACACATCCAAGTGCGTCATATTCCGATATATTAGCCTTTGCTGCCCCCTCCTCCGTCCCACCCAGCGCCATACTCGCCTCAAATGCCGCAGCAAACTGCAGCATCGCTTTACGTGTCGGGATATCGGAATATTCTTTCTCGATATATTTCGCCACATCTTCCCGGGGCTTGAAGTACTGGCCATCCACCAATAAACCCCGCTGATGATCGAATACCGGTGGAAATGGCACATCAGCCTGGGTAATAAAATGCTCTGGAATCTCTGCCTCTGACGCAGCAACTGACGCAATCGGTGCCTGAACCGGCTTTAATTCAGCACGATTATCTTGAGCCGCCTCCTCGCCCGTACTCATAAACCGCCACATTAAAAACACCGAACCCACAGCAACCACGATCAACAACACGCCCCATTTCCAGAATTTCATATTTTAATTCATCCACATCTACTTGATTACACGAAAATCACCATCAAACATTGGATAAATATGAAGCCTCATTACACCCCCCATCAATCAGGGTTTTTACTTAAAATCAGACGGAAATTTTATAGGGATAACCAATCCGGATTATTTTTAAACTCACCAAAAACCAACCAATAAGAAACTACCTCCCCCTAAAAAAATCCGCCCCACAATCCCTTCACCCATCTCAAAAACAGCACCATAATCCCGCTCACGCCCCACGCACCCCCACAAGGAACTTCATGACGGTATTCCAATGGCTAACCGAGCTCACACCACGCGAACGCAACACGCTCTACGCCGGTTTCGGTGGCTACGCTGTCGATGCATTCGACTTCATGATTTATTCGTTTCTGATCCCTGCGCTTATCACGGCTTGGGGCATGAGCAAAAGCGAAGCCGGCATGATCGCCACGGCCTCGCTGGTTTCGTCGGCGCTTGGTGGCTGGATAGCGGGGATTCTCGCTGACCGCTACGGCCGGGTTCGGGTGCTGCAATGGACCATCGCCACGTTCGCCGTGTTCACCTTCCTGTCTGGCTTCACCCACTCGTTCTGGCAACTATTGGCTACCCGGACGCTTCAGGGCATTGGTTTCGGCGGTGAGTGGTCTGTGGTGACGATCTTGATGGCGGAAACCATTCGCTCGCCGCAACATCGCGCCAAAGCGGTTGGGACGGTGCAAAGCAGTTGGTCGCTTGGCTGGGCGGCGGCGGCCATCGTGTACTGGGGCTCAAACGCGTTGCTGCCAGAGGCCTATGCGTGGCGCGCCTGCTTCTGGATCGGTTTGCTTCCCGCGTTGTGGATCCTCTATATCCGGCGCAACGTGAACGAACCGGAGATCTATCTCACCACGCGCGCAAAACATGCTGCAGGGGCCGCCCGCGCTCACTTTCTGCAAATTTTCTCTCGTGCTCATCTGGCCACAACCTTGCTCGGCAGCTTGCTTTGCGCGGGCATGCTCGGCGGCTATTTCGCACTCACGACGTGGTTGCCAACCTATCTGAAAACCGTGCGTCATCTCTCGGTTTTAAATACCAGCACTTATCTGGCCGTGCTGATCGCTGGCTCTTTCACGGGTTATATCGTCGGGGCCATTCTGAGCGACCAGATCGGGCGTCGCGCCTCGTTCATCCTGTTCTCCGTCGCCTCGTTCGTGCTGGGCATGGCCTACACCATGCTGCCAATCAGCAACAACATGATGCTGCTACTGGGCTTTCCGCTAGGGCTCGTCATGCAGGGGGTGTTCGCGGGCATCGGCGCTTACCTCTCCGAGCTTTATCCCAACGAGATTCGGGGCTCTGGTCAGGGGTTTTGCTATAACGCTGGGCGCGGTATCAGTTCGCTCTTTCCGCTTGGGGTGGGTGCACTCTCGCAGTCGATGTCATTCGTCAAAGCAATCGGCATCGTCGCCGGTTCAGGCTATTTGATCGTCATCGTGGCTGCGCTCTGCCTGCCAGAAACTAAAGGCAAGCGGCTTGAACCGCTGCTTTGAGTCACTGCCTTGAACCGCTTCCATCGCTACATAACACCATACGGCGGAAATAAAAACGAACCAGGGCGAGATCAACCGCACCGCTCCTGCACCGGCTCATCCTGAGAGAATTGAGAGAACTGAGAGAAAACTGGCTAAACGAACGGGCCGGACCCAACGTCGAGCGGCAACAAAGAGCACATCATGTTGCGCCCGGTCAGAACAACCGGGCGCGGCGTACTTCATCACATCAGCGCGGCAACTCGGAGTGCCCCATCAAAAACGCATCTACCGCACGGGCGCACTGGCGGCCCTCGCGGATCGCCCACACCACCAGCGACTGTCCGCGACGCATGTCCCCCGCCGTGAAGACTTTATCGACCGAGGTGTAATACGCGCGCTCGCCTTCGGTCGTGGCTCGCACGTTGCCACGGGGATCTTTCTCAACACCAAACGCCTCAAGCACCGCTGAGACCGGCTGGGTGAAACCCATCGCCAGCAATACCAGATCAGCCTTCATGTCGAATTCAGAACCTGGCACTTCCTGCATCTTGCCGTCCTTCCATTCGACGCGAACCGCGACCAGCTTTTCAACTTTGCCGTTTTTGCCTTCGAAGCGTTTGGTCGCCACGGCCCAGTCACGCTCGCAGCCCTCGTCATGCGACGACGAAGTACGCAGCTTTACTGGCCAGTACGGCCAGACCAGCGCCTTGTTCTCGACCTCTGGCGGCTGCGGCAGCAGTTCGAACTGCGTGACATGCTTCGCACCATGGCGGTTCGATGTACCCACGCAGTCTGAACCGGTATCGCCACCGCCAATCACCACCACATGCTTGCCTTTCGCCAGCAATTGGCCCGGCATTTTGTCACCCGCATTCACCTTGTTTTGCTGCGGCAAGAACTCCATCGCGTAGTGAATGCCCTCAAGCTCACGGCCTGGCACAGGCAAATCACGGGGTGTCTCAGCGCCACCGGCAATCACCACCGCGTCAAATTGCGCGTTGAGTTCATCGGGTGAAAGTGTTTCTTTCGCGGTACTGCCAATGAATCCTGGCAGCGGCTCTTTGCCAATCAGCACATTGGCGCGAAACGTCACGCCTTCGGCTTCCATCTGCCGCATGCGCCGGTCGATCAGCCACTTCTCCAGCTTGAAGTCTGGAATGCCATAGCGCAGCAGCCCGCCAATCCGGTCGTTCTTCTCGAACACGGTGACGTCATGCCCCGCCCGCGCCAGTTGCTGCGCGACCGCGAGCCCTGCTGGACCTGAGCCCACCACCGCGACTTTTTTGCCCGTCTTGTGCTTCGGCGGCATCGGTACGACCCAGCCTTCGGTCCAGGCTTTGTCGATAATCGCGTGCTCAATCGACTTGATGCCGACCGGATCATTGTTGATACCAAGCGTGCAAGCGCTCTCACACGGTGCGGGGCAAATCCGGCCGGTGAATTCAGGGAAGTTGTTGGTCGAATGCAGCACCTCAAGCGCCGCTTTCCAGTCTTGATGAAAAACCAGATCGTTGAAATCCGGAATGATGTTGTTCACCGGGCAGCCGTTATTGCAAAACGGAATGCCGCAGTCCATACAACGTGCGCCTTGAATTTTTGCTTCGTCATCAGCGAGTGCCGCGACGAATTCCTTGTAGTGCTTCACGCGGGTGAGTGGCGCTTCATACGCCTCGTGACGGCGTTCGTACTCCAGAAAACCGGTTGCCTTTCCCATGGCGTTCTCTTCTCTTCGATAAACAGTATTGGTGGGGAATCTGGCGCTGGCGGCAGACTGACCGCCAGCGCGTCTCGCTTTAAGCGTTGGCGAATCAGGCGGCGAGCGCTTCCTTGCCCGCTTTCTTCGCGCCAAGATCGCCTAATGCGCGCTTGTATTCGGTCGGGAACACCTTCACGAACTGGCGGCGCGAGGCGTCCCAGTTTTCGAGCAGGGCCTTGGCCCGGGGAGAACCGGTGAACTGGAAGTGGCGCTCAATCAGGCCTTTGAGCAACGCTTCATCGGTCAGCCCGGCATGCCACAGTGCGCGATTCACCGTGCGCTCCTGCTCGGCTTGTTGCAGCACCGGATCAAGCGCGACCATCGACTTGTTGCATTTACCCGCAAACAGTCCATCAGCATCGAACACATACGCGAGGCCACCTGACATGCCTGCGGCGAAGTTGCGTCCGGTTTCGCCCAGCACCACCACCGTGCCGCCGGTCATGTACTCGCAACCGTGATCGCCCGTGCCCTCCACCACAGCGGTAGCGCCGGAGTTACGCACACAAAAGCGCTCGCCCGCCACGCCACGGAAGAACGCTTCGCCTTCGATCGCGCCATACATCACCGTGTTGCCGCAGATGATGTTTTCTTCGGATTTACCGCGAAAATCATTGGTTGGCCGAATGATGATGCGGCCGCCCGACAACCCTTTTCCCACATAATCGTTGCCATCTCCGACCAGATCGAGCGTGATGCCCTTCGCCAGAAAAGCGCCGAAACTCTGGCCCGCGGTTCCCTTCAACTGAATATGAATCGCGTCATCAGGCAGGCCATCGTGGCCGTATTTTTTGGCGATCACGCCCGAGAGCATCGCGCCCACGGTCCGGTTCACATTGCGCACCGGCTGGATAAACGACACGTGCTCGCCCTGCTCAATCGCGGCCCGGGCCTTGTCGATCAGCGTGTGGTCAAGCGCGCGGCCGAGGCCGTGATCCTGCACATCAACGTGCTTGCGCGCGACCTCTGCAGCCACCGGCGGCTGATAAAACACTCGCGTGAAATCAAGCCCCTTAGCCTTCCAATGCTCAACGCCCTTTTTCATGTCGAGCAGTTCAGCATGGCCAACCAGATCATCGAACTTGCGCACGCCGAGTTGCGCCATGATTTCGCGCACTTCTTCAGCCACAAAGAAGAAGAAATTCACGACATGTTCCGGCTGGCCAGTGAATTTGGCACGCAGCACGGGGTCTTGCGTAGCCACGCCAACCGGGCAGGTATTCAGATGGCACTTGCGCATCATGATGCAACCTTCGACCACCAGTGGTGCTGTGGCAAAGCCGAATTCATCTGCACCGAGCAGCGCGCCGATCACGACATCGCGGCCGGTTTTCATCTGGCCATCGGCCTGCACCCTGATCCGCCCACGCAACTGGTTGAGTACCAGGGTCTGCTGGGTTTCGGCAAGGCCAAGCTCCCACGGCGTGCCCGCGTGCTTGACCGATGACAGCGGCGAGGCCCCTGTGCCGCCATCGTGACCGGCGATCACGACGTGATCGGCCTTGGCTTTTGCAACCCCTGCCGCCACCGTGCCAACCCCTGATTCGGACACGAGCTTGACCGAGATGCTGGCCACCGGGTTGACGTTTTTCAGGTCGTGAATCAGTTGCGCCAGATCTTCAATCGAATAGATATCGTGATGCGGCGGCGGAGAAATCAGTCCCACGCCAGGGACGGAATAACGCAAGCGGCCGATGTATTCGGACACCTTGTGACCAGGCAGTTGCCCCCCTTCGCCAGGCTTGGCCCCTTGGGCCATCTTGATCTGGATCTGGTCAGCAGATGACAAATACTCCGCCGTCACGCCAAAGCGCCCCGATGCCACCTGCTTGATCTTCGAGCGCAGCGAATCGCCGTCCTGCAACGGAATATGTGCCACCACCTCACTGCCAATCACCGAGGCCAGGGTGTCGCCGTGCTTGAGCGGAATGCCGCGCAACTCATTGCGATAGCGGTTTTCATCCTCACCGCCTTCGCCGGTGTTGGACTTGCCGCCGATGCGATTCATCGCCACCGCCAGCGTGGCATGCGCTTCGGTGGAAATAGAACCTAGCGACATCGCACCGGTCGCAAAACGCTTGACGATTTCTTTGGCGGATTCGACCTCATCGAGCGGGATCGCTTTCGCCGGATCGACACGGAACTCGAACAAACCACGGAACGTCATGTGGCGTTTGGTCTGGTCGTTGATCAGATGCGCGTATTCCTTGTAGGTCTGATACGAATTGCTGCGTGTGGAGTGTTGCAAGCGGGCGATCGCATCCGGCGTCCACATGTGCTCTTCACCACGCACGCGGTACGCGTATTCGCCCCCGGCATCGAGCATCGTGGCTAGCACAGGGTTGTCGCCATACGCATCGTGATGCAGGCGAATCGCTTCCTCAGCAACATCGAACAGGCCAATGCCGCCGACCTTCGATGAAGTGCCCTTGAAGTACTTCGCCACCAGATCTTCGGCGAGGCCCACCGCTTCGAAAATCTGCGCGCCGGTGTACGACATGTAGGTCGAAATGCCCATCTTCGACATCACTTTCAGCAAGCCTTTGCCCACCGCCTTGGTGAAGTTGTAGATCGCCTTTTCCGGCGCTAGCTCACCCTTCAGGTCAGCGGCCATGTGTGCGAGGGTTTCCATCGCCAGATAGGGATGCACCGCTTCCGCGCCATAACCCGCGAGCAGCGCGAAGTGATGGGTTTCACGCGCGGAACCTGTTTCGACCACCAGCCCGGTGCTGGTGCGCAGGCCCTGCTGGACGAGATGGGTATGAATCGCCGCCGTGGCGAGCAACGCCGGAATCGCCACGTTGTCACGGTCGGCTTTACGGTCTGACACGATCAGCATGTTGTAGCCGGACTTCACGGCATCGACCGCTTCTGCGCACAGTGACGCCAGACGCGCCTCGATGCCCTCCTTGCCCCACGCAACCGGATAGCAGATGTTCAGCTCATACGAGCTGAACTTGCCGCCGGTGTACTGGTCGATCGCCCGAATCCTGGCGATGTCGCGGAAATCGAGCACCGGCTGCGACACTTCAAGCCGCATCGGCGGGTTGATGTTGTTCGTATCAAGCAGGTTCGGTTTGGGGCCGACGAACGACACCAGCGACATCACCATGTTTTCGCGGATCGGATCAATCGGCGGGTTGGTCACCTGGGCGAACAACTGTTTGAAGTAGTGATAGAGCGTCTTGTTCTTGTTCGACATCACCGCCAGCGGCGAATCATTGCCCATCGAACCCACGGCCTCTTCGCCCGACTGCGCCATCGGTGCCATCAGAAACTTGAGATCTTCCTGGGTGTAGCCAAACGCCTGCTGCTGGTCGAGCAAGGCAGCGGCTTCACGACGCCCGATGACAAGGTCTTCGGTTTCAGGCGCGATTTCGTCGAGCTTGATGCGCACAGCGTCGATCCAGCTTTTGTATGGCTTAGCGTTGGCGAGGTTGTCCTTCAGTTCCTTGTCGTCGATGATGCGGCCGTGCTCCATGTCGATCAGAAACATCTTGCCTGGCTGCAAACGCCATTTCTTGACGATCTTCGATTCAGGAATGGGCAGCACGCCCGATTCAGACGCCATGATTACCAGATCGTCATCGGTAATGATGTAGCGCGCCGGACGCAGCCCATTGCGGTCGAGCGTCGCGCCAATCTGACGGCCATCCGTGAAAGCAATCGCAGCTGGGCCATCCCATGGCTCCATCATCGCGGCGTGATATTCGTAGAACGCGCGGCGGTTGTCGTCCATTAGCGTGTGCTGCTCCCACGCTTCCGGGATCATCATCATGACCGCGTGAACCAGCGGGTAGCCCGCCATCACGAGTAGTTCAAGGCAGTTATCAAACGATGCCGTATCCGATTGGCCCGGGTAAATCAGTGGCCAGAGTTTCGGCAAATCGTCGCCCAGCACATGGCTGGCAATCGCGCCGGTGCGCGCGTTCAGCCAGTTGACGTTGCCCTTCACGGTATTGATCTCACCGTTGTGGGCAATCATCCGGTACGGGTGCGCGAGCTCCCAGGCGGGGAAGGTATTGGTCGAAAAACGTTGATGCACTAGCGCCAGCGCTGACACCACGCGCTCATCCTGCAAGTCGCGGTAGTACACGCCAACCTGACCCGCCAGCAGCAAGCCCTTGTACACCACGGTGCGCGCCGACATCGACGGCACGAAATACTCTTTGCCGTGCTTGAGCTTGAGCGCCTGAATCCGGTGGCTCGCGGTTTTGCGGATGACGTAGAGCTTCCGCTCAAGGGCGTCGGTCACCATGATGTCCCGGCCCCGGCCAATAAAAATCTGCCGGATCAACGGCTCGGTGGCCTTGACCGTGGGTGAAATGGGCATCGTGTGATCGACCGGCACATCGCGCCAGCCCAGCACGACCTGACCCTCGGCCTTGACCGTGCGCTCCAGCTCCTGCTCGCAAGCCAGACGCGACGCATGTTCTTTCGGCAAAAACACAAAACCCACGCCGTATTCACCTGCAGGCGGCAATATCACACCCTGCTTTGCCATCTCTTCACGATAAAAACCATCGGGAATCTGAATCAGAATGCCCGCGCCATCGCCCATTAATGGATCAGCGCCCACAGCGCCGCGATGATCGAGGTTTTCGAGAATCTTCAAACCCTGCTGGATAATCTCGTGACTCTTCTGGCCCTTGATATGCGCGACAAAACCTACGCCACAGGCGTCGTGTTCGTTATGCGGGTCGTAGAGCCCTTGCGCGACGGGAGTCGCCTGAGCCAGTTGCTGATGGTCATTCATGTGAGACACCGTCTGTATGTGGGGCCAGTCTGGCCGTTAAACCATTTTTATTGCACAGGACAGGCCGCGTTATAAACGACCAGGATTGTGCGCGCTCGAACTGCCGGAAATCGGAATATACGCGACGAAATAAAAAACCCGCAAATAAAACTCAATGATAAGACCCCAATTACAAAATGCTAACTCGATTTATTGAATTTATTGGTTCCATATCAATTGAGGGTAAAAAAAACGACACGGCTGCCGTGTCGTTTTTTTATTCAGATCACCCGAAACCGCAGCGCTAGCGAGCTTGCGGCACGTCTGGCAATTTGCGCGGCCGTCCGCGTGGCAGCGGAGAAACCCGCCGGTTAGCCGCGCCTGCCGCCCATTTCCGGTAATTTTCGCCGCCCAGCACCCAGCCTTTGAGCGTTGCTTGTTGCAACTGGTTGACCTCACGCTCATCCAGCGGTTGCTCGCACAACTCCTGATAGGCCCGCTGACGCTCAAATGGCGTATTGCCCAGCGACCAGAAAAGCCGATGGTCAGTAATCAGGCTATCCAGCCCCAGGCCAATGTGATGCCGGTGGCTAGACCAGCGGTAATCCTTGGGTAGCGCAACCTGCTGCGCACGCACGGGCGCGGTTTCAACCACGAGGCTGGCCAGCAGGAAATAGCGCTCGGCCTCGATCACCGTGGCCCGGTAACGGCCCTCCCACAACGTGCCACGCCGCGCGTAACGCCGGTTGAAATGAGCCACATAACGCCGCCCCACAGCTTGCATCGCTTTGGGCAGACTGGATTCGTCGGTTGGCGTGGCCAGTAGATGCACTGCGCCCGGCATCAGCGCATACGCATGAATGGCAAGCCGGTGATCACGCGCCGCCGCCTTTAGACAGTCGATGAAGAGCTCGTAATCTTGGTCATCGACAAACGCAGGCTGCGTTTCAAGCCCACGCAAAATAACGTATTGCGGCTGTTCAGGAACATAAAGACGTGCAAGCCGTGCCATGCTGAAGTGTCCATTAGTCGGATTGGGATATACCCGAAGGTCCACAAAACCATGCCCGCGTTTGATCCAGCACAGCGTGGCATAGCCCGGAAGCATGCGGAGCTTAGGGAGAATGCTCTAACGTCCGCGTATGGTTTGTTTCAAACGTTCTCGTCATAATGAGCGGGCTTTTTTGGAGGAGCACACATGAAATTAAAACAAGCCATTACGGGCTTTGCCGCATTTGCCTGCGTTAGCGCAGCCCACGCACAGTCAGCCGGCAGTTTCTATGTAACAACCGGCTGGTTCCATATCGCACCACAAGACAGCAGCGAAGCATTAAGGGAAACCAGCGTTGGCGGCTCCCCCGTCAACATCACCCTGCCAGGTACGGGTGCCAGCATCAGCGACGCCGATACCATCGGCTTCACAGCTGGCTACTTTGTCACCGATCACATCGCCACTGAAATCGTTCTGGGCGTACCACCTTCATTCGATCTGGATGGCGGTGGCACGTTTGCCGGTTACGGCAAGATCGGCCAAGCCAAACAGTGGAGCCCTACCCTGCTGTTCAAGTACTACTTCAATGCACCCCAGGCTAAATTCCGCCCCTATCTGGGTGTTGGTGTAAGCCGGGTCTGGTTCACTGATGAACGCATCACGAATGGCACGTTCCAGCAAAACGTACTGCATGGTCCGACCACGGTGACAACAAATAGTTCTTGGGCGCCTGTGTTTAATGCAGGTTTCACTTACGCCTTTACTGAACACTGGTTTGCCGGGCTGTCGATTTCATACTTGCCACTCAAGACCACAGCCAAGCTGAATTCCCTCGCCAACACGCCAGTGGGCCCACTGAACGTGCAATCGCAGACCAAAATCACGCTCAATCCAATCGTGACCTACCTCAACCTCGGCTATCGTTTTTAAGCGCGATGGCATCTGGGCAAATGAAACCGGCATCATCACGCCTGACCAGGCACGGTGATGCCGGTTAGTTTCATCCACGTTTATCCAGCACCGGCCGGATTGTAATTTTTACCCGGGTTATAGCTGGGATCAGCACCTGATTCACCATCAGAATCACGTCAACCGCTCCTTCGATTTCAGGTATCTCGTCATTGGCAGGAACGCTTCAGGCATTCAGGCATCGAAGTTGCGTAGTATCGGGGGCCCTTGCATTGCTGCGAGGGTTTTCATGCATGCCAACCTCATCGACGGAGCACCTATGAATGCACTACCGAAAACGCGAGAAGCGCTCGGCGAATCCTGGACCAAAACGCGACGTCACGCGCGCCGCATTGCGCGTCATGGCCGCGATGCAGCAGAAGATATTGGTGGTGAAATGCATTCGCTGATGTCCGCGATCGAAGAGGCGATGGCGGATGGCACGCAAGCCGATGTCGCCCAATTGCGCGGCCAGTTGCGCAAGCTTCTGGATACGACCTATACGCGTCTCAACGACACTCGCAAAGCCACGCGTGAACGTGTCGAAGTCACGTTGTCCGATGCTGACGACTATGTCCGAGAAAACCCATGGCAAGCCATCGCCATTGTGGGTGGCATTGCATTAGTGGCCGGTGCGCTGCTGGCACGCAGCCGCGATTAAAGCTGCCTTGTGCAGCAACTGGTTTTTGAACGCGCCGACAGGGTGGCACCTGTCGGCGCGTTGTCTTTTTAGGGTGCGAAGTAACGAGTGAGTGCGGAGTGAATGCAATCAAGCCTTCCGCGCGCGTTGCCTTCGGCCTGCTAATGGTCATCAACCACAAAAAGCCGCTGATATTCCTTCAACGCATAACGGTCTGTCATGCCAGCGATGTAATGGGCGATCAGGCGAGGTTGCGCTGCGCGCTCAAGAGCCTGATACGCCGGGGGCAACAAACGTGGATCAGCAGAAAACGCATTGAACAGGCCCGACACCACCCGGCGCGCCTTGTTCGCCATCCGCATCACGCGATAGTGGCGATACAGGTTTTTGAACAGAAAACGTTTGAGCACCAGCGCTTGGGCTGCAATCTTTTCGCTATGCACAACCAGCGGCGGCGCTAAACGCACCGCTGCCAGCGAAGCCGGTGCGTGCTGCGCAAGATTGCGCGCGGAGGTGTCGATCAAATCGACGATCAACGTGTTAATCACGCGCCGCACGGTTTCGTGCACCAGCCGCCGCCCCTCGATCTGCGGATAATCACTCCGCGCCGCCTCATAGTGCGTCTGCCACAACTCAACTTCCGCTAGTTGCTCGATCGTGAGCAAGCCCGAACGCAGGCCATCATCGACATCGTGGTTGTTATAGGCGATGGCGTCAGCGACATTGGCGATTTGCGCTTCGATGGACGGCTGCCGTCCCTGCAAAAAACGCTCGCCCAACGCACCAAACTGCCGCGCATGTGCGTGTGAACAGTGCTTCAGAATGCCCTCCCGGGTTTCGAAACACAGATTGAGCCCGTTGAACGCGCCGTAATGCTCTTCCAGATCGTCCACCACCACGAGGCTTTGCAGATTGTGTTCGAAGCCGCCATGTTCGCGCATGCACTCGTTGAGGGCGTCTTGTCCAGCATGGCCGAACGGCGTATGTCCCAGATCGTGCGCCAGAGAAATCGCTTCCACGAGATCTTCATTCACCCGCAGGTTGCGGGCGACCGAGCGGGCAATCTGCGCCACCTCAAGGCTGTGCGTTAGACGCGTGCGAAACAGGTCGCCCTCGTGATTCACAAAAACCTGGGTCTTGTATTCCAGCCGGCGAAAAGCCGTTGAATGAACAATCCGGTCGCGGTCGCGCTGGAATTCCGTACGAGCGCTGGGAGGTGCTTCCGGATAACGGCGGCCAGCTGATTGCGCAGAACGCGCGGCATACGGAGCAAGATGCGCTTCGAGGTCAGCAGGAACTGGCTGACGCATCACGCTGACAGTCCCGGCATGGTGTGGGCGTGACTCAGTCACTGCGGCCTCCGGCAAAAATAGACTCGGTGCCTAAACCTGAAGTTGCGACGACGGTTCTGACAGCGGTTACGACAATGGTTGCAACAACTGCGGCGCTCACCACTCACCCAGTCCAATCCAGATCAAATCAGATCAAATCAGATCAAATCAGATCAAATCAGATCAAATCGCTGCCGCGAGCGTCGCGCGCACGACATCATCAGGAGCGGTGGAAATTAGCGTCTCACCGAAGCGTTTAAGCAAAATAAATTTGATCTCGCCCGCTTCGGCCTTTTTATCGACGCGCATCAGTTCGAGATAGCGCGCCTGATCAAGCGCCGGAGCGCGGACCGGCAAACGGGCGGCGGTAATCACGTCCACCAGGCGGCGGCGCGTGGCTTCATCCAGATAGCCCAGCCGCACCGATAAATCAGCGGCCATCGCCATCCCGCAGCCCACGGCTTCGCCATGCAGCCATGCCCCGTAACCGAGCCCGGCCTCAATCGCATGACCAAAGGTGTGACCGAAATTGAGGATGGCCCGCAAGCCGCCCTCACGCTCATCGGCGGCGACCACCGACGCCTTGATCTCACACGAACGCTTGACCGCTTCGATCAGCGCCGATGGCTCGCAGCGGTTCAGCGCCGCCATGTTCGCCTCAATCCAGGCGAAAAAATCAACGTCGGCAATCGCCCCCGTCTTGATGACCTCAGCGATACCCGCTGCAAGCTCACGCTCTGGCAACGTGCCCAGTACGCTAACGTCCGCGATCACCGCCTGCGGCTGATAAAACGCACCAATCATGTTTTTGCCAAGCGGATGATTAATCCCCGTCTTGCCCCCCACCGACGAATCAACCTGCGAAAGCAACGTGGTCGGCACCTGGATAAACGGCACGCCACGCATGTAGCACGCTGCGGCAAAACCGGTCATGTCGCCCGTCACGCCGCCGCCAAGCGCGACCAGCGTGGTTTTACGATCCGCCCGTGCGCCTAGCAGCGCATCGAAGATCTGATTAAGCGTTTCCCAGTTTTTGTATGCTTCGCCGTCTGGCAGAACCACCGTCGAAACAGCTTTACCCAGTGGTGCCAGCGCCTGGCGCAGCGCCACGCCATATAGCGGATCAACCGTGGTGTTGCTGACGATGGTGATGCTCGTCCCCGCGACGTGAGGCGCAAACAACGCGGCCTGATGTATCAGGCCTTCACCAATATGAATGGGGTAGGCGCGTTCGCCCAGTTCGACGTTGACGGTAATCATGCTCGGCCCTTAAGGCGCAGAAAGAGGGGTGATCCCAGCCATTTCAAGCTGCATCAGGACCATGTTGACGAGCCCGTTGACCGATGGCCTTCCGGTTTCGACGATGAAATGCGCGCACTCGCGGTATAGCGGATCGCGGATCTCGAACAACGCTTCGAGCCGTGCTTTCGGGTCTTCAGTCTGAAGAAGCGGGCGATTGCGGTCGCGCCGGGTGCGCAGCCAGAGATCATGCGGATTGGCCCGCAGATAAATGACCAGACCACGCTGATGCAACAGCGCGCGATTGTCCTCACGCAAAATCGCGCCGCCGCCCGTGGCCAGCACGATACCTTGCTGCTGAGACAGATCGGCAATCACCTGGGCCTCGCGCTCGCGGAATCCAGCCTCCCCTTCGATATCGAAGATGACCGGGACGCGAGTGCCGGTACGTGCTTCGATTTCGTGATCGGAATCGAAAAACGGCCGCCCCAGCCGACGCGCCACTGCACGGCCCACCGTGGTTTTACCCGCTCCCATGAGACCTACAAAAAAAACATTGGCGTGTGCTTCCGGCGCTTGCAACGGTGTCCTCTGGCTATTCCGCGGTGATTGGTGCCGCAGCTTACTGGCAAAGTCCGTGCCTTGTCGAGTCTGCCGCCCGCGAGGCAAACCCGTTCTCAGTACGGCTGCACAACTCGCGGCGTAATGAACACCACCAGTTCGTTGCGCTGGTCTCGATGTGCCCGGTGGCGAAAAAGCGCACCCAAAAGCGGAATTCTGCCGAGAAAGGGCACGCGCGTAACGTCGTCACGGTCGTTCGTTTCGTAGATGCCGCCAATCGACACCGTGCCACCATCCTCTACCTCAACCCGCGTGCGCACATGCTTGGTGTGGATCGCCGGGCCCGCCGCGGTTTGTTCGCCCACGCTGTCTTTGGCCACATCCAGATCCAGCACGACCTTGCCGTCCGGCGTGATTTGAGGCTCGACTTCGAGCCTCAGGCTGGCACGGCGAAACTGCACACCCGATACGCCTTGCCCCACCTTCGCCTGATACGGCAACTCCGTGCCCTGCTCGACAATCGCTTTCATCCGGTCGGCGGTCACCACCCGCGGGCTTGAAACAAGCTGACCGCGCCCCTCTGCTTCCAGCGCGCTCAGTTCAATATTGAGCAACCGTGTGGCACGCGCCGCAAATAACGTCAAACCAGCCGTAGCAGCCTCAAAACCTGAAACCGGCCGGGCCGACAAATCAAAGACCGAGCCATCCTTGCCTCCCGCTACGCCAGTCGACACGCCATCGGTACTCGTACCCGCAAGCGACAGCCGAGTACCCAGGGTGCGTGAAAAACCCTGCTCGCCTTCGACGATACGCGCTTCAATCAGCACCTGACGCGTGGGCCGGTCAAGCGTCGCCAGCAGCGCGGTAATTTGTTCCAGACGCGCCTCCAGATCAGTAACGAACAGCATGTTGGTACGCGGATCAGCCATCACTGCACCACGCTTTGACAGCACCCGCTGGCTGCCCGATGCGGTCAGCAAACGCCGAAGCTCTTCGGCCCGGGCGTAGTGCAGCTCGAAAGTGCGGCTGGCGAGGGGCTCCAGATCAGCCGCGCGGGCATGGGCTTCATAACGCTGCCGCTCACGGGCAGCCAGATCCGCCAATGGAGCGACCCAGATGACGTTGCCCCGGCGCTTCATCGCCAGCCCATGGACGTCAAGCAAAGTGTCGAATGCGGTACGCCACGGCACTTTGTCCAGTCGCAGTGAAACCGTGCCCCGCACGCTTTCGCTGGCAACGATATTGAGGCCTGTGAATTGCGCAAAAGCGTTCAGCACGGCACCCAGTTCGGCACGCTGGAAATTCAGCGTGATGGGCTTGTCCGCTGCTAGTCCGTCGGCGGTATCGGCGGCGGCATCACTAGCGGCCACGCTAAGGCGTGTCGCAGGCGCTAGTGGCACGGGCGGACCTTCCAGCGTTTGAACTACTGGCAGCAACGAGGCCTGGTGTGACGGCAATGGCGTGGGTGGTGCCAGTGGCGTAAATGGCGCGAGTGGCGGACCAGCCAGTGGCAGGTCACGCGCGCCATCGTCGCTGGCTTCACGAGCAGTTGCGCTTGCGCTGTCGGCGGCGTTGTCGGTCACGCCGGATTCTGGGGCATCCCGAAACGGGTTAAGCATCGTTGATGCCGACGCAAGCGGTGCCACCGGTGCAAGCGGCGGTAGCGGTGGCACGCCATACGGCGTGGTGGTGTCAGCGAATGGCATGCGCTCAGGCAGCGGCGGCAACGATGCCTGGACACCCGTATAAGCCACCAGACCCGCACAAGACAACAACACGCGGAGCATTCGAATACCCGTCATGGTGCTTGCTCCGAGAGCGTCAGCCGGCGCTCGCTAACGCTATTACCGCGCTTGCCACGATTACTCAGTGCAATGGCATATGCCTCAATCCGGTTAACCCGCTCCGCACCCAGATCCTGTCCCGTTGCGACGGTGGCCACGCCCTCTGGCGTTTCGACTAAAGCAAGGCGATGCCGAGCGTCATGCAACAGGCCCGCCAGACGCAACGGCGCGTGCCCAGACAGGCCCTCGCTGCCACGGCCAGACTCCGTGGCAAATAGCGCAAACGGGTCATACAGAATCACATCGTCGTCGTCCGCATTGGCCGCATTGGCCGCAGAAGCAGAAGCAGGGCCAGCCAGGGCAGGTGCAGGAACCAGCGCACTGAATACCTGCAACACCGCACTCAGCACCAAGCCCTGCCCATCACGCTTGAGCATCACCTCGTGGGGCACGACCAGCACCGGCAGTTCGTCCAGCCCTGACAGAAACCCCATCAACCCAGCGAAATCAGCTCGCGCTGTCATCTGCACCGGCCGCGCGAGATCCATGCCATGGCCGGTTGCCGCGCCGGGCTCCAGCGTCAATAGTTCAACCCCGTATTGCGCGGCAAGCTGTGACACGATTCGCACGTCATCCGCCGAGCTCCATCGCGCATGCGTGCCTGTGGCAGCAAGGCCGGTGGTGGCAGTAGCGGTGGCAGTAGAAGCGGCAGCGGCAAGCGAATCACGGCGCAATTCTGGCAAACGCTGAACAGCCGCACGCGCGTCCAATAACCGCTGCTGAGCCGCATCGAGCAACTGCTGGCTGTGCGCCGCATGGCCAAGATCGAAAGCGCGCCAGCCATGCGCACCCAGGCCAAAGGTCGTGACGGCAATAAGCGCTGCCATCAAGCAGCGTCGACGAGGGCTCCATGCCTCAAGCGGCAATCCCGGTTGCAAGCGCTCAAGCCAGTTCGGCAGACGTGACGCTGGCCTGGATGAGCCCCATTGATTGGCTACGGCGACCGTCATGGCGCACCTCGCAAGCCACCGTTCGCGGGCCGGGCTGTGCCAGAAGAAGCTGGCATGTCCCAGCGCAACCGGGCAGTGAGCTGCACCATTGCGGCGTCCGTCGTTGCTGCATCCTGAGCGCGGCCATTCACGCGGCGCAATTCGCTCATCTCAACGCTCTTCACGCCAGGCAAAGCCGAAAGTTTTTTCAGCCACGCGGCCGCCGGCAGATGCCCCAACGCCGTGGCATAGACCTTGGCATCGTGCTCGCGCATTTGCACTTGAACCACGCTCACGCCCTCCACCGAAGCTCGTCCCATCGCATCCAGCAACGTGCGCAAACGCACCAGGGGCACTGAATGCGCCACGGATTGCACCGCGCGCTGACGCTGGGCCGCCGCCTCCTGCATCAACCGTGTGTGTTCACGCAAAGGCAGCGCCAGTTGTGCCAGCGCATCGTCGAGCGCCACCCGCCGCGCTTCATCCCGGCGCTGCTCAACGGTCTGCCAGACTGCCAGCGCCAGCACGGCGGCACACCCGGCTGCAAACGCTACCAGCCCTTGAGCCAGGCAACGCTTGCGGCTACGTCGCTGGTCGCGCTGGCGATAAGGCAGCAAATTGAAGCCGCCGACCCACATCGACGGCAAGTCCGGCCGCCGTCGTACCCGGGGAACACCCACGGCACCAACCGTTCCGGCTGCTCCAGATCCAGCAGATCCAGCAATACGCAAGCGCATCAGGTTCATTCCATCACCCCACGCAAGGCCAGACCGCACGCCACGGCACATGCGGGCTCACGCAGCAGCGCATTGGGACGCGGCGGCAGACATTCGCCAAACGCCGAACATTCGAATGGCAATGCCACACAGCCCAGCACATCCCCCATATCCGCCAGAGAAAAGCACATACCGCCCAGCAAATCGAGATCCCCGCCGATCAGCGCACAACTTGGCGCTTCCCCTGCGGCAAGCTCGCGCAGCGCGTCGGCCAGATCGGCATACATGGCGTCTGGGTAACGCATTGCGCCAGCGATCTGGCCATCGGCGACACGCCAGCCATGCACCCCATCCCAGCTAAGCCACAGCGCGATGTAGGACATATCGGGATCAAGTTCGATGTTTGCGGCGTAGCGCATGGCGCGCAATGCGGCATCTGGCTCACCATCCAGCGTCGTGAGGACAATACCCGCCAGCGCGGCACACTCCACCCGCGCTTCAAGATGACGCCTTGCAGTAACCGCGATACTCAGCCGCTCGGGATACGACAAAGGAGGATCAACGAACCAGTCAACCGCCAGCGCGTGCCGCTCAACGCCAGCAATCCGCTCCGCCTCAGCCATCACGGCGGGCTCAAGACCTGCCAGCTTGAAACCGTTTGAAACCACACTACCGCTGGATGCCAGCGCGGCCAGGGGCAGCGTCGCTGTGAGCGTGACCGAAGCTGGCACCGCCATCGCGCAGTGCAGCACATGGCCCGCACAAGCGCTCGGCAACTGGTTAAAAACCTCACGCAGTGCCTGAGACACCGCCATGCGGTCGATGATCTCTGCACCTGCCATCGCCCCCTCAGGCAAGGGCCAGGAAGCCATTGCCTCAATCCGCAGCGAACTCCGGGCCCGTCCACGCTGGCTAAGCGCCACCAGCCTCACCGCTTGCGGGCTGACATCAAGGCCCACCGCAAAACGTCGCACTGCCATTAACCACGATTCATCAAACACCATTTATCCCCCCACGCACCAAGGCACACGCCGCCTGACACCGTGAACGTCACAGAAGGCGGCCAGCAATGAAATGGATTGTGCTTAGCGCGACGCTCTGGAGCCATTCGGCCGAATGGCTAACGCTCAAGCGAGGCCGGTTCATCGGCCATGCAGACCGTTACAGTGACGCTGTGTCCGTTCCCGGCGAAATCAGCGGATTTCCTGAAAAGCTGGAAAACCCGGGCGGCTATAATCGCGGGACTGTTTTTTGGTGTTTCTATGCAACCCTCTTCTCCTGCCTCTCCGCCACCTTCCCCTGAAGCGCGCAAATCCCCTTTATGGCTGAAAGTGATTTTGTGGTTCGCTGGCCTGATCGTGGCCGCCATCGCGTGCGGCGCGCTGCTGCTCGGCTATGCGCTGGTGGTCGCCACGCCGAACCTGCCTTCACTCGACGCGCTCACGGATTACCGCCCTAAAGTACCGCTGCGGATCTACACCGCCGACCACGTGCTAATTGGCGAATTCGGCGAAGAACGGCGCGACATCGTCCATATCCAGGACGTTCCCGAAACGCTCAAGAAAGCCGTGCTGGCCATCGAAGACGCCCGCTTCTACGACCACGGCGGCGTCGATCTGACAGGCATCGCGCGTGCAGGATTTGTAGCGCTAACCAATGGCCATGCGTCACAAGGCGCGAGCACGATCACGATGCAGGTTGCGCGCAACTTCTTTTTATCGAGCGAAAAAACCTACACGCGCAAGATTTACGAAATGCTGCTGGCGTACAAGATCGAGTCGAAGCTGTCGAAAGACCAGATTCTCGAGGTCTATATGAACCAGATTTATCTGGGCCAGCGCGCTTACGGTTTTGCCAGCGCCGCGCGGGTGTATTTCGGCAAAGACCTGAAAGACCTGACACTCGCCGAATCCGCCATGCTCGCGGGCTTGCCCAAAGCGCCATCGGCTTACAACCCCGTGGTCAATCCAAAACGCGCGAAGGTGCGCCAGGAATATATCCTGCAACGCATGCTTGAGCTGCGTTACATCACCCCGGAGCAATACGCCGAGGCCACCCGCCAGGTGCTGGCTATCAAAGGTGCAGGCAAGGAATTCAGCGTGCATGCCGAATATGTCGCTGAAATGGTGCGGCAGATGATGTACGCGCAATACCGCGAAGAAACCTATACGCGCGGCCTCAACGTCGTCACGACGATTGATTCCGCCGATCAGGACGTCGCCTATCGCGCGCTGCGCAAAGGGCTGATGGAATACGAACGGCGCCACGGCTATCGCGGGCCGGAAGGCTTTATCGAGCTGCCCGCCGAACAAGGCGAGCGCGAGCAGGCCATTGACGACGCACTGCTCGATCACCCCGACAACGGCGAACTCGTCGCGGCGGTTGTCACGTCAGCCGACCCCAAACAAGTACAAGCCAGCTTCATCGACGGCAACACCGCCACGATCCAGGGCGACGGCCTGCGTTTCGCCGCTTTCGCGCTTGGCCCGCGCGCCCAACCAACCCAGCGTGTGCGGCCCGGAGCGATCATCCGGCTCATCAAGGGCGACGACGGCAGTTGGGCCATTACCCAGCTACCGCAGGTGGAGGGCGCGTTTGTTTCGGTGGTCCCGCAAGATGGGGCGATCCGCGCGCTGGTAGGCGGGTTCGACTTCAACAAGAACAAGTTCAATCACGTCACCCAAGCCTGGCGTCAACCCGGCTCAAGCTTTAAACCGTTTGTCTATTCCGCTGCACTGGACAAAGGCTTGGGCCCGGCCACCATCATCAACGATGCCCCGCTCTACTTCAGTGCGGCGGAAACCGGTGGACAGCCGTGGGAGCCGAAAAACTACGGTGGCGGGTTCGATGGCCCGATGACCATGCGCACCGGGCTGCAAAAGTCGAAGAACCTGGTTTCGATTCGCATCCTCAACCAGATCGGCACCAAATACGCGCAGCAATTCATCACGCGCTTTGGTTTTGATGCGGAGCGTAATCCGGCATATCTGCCAATGGCGCTGGGGGCCGGTCAGGTGACGCCGCTCCAGATGGCAGGCGCGTTTTCGGTATTCGCTAACGGTGGCTACCGGATCAATCCGTATCTGATCGCAGAAGTCACCGATCAGCGTGGCGTGGTGGTGACGCATGCGCAACCGCTGGTAGCAGGCGAAAGCGCACCGCACGCGATTGATCCGCGGAACGCGTACATCATGAACAGCCTGCTGCAAAGCGTCGCGCAACGCGGCACCGGTGCCAAGACCAACGTGCTGAAACGCGGCGATCTGGCGGGCAAGACCGGCACGACCAATGATTCGCGCGATGCATGGTTCGGCGGCTATCAGCGCACGCTCGCGGCCGTGGCCTGGATCGGCTACGACAATCCGCGCAGCTTGGGCGACCGCGAAACTGGCGGCGGTCTGGCATTGCCGGTATGGATCGAGTACATGGGCAAAGCGCTCAAAGGCGTGGCGGAATACCGAATGCCAATGCCAAATGGCGTCGTGACCCTTGGCGACGAACTGTATTACGACACCTTCACGCCTGGGCATGGCTTTGTCGCCACGGTCGGCCTAAGTCAGGCGCAACAAGAAGGCGGAGCGAGCAGCGCGCCAGCAGAAGTGGGCGAGGAAGAAAAGCAGGACATCATGAACCTGTTCCGGGGCCACTAGGCGCGAACCCCTGGCACGAACCCAGGCGCGGGCCAGGCACGGATTAGACTCCAACCTCACCGCGGCTGCTCCAGCGGTGTTTCATTCATGACTGGGGGGCCTTGCCTGATACGCCAGGCTGAGCGAGAAACGCGGGGTTTTACAGTCAAAATTAAAAAGTCATGCGGCACGTTAGCCGCATGACTTTTAAAGACCGCCGTGCAGCGGCCTCAAACTCACCTCACAACGCAAAATGCAGCGGCTCACCCGCTTGCTGCGTCGCATAGTCAGACAGCGCGGCAAAAAATTCCGTGCCGCCACGCGTATCCCGCCATGCACCATCAATCAATCTGAAATGAAATCCACCCGCCTTCGCGGCGATCCAGATTTCCCGCATTGGCGGCTGCAAATTCACGATGATCTTCGATTTGTTTTCGAATTCGAGCGTTAAAACATTACCGCTCCGCTCAAATTCAATATCCACCTGGGTCGTGTCCAGGGTGCGCTCAATAGCCGCCAGAACGGCCTCAGCGCGGGTCAGGTAGTCACTGTCAGACATGCTAAACTCCGTCGATTAACTTTTAGGGACAGTCATGCGAGTCATTTTTCGGATGAGCGCGATTGTAGCGGCTTTAGCCGTTGGTACGGCTGGCCTGCTTGGCGGCTGCGGACAACGCGGCGCGCTCTATCTGCCCACCGTGCCGCCGTTACCGGCCAAACCGCTGTACCAGCAGCCCGCGTCAAACACTCAGCCCGATACCGATACAGCAGCCTCCGCCTCCAGGGCCGTCGGCACTGTGCCCGACACCTCCGGCGAGCCACTTCCGCTCACGCTGTCACCTGACGACGAGTTGCGCACCCTTCCCGCCAGCGGCTCTGCTCCCACACCGCAGCAACCTGCCCTTAGCACCATCCCCGTTCAATAAAACTTTCCGCATGACTCCTTCCGCATTTGCCTACGTCGACGGCGTGCTGCACGCCGAACGCGTGTCAGCCGTCGATCTCGCCGAACAGTTCGGCACTCCGCTTTACGTGTATTCCCGCGCGGCGCTCACCGATGCCTGGCAGGCATACGCTGGCGCTTGCCAAGGACGCCGCGCCAGTGTGCATGTCGCCGTCAAGGCCAACAGCAATCTCGCGGTGCTCAATGTCTTCGCCCGGCTTGGCGCGGGCTTCGACATCGTCTCGAGTGGCGAACTGGCACGAGTGCTCGCGGCTGGCGGCAAAGCAGAAAACACCGTGTTCTCCGGCGTCGCCAAACGGGCCGACGAAATGCGCGAAGCACTGATCGCAGGCGTCAAATGCTTTAACGTCGAATCCATTCCCGAACTCGACCGGCTCAATGCCGTTGCCGCGTCACTCGGCAAACGTGCGCCGGTTTCGTTGCGCGTCAATCCCGACGTTGATGCCAAAACCCACCCCTATATTTCGACCGGTCTCAAGTCGAACAAATTCGGCATTGCCTTCGACGAAGCACGCACCGCCTACCGCACCGCAGCAGCCATGCCGCACCTCAACGTGATCGGAATCGACTGCCATATCGGCTCGCAAATCACCGAAGTCGCGCCGTACCTGGATGCAATCGACAAGCTGCTCGAACTCGTCGAGCAGATCGAAACCGATGGCGCGACGCTCAGCCACATTGATGTCGGCGGTGGCCTGGGCATTACTTACCTGGACGAAACACCGCCAGAAATTGGCCACTTCGTGCGCACACTGCTGGACCACATCGAAGCACGCGGCCATGGTCAGCGCGAAGTGTATTTCGAACCGGGACGCTCGCTGGTTGGCAACGCGGGGGTGATGCTCACACGAGTCGAATTTCTGAAGCCTGGCGCAGAAAAAAACTTCGCCATCGTGGACGCCGCGATGAACGACCTTGCCCGCCCCGCGATGTACGAAGCCTTTCACGCAATTGCGCCGGTAGTGCAGCATGCGGCAGGCACCACGCCTGGCCAGATCTATGACGTGGTGGGTCCAGTCTGCGAAAGCGGCGACTGGCTAGGCCGCGACCGGCACCTGGCGATCCATCCCGGCGAATTGCTCGCCGTGCATTCAGCGGGTGCCTATGGCTTTACGATGAGCTCCAACTACAACACCCGGCCACGCGCCGCCGAAATAATGGTGGACGGTGACCAGGCTCATGTTGTCCGGGCACGTGAAGAAGTCACGCAGTTGTTTGCTCAGGAAGCGGTTTTGCCCGCTTAAACACTCGCCTCAGTTCACGCGCTCACGCGCCCCCAAAAAAGCGATGCCCGTATCAGGCATCGCTCAGACTGCTGACCAACCCCACGTTTTTCGGAGCGTGGGGTTTTGTTTTTCAGGTGAGGTGAACGGAGCGGTTTTCACGTCTGCGCCATGTTCGCCTTTGCAGCAAATCTGCGGCAAATCACGCTATACGGGACCGTGCCAGGTACCGTTTGAACCACATCCCCAGCCGCCATCCCAGCAGCACCACCACGATAGCTCCGTAGATTTTGGGCAAAAGCAAATCATGCTTTCCCGCCTTCATCCACCAGAAATGCAAAATCACCAGCACACCGATCGCGTAAATAGCGCGATGCAACATCTGCCAGCGGCGGCCGAGCCTGCGCACCATCGCACGCGGGGACGTCGCCGCAAGCAAAATCAACAACACAAATGCCGCAAAACCCACGGTGATAAAAGGCCGCTTGCCAATATCTTTCAGGATGGCAGCGAGGTCGAACCATTTATCGAACCAGAGGTAGGTCGTGAAATGCAGCACCGCGTAAAAAAACGCATACAGACCCAGCATGCGGCGAAACCGCACTAACGCATTGATCCCCGTGATGCGGCGCAGTGGCGTCACCGCCAGCGTGATGCAGAGAAAAACCAGCGTCCAAAGCCCGGTCGAGCGCGTGATGAACTCGATGGGATTGGCACCCAGCCTGTCTGTCACCCCGAACAGCACGATGCGAGCCAGCGGATACCAAGCGGCAATAAAGACGGCAATTTTCGCGGCCGCCACCCAGCGGCCCGCAGCCGGTGGAGGTTTTTTCGGCGTTACGACTTTTTGCGTATCCCCACGGGCTACGGCCGCTGTGCGCAAATTGGTTGCCATGGTGCGTGCCGCTCAAAAATTTTTCTTTAGATCCATGCCCTGATACAGCGAAGCCACTTGATCGCCGTAACCGTTAAACATCAACGTCTTGCGCTTTGCCGTGAAAAAGCCGTCTTCACCGATCCGGCGCTCAGTCGCCTGGCTCCAGCGGGGGTGATCCACAGCCGGATTCACATTGGAATAAAAACCGTATTCCTGCTTTGCGTAAGTGTTCCAGCTCGTGGGCGGCTGATGTTCAACGAAACGGATTTTTACCAGCGACTTCGCACTCTTAAACCCATACTTCCAGGGCACGACCAGCCGCACCGGCGCGCCATTCTGGTTAGGAAGCACTTGGCCGTACAGGCCAAACGTCAGCATGGTGAGCGGATTCATCGCCTCATCCATACGCAAGCCTTCGGCATACGGCCAGTCAAGCACGGGCGTCGACAAGCCCGGCATTTGCGACGGATCAGCCAGGGTGATGAACTGGACAAACTTGGCCTTGCCCGTTGGTTCCGCACGCCGGATCAGCTCTGACAACGAAAAGCCGATCCACGGAATCACCATGGACCAGCCCTCAACACAGCGCAGCCGATAGACCCGCTCTTCAAGCGGAGCGATTTTCAGCAGCTCATCGAGGTCATACACCTTGGCATTTTTCACTTCGCCTTCAACACTGACCTGCCATGGACGCGGCCGCAGCGACCCCGCGCGTTGCGCCGGATCAGCTTTGTCCGTGCCGAATTCGTAGAAATTGTTATACGTCGTGACGTCTTTATAAGGCGTGACCTTGTCGGGCACGACAAAGCGCGGCTGAGTTTTTGCCTGCAATTTTTGCGCCTTTGCATCCGGCGAAGTGTAGGCCGCCAGCGCCTCGCCATTGACACCAACGAGACCACCAAGCGCCGTCGCACCGCCCATCTGCAGCACGCGCCGCCTGTTGGCGAAGACCTGCGGCGGCGTGATTTCGCTCCGGGCAATCGCGTCACCATTAAGCGCCCCGCGTGCCATTCGTTTGATCCACATGATGCCGCCCTAGTCAGAAAAAAGAGAACGAGTGTGTCGTCATTCGAACCGGATTTCAATCATCCGGTTCGCATAAAACGCGACGCAACCATTACGCCAAATTTCCGCCACTGACAAAATTCCATAAAAAAACCGCCGGGTTTTGAAGCCCGGCGGTTTTATTCAGCAGCGTGCCGAACCACGAAACTTACAGCTTGCCGTAACTATGCAGGCCCGACAGAAACATGTTCACGCCGAGAAATGCAAACGTCGTCACCAGCAGGCCCGTGAGCGCCCACCATGCTGCCACGGCGCCACGCAAGCCTTTCATCAGACGCATATGCAGCCACGCGGCGTAATTCAGCCAGACGATCAGCGCCCAAGTCTCTTTAGGATCCCAGCTCCAGTAGCCGCCCCACGCCTCAGCCGCCCATAGCGCACCGAGAATCGTCGCAATCGTGAAAAAAGCAAAGCCGACGGCAATCGACTTGTACATGATGTCGTCGAGCACTTCGAGCGCGGGCAAACGGTCCGCCAGCACGCCGCGCTCTTTGACCAGATACGCCACCCCCACCATCGCGGACAGCGCAAAACTGCCATAGCCAATGAAGTTCGCCGGGACATGGATTTTCATCCACCAGCTTTGCAGCGCAGGCACGAGCGGCTGGATCTGCTGCGCGTCGCGCGCAATTGAATACCACATCAGAAAACCCACAGCGGCGCTAATCACCAACAGCACGAACGCGCCCAGCGAGCGCGTGTTGTAGTGCTGTTCGGTATAGAGATAAAGCAGCGCGGTAATCAAGCTAAAGAGCACGAATACTTCGTACAGGTTCGAAACCGGAATATGACCGACATCGGCACCGATCAGATATGACTCATACCAGCGCGCCATCAGCCCGACGAAACCCATCAGCACAGCGGCCCAGGTAAGCCTGGAGCCAATCGAGCCGCCCGTTGGCGAGCGCGTCAGCATGCCAATCCAGTAGAACACGGTGGCCAGCACGAACAGCGCGCTCATCCAGAGAATCGCCGACTGGCTGGACAGCAGGTACTTCAGGAAAAACGCGCTGTCCGCACGCGCCAGATCCCCCTGATACATCCAGATAGCCAGCAGCGAAAGCGCAGCAATGCCCACCATCAATTGACGCGAAGGCTTCCAGCGCCAGCCGAGCACCATGAACACCGGCACCGCGCAGATCAGCACCAGCGTGTCGTAATAGTTCATGAACGCGTGATAGCGCCACAACGCAAAGCCCGCGCCAGCAACCAGCACCAGCGCAAATAGCCAGTCAAATGTGCCAAGACGCCGCAGAAACGGGCGCTCATCGAGTAAGGCGGGATGTATTGCGTCAGCAGACGAGTCTGGACGCGAGGAAGAAGCTGGGGTCAAGTCCATGATTTTTTATCGGGGGGTTGAATCGTGTGAGCCAGCAGAGGGTGCGCCGGTCGGCACGCCAGTCGTGCTGACGGCCTGATCTGTACCAGACGGATGAGTGCCGAGCGTCGCGCCAACAGCGGCGCGCGTCTGGGCGAACTCCTTGTCGAAATCCATTGTCTTGCGCGCGGTAGACATCGCCATGACAGCACTGGTGCCTTCGCCGCTGTCTTTGAGCCAGAGCCAGAGCCGCCGTTCGCGCACGTAGAACATCGAGAAGATGCCCACGACCAGCAGCAGGCTGCCAAGATACACGACTTTTTTGCCCGGCGCGCGAGTCAGCTGGAACACCGACGCCTGCACCTGTTTAAACGAATCAAGCTGCAAATAGACCGCTGATCCGTACAAAAAGCTGTCAGATATTGCATTAATGGCGCTTTGCACAAAGCGGCTGGATTCAGGGGCCGCGCTCATTGCCGGCTCATTCGCCTTCTCGCGGGCCAGTTGCCACAGATCCCAGAATGAGCCTTCCAGCATGCGCAGCAGCAAACCCGCTGCCTTTTCCTGCTCCGGCTTGGGCACCGAGCGGTCAATAAACGCCGCGATGGCCTGGAAGCCGCCGATGTTTTGCCCGGTTGGCGTCTTGCCCATGCTGTCGTCAGCACCGGAAAACAGCGTCAGCACACGCTGCGCGCTTTCTTCGAGATTGCGTTGCAACTCCGGATTGGCCGCAGGCACCGAGCGCCGGGCAAAACGCTTTGCCGCCTCCTCACGCAACGCCGGGCTTTCGAGCGCGGCCCGCAGCTTCATCCACTCGCCGACCGAGCCCGCTTCATCAGCCGGAATACGCAAATAGCGGAATGCATCGTTCGGATTAGCCCGCATCCCGGCAAGAAACATCCGCTCGCCCCCACCAACATCCACCGGCAGCATGTAGTTGTTGTACTCACGCGCCTGGCCGTCCTTGTCGCGCACCTTGTACTGCACCGAGGGACCAACGTTATGCAGATCAACGGGCCGGCTGGTTTTGGCACCGGAGCCAAGGCGCTCATCGAACGCTTCCTTAAGCGTCCGGTGTGCGGCCACTCCGCGCACATCAGCCGCACCGTTGCCGTTCGAGATGTTTTCAACATTGATTGCACGGAAATCGGTGAATTCAACCGTTTCCCCCTTCGTCCCCCGCAGGTTCGACATGAGCGGCGCAGAACCGCCAATCGCGCCGCCGAACGGCGTTGCCGCGGCACTCTCACCACTCATCGGCCAGGCCGTCATTTCCATTTGCGAACCGCCATCCTGGAAACTCGATTGATAGATCGAGATGCCCTCGTAGGTGAACGGCTTGTTCACTTCGACCCGAGCCGGAATACGCTCCCCGGTCTTGCGGTCGATCACGACGATATCGCTGGCAAAGAGCTTCGGCATGCCCGTCGAGTAGTAATCGACGATGAATTTTTTCAATTCGATAGAAAAGGGCAAATCCTGGATCAGCGAGCCGGTTGGCTGGTTCAGGATCGCGGTCGACACATGCTGGCCTTCAGGCACCCAGGCATAGCCACGGAACGACGGATTGGATTGTGCGAGACGGTGTTCAGACGGAATGTCGTTGATCACCATGTTGCTGTTGACCGGTGTTTTGTCGAACAACCACATTTGCAGCTTGATCGGCAAATTGCTGTCGAGCAGACCACCGATACAGATCACCACGATGGCAACGTGCGCAAAGATGTAGCCAATTTTGGTCAACGCCCCGCGCTTGGCGGCAATCAGCGTGGCACCGTCACGCTCGCGCACGACAAACTTGTAACCCAGCTTGCCCAGCAGCCTGGAGAGAACCTCGGTGGTATGGGCCCGCGAACCCTGTGCGACGAACTCCGCCTTGTGGTGGAAGGCCCGCAGGCTGCCTTCACGCACTTTGTCCTTCCAGCTTTTCATGTCCACGATCATCTTCGGCGCGTTACGGATCACGCAAAGCGAGACCGACACCATCAAAAAGCCGAGGATCAGCATGAACCACCACGCGCTGTACACGTTGTAGAGCGTTAGTGAGCGAAAGATATCGGCCCAGAACGGGCCGAACTGATTGACATAGTTGGGATATGGATCGTCTTGCGTCAGCACCGTCCCGATCACGCTCGCAATCGACAGAATGACGAGCAACGCAACCGCAAAACGCATGGAACTCAATAATTCGACCGTGCGCTTAGACATACGCTGGCCTGGCTTCAACGAAACATCCGACGACTGGGTAACGCTCATTCAAACTCCTGCTGACAGCAAAAAAGGGTGTTGGGCGACCGTTATCACGCGTCGCCCCCACCCTTTTCTTATTTTTACCGGCCCCGAAGCGCCGCCTGCATTGGCCTGCGGACCAGCGATTAATGCAGGCCCGCGATGTAATCGGCTACCGCCTTGATTTCTTTATCGGACAAACGCTGTGCGGTGGCATGCATCGGTTCGTTGTTATTGCGCCCCCCAGGCCCTTGCTGGAACGCGACCAATTGCGCTGCAACATAGTCTGCCCACTGCCCGGACAAGCGCGGATACTGCGACGGGATACCCTGGCCGGTTGGCCCATGGCAGCTGGCGCAGGCTGGCACGCCCCTCTCAGCGATTCCGCCACGGTAAATTTTTTGACCGAGCGCCAGCGTTTCCTTGTTATGCGCATACCCGGGCTTAGCCACCTGTGACGCATAAAAAGCAGAAACGTTGATCATGTCCTGTTCGGAAAGGGCCGCAGCCATGCCCGCCATAATCGGGTTGTTGCGCGCAGCCTGTTTGGCACCTGGCTGAGTTTTGTAGTCCTTCAACTGCTTGACCAGATATTCAGGATGCTGCCCGGCCAGTTTAGGGAAAGCCCCGCCAGCGCTATTGCCATCTGCACCGTGACACGAAGCGCAAACCTGCGCTGCAATAGCCTGCCCCCGGTTGAGATCAGGCTTCACCGGATCTGCCGCGTGCGCCTGTGCGACTAAAACTGAAAGACCTGCCGCCGTGTGAAGTACCACCAGAAACTTGCCCAGTCGGTTCATTCGCGCACCCTGTCTCGTCTTGTGGGAATTAGAGCTTTGACAACATACGACGGTAACCGGGCCACTGCATGAGCTGATCTGCCTCGCCCCGCAAACCCTTTAGGTAAACCATCGTATTGTACAATAACCCGCTAATCACGAAGACGCCAGTCAGGCATGTCCCGCCCCCACTTCGGGCCATCGTGGCGTCTCATCTTCTGGCCTGCCCATGTCCTTCCTGCTCCACCAGTCCCGCTTCTTTACCACCGTCAATCACTTGCGTGATTTGCCGGCAACACCGCAACCAGAAGTCGCCTTTGCCGGCCGCTCAAACGCAGGAAAATCAACGGCCATCAACATTCTGTGCAACCAGAAGCGTCTTGCATTTGCCAGTAAAACGCCTGGACGCACGCAGCACATCAACTATTTCTCGGTCGGCCCAGCCGATGAGCCAACCGCCCATCTGGTCGACCTGCCCGGCTACGGTTACGCCGAAGTGCCACACGATGCCAAGGCTCACTGGGAAGCATTACTGTCGATGTATCTACAGTCGCGCGCGCAATTGCGCGGGATGATTCTAATGATGGATTCCCGCCGGCCACTCACCGATCTCGACCGGCGCATGATCGAATGGTTTGCGCCCACTGGCAAACCCATTCACACACTCCTCACGAAGAGCGACAAACTGACGCGGCAAGAAAGCGTCAATGCGTTACGCGCGACGCAAAAAGGCCTAGCCGAGTACCGCACGGCAGGCTATCAGGGCGAACTGACCGCGCAGCTTTTTTCGGCGCTTAAACGCGTCGGAATTGAGGAAGCACACGAGCACCTCGAGCGCTGGCTCGCTCCAAGCGCAAATGACGTTCCGGCAAGCGCTTAATCAGCGCATATAAAAAAACCCGCCGTTAATGACGGCGGGCCAAAGAGCCTAATCGAAAACGACAGGCACCCGCTCAGGAAGGAGAAGCGGGGAGGTCAGCGCAGCGCGCCTTGCTCGGGCGATATCATATACCATCGTCTCGAAAAATTTCCGGCACCCGGAAACAGCCTTTTTCCACCGCATTCACCCAATCTGACATGAGCATCTACCCTCACTACCGCCCGCGCCGCATGCGCCGCGACGACTTCTCACGTCGCTTGATGCGAGAAAACACCCTGAGCGTCAACGACCTGATCTATCCCGTATTCATTACGGAAGGGACCAACGTGCGGCAAGCCGTGCCTTCGATGCCAGGCGTCGAACGGGTTTCGGTCGATTTACTGCTGGGCGTTGCTGAGCAGTGCGTCAAACTGGGCGTACCCGTACTGTCGCTGTTCCCCGTTATCGAGCCATCACTAAAAACACCCGACGGCCGCGAAGCAACCCGCGCGGAAGGATTGATTCCCCGAGCAGTGCGCGAGCTTAAAAAACACTTCCCGGATCTTGGCGTGCTGACCGACGTCGCACTCGACCCCTACACAAGCCACGGCCAGGACGGCGTACTCGACGAATCCGGCTATGTAATTAACGACGAAACCGTTGAAATTCTCGTTGAACAGGCACAAGTCCAGGCTGCGGCGGGAGTCGATATCGTGGCACCGTCCGACATGATGGACGGGCGTATCGGTGCAATCCGCGAAATGCTGGAAAGCGAAGACTATGTCCATACGCGAATCATGGCTTACTCGGCCAAATTTGCTTCGGCATTCTATGGACCGTTCCGTGATGCCGTGGGCTCCGCGACAAACCTCGGCAAGAGCAACAAGATGACTTACCAGATGGACCCCGCCAACTCTGACGAAGCGCTCCGCGAAGTGCGCGCCGACATTGAAGAAGGTGCGGATATGGTGATGGTCAAGCCTGGCATGCCCTACCTGGATATCGTGCGTCGCGTGAAAGATGAGTTCCGCTTTCCGACGTATGTGTACCAGGTGAGTGGCGAATACGCGATGCTCAAGGCTGCCGCACAAAACGGCTGGCTAGATCATGACAAAGCAATGATGGAGTCTCTGCTGGCATTTAAACGCGCGGGAGCAGACGGCATCCTGACCTACTTCGCACTGGATGCAGCACGGATTCTTCAAGCGCCAAAGTAAGCAAGTAGCACGGCAATCCATGCCGTAAGCCACGGGTGGTATCTGCTGTATGCAAAAAAAGGAGGTGCCCAAATGAGTGAACGGGGGCACCTCCTTTTTGATTACGTCGACTGAGAAAAAAACTGGCGCTAATTAGTCACACGCTCCAGGCTACGCAGGAATTTATCCGCTGACTCGTAGCCAACCACACGCATGACTTCTTTCCCGTCCTGATCGAAGAAAATAATCCCCGGCGGGCCGAACAGTTTGAAACGTTTGAGTAGCGCCTGGTCATCGGGACTATTCGCAGTGACATCGGCCTGCACCAAATCAAACGACTTTAGTGCGGCAACCACACGTGGATCAGAAAACGTAAATTTCTCCATTTCTTTGCAGCTCACGCACCAGTCCGCGTAAAAATCGAGCATGACTCGTTTCGGCGATGCAGCGAGCACCTGGTCCAGCTCGGCGGATGAGCGCACCGGCGCAAACGCCAGTGCGCCGTGAGCCTTAACGCCCGGCGCAGGCGCAGTAGAAGCACCGGCAAGCGGCACAAACACCGCCAGAGGGCGCAGCGGGTCACCAGAGCCCCCGGCCAGCCCAGCCAGCATGAATCCAGCCCAGATTAGACAAAGCACACTGAACCCGCGTGCCAAACGTCGCCAGATTGAACTGCCAGCCGTGAATGGCAGCCCAAACCCGAGGCTAGCGGCCACGACCAGCAACCACAGCACACCAAGCAACATAAGCGCGGTTTCATCCAGCACCGGCCACACGATCCACAACGCCGCGGCGAGCAACATCACGCCGAAGAAAACCTTCACGCTATTCATCCAGGCACCCGCGCGCGGCAATAATGCCCCCGCGCCCAGCCCAATCAACAACAACGGCACACCCAGACCGACTCCCATCGCAAATAATGCAGCACCACCAAGCAGCGCATTGCCGGTATGAGCGATAAAGGCCAGCACAGCAAACAGCGGTGCCGTCATGCAGGCACCGACCACCAACGCAGAAAGCGCGCCCATCACCGCGACCGCAAAAAATTTTCCGCCGGAATGACGCGCCGAGGTCCGCGAAACACTGTCTTGCCAGCGTGCAGGCAGCGAGATATCTATCCCACCCATCAACAGCAATGCAAATGCGCTCAACAAAACGCCGAAAGCACCGAGCACCCATGGGTTTTGCAACCACGCACCAAGACTCTGGCCAACAAGCGCAGCGGCAACCCCCAAAGCGGTATAAACCAGCGCCATGCCAAGAACATAGGACAGCGACAGCGAAAACCCACGCGCTCGCGTAACCCGGGCACCCTCGCCAATGATGATCGCCGAAAGAATCGGGATCATCGGGTACGAACAAGGCAGAAGGCTCAGCACCAGACCAGCGAGAAAATACAAGCCGATGATGCCGAGAAAACCACCACCCTGTAGTAAGGATTGCGCGTAATCCAGACTAGTCGCCCGCTCGTACCAAGGCATGTCACCGGTTACGGCAGATATCGCGCCAGATTCGCCAGTCGTCGCTGACGCGCCTTGCAATGCGGCCCCACTCACCCGGTAACTATGTTCAGCAGGCGGGTAGCAAATGCCCGCATCGGCACACCCTTGCGACGTCACAACCAGATCGAATGGGCCCGCAGCCTGCTCGACCGGTACATGTATTGTCAAATCATGGCGATATGTTTCGACGTCTTTCTGAAACGTCTGGTCAAACTTGATCTTCCCATCGGGCAGTTGCGCTGCACCAAGCGTCGCGCTCCCATTACGGACTGCAAAAGCAAATTGTTCACGGTACATGTAGTAACCGTCAGCGATCTTGAAATGGACATCAATACCGCCAGTCCGTTGTTCCGCGCTAAATTTAAATGCATCGGCCGGATCGAGAAACTCGTCAGCGGCAAACGCCTGACTCAGCGAAAGCGATACAAGAACAAAACAGGACACAATCAGTGCCAAATTGACGCGCACAACGCGCGCATAGCGAGAGATTGAATTAAGCATGGGAAGAACGTTGAGTTTCCCCGAGAACCCATTAGCCACAGCGCCCAGATGCGAACGCTTGCGACTGAATGACTTCGGGATTGCTAGAGGAAGGCCGAAACGATCAAATATCCGGACCTTAAACGACGTATGGAGATACGCCGGCCGTTTCGATCTGTCGTTACCAGTACCCTGGGTAAACTGTTCCCGGCCAGATGACGCCTGTGACCTTGTTTAACGAAAATTTGAAAGAGGCCATCCTAACACTTTGTCCACAAAGCCATATTTCAGGCACATCGACAGGCCGGCTTGATGGAAGCCACTACGAACCTCCCCTCCAGCATCGGGATCGGGCTAGCACTCTTCGGAAAAACCGATTAAGCGACGCTCAAAACAAGCAACGCAATTAATTGGCTGATGCGCAGACTAAACGCGTAATCACCGCACCTCGCATTTGCCGGCAAGGCACTCGATGCATGGGCTCACGAGCATGACGTCAGGCTGCAATTCATCAGGCCCAGCAGCCCCGTGGAAAAAGCGCACATCGAGAGCTTAAATGGACGACTGCGCGAAAAGTGTTTAAACCAGCGCGCGTTCATCAGCCTTGATAACGCACGCGAACGTATTGAGGCCTGGCGAGTCGACTACAACACGGTTCGTCCGCATAGCACCCTCGGACAACTGGCACCGAACCAATTCCAGCATTGCATCAACCGAAAACCTGCCCGCTACCTAACTTGCGAATGGTGTACTCGGTGGGGTAAGGTCACTCGCACGGTCGGCGCCCAACTTACGCTAACAAAAACACTTTCCTCTCATTGCGCGGATAAAAAGCAAAAAGCCAGGTCGAAACCTGGCTTTTTGTTGGAGTCAGTCGAGCTTACTCGGCTTCACTCACGTTTTCTTCTTCAGTGATTTCCGGACGATCGAGCAACTCAACCAAAGCCATCGGCGCGTTGTCACCCACACGGAAACCAAACTTCAAAACGCGCAGGTAACCACCTGGGCGGGTTTCGTAACGTGGGCCGAGCACTTCGAAAAGCTTCGTTACTGAATCACGGTCGCGCAGACGATTGAACGCGAGACGACGATTGGCCAGTGAAGGCTTTTTACCGAGCGTAATCAAAGGCTCGAGGACTTTGCGCAGCTCTTTTGCCTTAGGCAACGTTGTCTTGATGACTTCGTGCTGAATGACCGAGTTACACATATTACGGAGCATTGCCAGACGGTGACTGCTCGTGCGGTTCAGTTTCCGCAAACCATGACGGTGACGCATTTTAGTTTCCTGGATTTAAAGTTTTGGTCCAGCTCTTCTATCGCACCTTTTGAGGTACACGGGCCGGTATAGAAACAGCAAGACGCGGATTTTAAAACAAAATCCGCGTCTGTGCCACTATCGCTACAGCGCTTACTTGTCGAGACCAGCCGGCGGCCAGTTTTCGAGCTTCATGCCGAGAGTCAGCCCTCGGGAAGCCAACACTTCCTTGATCTCATTCAACGACTTGCGACCAAGATTTGGTGTTTTCAGCAACTCATTTTCTGTACGCTGAATCAAATCGCCGATGTAGTAGATATTCTCTGCTTTCAGGCAATTTGCCGAACGAACAGTCAACTCAAGGTCATCCACCGGACGCAACAGAATCGGATCAATCTGCGGTGCACGTGACGGCGCTTCAGCCATCGCCTCAGTACCTTCAAGCGCAGCAAACACCGACAATTGATCGACCAGAATACGTGCCGCTTGGCGAATCGCTTCCTCTGGTGAAATCACACCATTGGTTTCGATATTCATCACCAGCTTATCGAGATCAGTACGCTGCTCTACGCGAGCGTTTTCAACCGAATAGCTGACACGCTGAACAGGCGAAAACGACGCATCCAGCACAATCCGGCCAATGATTTTGCCGGATTCGTCCCCATACTGGCGAACATTTCCTGGCACGTATCCACGGCCTTTCTCAATCTTAATCTGTACATCCAGGCTTCCGCCCTTGGATAAATGCGCAATCACATGATCAGGGTTAATCACCTCGCAATCGTGAGCCAGCTCGATATCACGTGCAGTAACAACACCTTCACCATCTTTACGCAAAGAAACCGTGACTTCATCGCGGTTATGCAGCTTGAATACAACCCCTTTCAGGTTCAGTAACAGATTGACTACGTCTTCCTGTACACCATCCAGCGTTGAATATTCATGAACTACACCAGCGATTGTGACTTCGGTCGGAGCATAACCGAGCATTGAAGACAGCAACACACGCCGAAGCGCATTTCCCAAGGTATGACCATAGCCACGTTCAAACGGCTCCATGACCACTTTTGCATGACTTTCGCCGAGGGACTCAACAGCGATAATCTTGGGTTTCAACAAACTGGTTTGCATAGGGTTTCCTTTCCAATACCCTCGGCTCGTTACACCGATAAGGCTGACCGGCAACAACCTGAAAATAAACAGCCGAAGTCACCCCTTGCACTTGGCAACCAGGTACTTCGGCTGTAAATACGATTAGCGCGAATACAATTCGACAATCAGGCTTTCATTGATATCGCCAGCAATATCGCTGCGTTCCGGCATTTGCTTGTATATGCCTTCAAACTTCTTCGCATCGACTGATACCCAGCTAGCCAGACCACCTTGCTCAGCCAGCGACAAGGACTCAGCAATCCGGACCTGCTTTTTAGCCTGCTCACGAATAGCAACCACATCGCCTGCCTTAACTTGCGCAGAAGGAATGTTGGTTACCACGCCATTCAGCAGGATCGCCTTGTGGCTAACGAGCTGACGAGCCTCAGCACGTGTTGAGCCAAAGCCCATACGGTAAACAACGTTATCGAGACGCGACTCCAGCAATTGCAGCAGGTTTTCACCCGTATTACCTTTACGACGGTCGGCATCTGCAAAATAACGGCGGAACTGACGCTCCAGCACACCGTAAATACGCTTCACTTTTTGCTTTTCACGCAACTGGGTACCGTAGTCTGACGTACGTGCACCAGAAGTACGACCATGCTGACCTGGCTTGCTATCAAGCTTGCATTTATCAGCCAGGGAGCGACGAGCGCTTTTCAGGAAAAGATCGGTGCCTTCACGACGGGAAAGCTTGGCCTTGGGGCCGATATAGCGTGCCACGTTGCATTCCTTCTAGATTAATCACGTGAATTTCACTTCACGCTAGTTCGTACCCGACGGGACGAACGGTGGGCTTAGTTAAATCCATAACGCACACAACCTGCTATCGCTAAAAGCGACAGCAGGTGCGAAACAAAAACAACGTCTTAAATACGACGACGTTTCGATGGACGGCAACCGTTATGTGGAACAGGCGTCACGTCAGAAATTGCCGTGATTTTGATTCCAAGGCCATGGAGAGCCCGAACGGCTGATTCGCGGCCAGGGCCAGGGCCCTTGATGCGAACTTCAAGGTTCTTTACACCGTATTCCATTGCAACACGTCCAGCCGATTCGGCTGCGACCTGAGCTGCAAACGGAGTCGATTTACGTGAACCCTTGAAACCCTGACCACCTGACGTAGCCCAAGCAAGTGCATTGCCTTGGCGATCGGTGATTGTAATGATGGTATTGTTAAACGAAGCATGAACGTGAACTACACCTTCCGCTACGTTTTTCTTAACCTTTTTGCGAACGCGTTGCGCCGCAGAGTTGTTCGAAGCCTTAGCCATTACATTTCCCTGTAACTGTCAGTTCCGCTTACTTCTTCAGCGATTGCGCTGCACGACGCGGACCCTTGCGGGTACGGGCATTAGTACGCGTACGCTGTCCACGCAGGGGCAAGCCCTTGCGATGCCGCACACCACGATAGCAACCGAGATCCATCAGACGCTTGATGCTCATTGTGGTTTCACGACGTAAGTCGCCTTCCACTATGAACTTGCCGACTTCTTCACGCAGCTTTTCGAGATCTGCGTCGTTCAGGTCTTTGACCTTTTTCGAAAATGCCACACCAGCGGCGACGCAGATACCGCGTGAGCGCGTGCGACCAATACCGTAAATTGCCATCAAGCCAATTTCAGTATGCTGGTGATTCGGGATATTAACCCCTGCGATACGAGCCATTGTTTTTCCTCAAACAAAAAGCGCTAGCAAAAGCGCGGCTTTCAGCCTTGACGCTGTTTGTGGCGCGGATCAGAACTGCAAATCACCCGCACAACGCCTTTGCGCTTGATGATCTTACAATTGCGACAAATGCGCTTAACCGATGCCATCACTTTCATGATATTACCCTTTTTCTAAATCACTTCGCCCGGAACACGATCCGCGCATGCAACAAATCGTAGGGCGCTAGTTCAACCGTGGCTTTATCGCCTGACAAAATTCGGAAGAAATTACACCGAATACTGTCAGATGTGTGCCCCAGTACAACATGGACATCCTCTAACCCAGTTCAAAATTCGCACCAGGTAGATTTTGGGTGACGTCATCGTGAAGCAAGATCACGCCACTTTTGACCATCCAATTTTTTTACCGCGTCGGAACATTTCCACCCTTGAAGTTTGCTTTCTTCAACAGCGATTCATATTGTTGCGACATGACATAAGACTGTACCTGCGCCATGAAATCCATCGTGACAACCACAATAATGAGTAGTGATGTGCCACCAAAATAAAACGGGACATTCCAGCGTAACACCAAGAGTTCTGGCAGCAAGCAAACGAAGACGATGTAAATAGCACCGGCAAGCGTCAAGCGAGTCAAGATGCGGTCAATATATCTAGCGGTCTGGTCACCAGGACGAATGCCAGGGACGAAAGCACCGCTTTTCTTCAGGTTATCCGCCGTTTCTCTGCTATTGAAAACCAATGCAGTATAGAAAAAGCAGAAAAACACGATAGCCAGCGCATACAACAACACATAAACAGGCTGGCCTGGCTTAAGCGCCTCAGCAACATTATGCAACGTGTCAGCCAGCCAGCCAGTGCGCGTTCCGGAATTAAACCAGCTAAGAAGCGTTGCCGGAAACAGAATGATCGACGATGCAAAGATCGGTGGGATCACGCCCGACATATTCAGCTTCAACGGCAAATGTGATGACTGACCGCCGTAAATCTTATTCCCTACCTGACGCTTAGCGTAATTCACCAGAATTTTACGTTGACCGCGCTCAATGAACACAACCAAGTACGTCACAGCGGCAATCAGAAATACCACAAGAATCGCTGAGACCGGCCCCATCGAACCGGTTCGCACCAATTCAAACAAACCAGCAATCGCGTTAGGAAATCCGGCTGCAATCCCACCAAAGATGATGATCGAAATGCCGTTACCTAAACCCCGCTCCGTAATCTGCTCACCCAACCACATCAAAAATATGGTTCCAGTCACCAGAGTAACTACAGTCGTCAACCTGAACACCAAACCTGCTTCCATTACGAGGCCAGGCTGATTTTCTAGTGCAACAGCAATTCCAAATGCCTGAAACGTTGCTAGCAAAACGGTGAAAATACGCGTGTATTGCGTTATCTTTCGCTGCCCTGCCTGCCCTTCTTTTTTTAACGCTTCCAGTTGCGGCGAGACAATCGCCAGCAACTGCATAATGATCGATGCCGAAATATACGGCATGATGCCTAGCGCAAAAATTGTGAAACGCGAAAGCGCTCCCCCTGAAAACATGTTGAACATGCCCAGGATTCCGCCAGACTGACTTTGGAACAACTTCGCCAGTTGATCCGGATCAATGCCCGGAACCGGAATATGCGCTCCGATACGATAGACGACCAAAGCCAGAAGCAGAAATATCGCGCGCCTACGTAAATCGGCGAACTTCCCTCCACTTCGGCCTGGTTTTACAAGACTCGGGCTGTTAGCCAAGTACTTTCTCCGATGCAAATGCTAGTAACGGCAAACGATTAGTCCGTTACTCAGAAAAAGAACCACCCGCTGCCTCAATCGCAGCGCGTGCACCCTTGGTCGCACCCAAGCCCTTTACTACGATCTTCCGCTTCAATTCACCTGTAGCGATGATTTTCGCGCTTTTCGTCAGCTCGCTAACCAGCCCAGCTTGCTTCAACGCAAGCAAATCAACTTCGTCAACAGGCAATTTTTCCAAATCGGAAAGGCGAACTTCACCTACAAATTCGCGCGTCAGCGAGGTAAAACCACGCTTTGGCAAACGACGTTGCAAAGGCATTTGACCGCCTTCGAATCCGACTTTATGAAAACCGCCTGAACGCGATTTTTGACCTTTATGGCCCCGGCCTGCTGTTTTACCAAGCCCAGAACCAATGCCGCGCCCAACCCGACGCTTTGCATGCTTTGCGCCAGCAGCAGGCTTAAGGTTATTCAGTTCCATTTCAACTCCTTGAGTCCTGATCAGACGCTTAGCTGATGACCTTAACAAGGTACGAAACCTTGTTGATCATTCCACGGACTGCGGGTGTGTCCTCCAACTCGCTAATTGAGTTAAGACGACGCAAACCCAAGCCACGAATCGTTGCACGATGTGTCTCACGCGTGCCAATCAGGCTTTTGACGAGCTGAACTTTGACAGTTTTTTCAGACATGGTAACCACCTGGGCTTAACCCAAAATATCTTCGACGGACTTACCACGCTTCGCGGCGATATCACCCGGTGTTGATTGCTTACGCAAACCATCGAGTGTTGCACGCACGAGGTTGTAAGGGTTAGTCGAACCGTGGCTCTTAGCCACAACGTTCTGCACGCCCATCACATCGAACACTGCGCGCATTGGACCGCCTGCGATCACGCCGGTACCGTCTTTCGCCGGAGCGAGAAGGACCATTGATGCGCCGTGCTTACCATGCACTTCGTGTTGAAGCGTACCGTTTTTAAGAGGCACCTTAAACATATTCCGACGAGCTTGTTCCATTGCTTTTTGCACAGCAACTGGGACTTCCTTCGCCTTGCCTTTACCCATTCCGACGCGACCATCACCATCGCCAACCACGGTCAGTGCGGCGAAACCGAGAATCCGGCCACCCTTAACTACCTTGGTTACGCGATTGACCGCAATCATCTTTTCACGAAGGCCGTCGTCGCGTTCGTCAGCCTGAACTTTCGCTTGCATCTTTGCCATGACGAATTCTTCCCTTAGAACTTAAGTCCGGCTTCGCGCGCCGCATCGGCCAGCGCTTTAATGCGGCCGTGGTAGCGAAAACCTGAACGGTCAAAGGCGACGGATTCGATGCCGGCAGCCTTAGCCTTTTCTGCAATACGTTTACCGATCAGAATCGCGGCAGAGACGTTACCGCCCTTCCCCGTTTTATCAGCAAGTTCCGCACGCACTTCGGCTTCAAGCGTTGATGCGCTAGCAAGCACCTTAGTGCCGCACGGCGAGAACACCTGCGCGTAAATGTGCGTATTGGTCCGATGCACAGCAAGACGCGCGACCTGTAACTCAGCGATCTTGATGCGTGTCTGACGAGCGCGGCGCAGGCGAGATTGGTTCTTATCCATGTTTGCGCACCTTTACTTCTTCTTCGTTTCTTTGAGGGCCACAACCTCGTTGGCATAGCGCACACCCTTGCCTTTATAAGGCTCTGGCGGACGATAGCCCCGCACTTCTGCAGAGACTTGGCCAACTTGTTGCTTGTTGATTCCCTTGATCACGATTTCGGTCTGCGATGGGGTTTCAGCCTTGATACCTTCCGGCATCTGATGCACCACTGGGTGTGAAAAACCCAGTGACAAATTCAGCTTATCGCCTTGCGCTTGAGCACGATAACCAACGCCTACCAGCGTTAGCTTGCGCTCAAAGCCCTTCGTCACACCAAGCACCATGTTTGCAACCAGTGCACGCATCGTACCCGTCATCGCATTGGCTTCGCGGCTGTCATCAGCGGGTGCGAAAACCAGAGTGCTGCCCTCAACCTTGATAATTACCAGAGGATTCGCATTTTGCGAAATCGTACCCAGCGGCCCTTTTACGATGATTTTCTCGTCGCTCAGAACCACTTCTGCGCCTTCTAGCGCTACCGGGCTTTTACCTACTCGAGACATGTTTCTCTCTCCTTTCGGCTTTAAGCGACGTAGCAGATGACTTCGCCGCCAACGCCTGTAGCGCGTGCCTTGCGATCTGTCATCACGCCTTTCGGTGTAGACACAATTGCTACCCCGAGGCCATTCATAACCACCGGGATGTCATTGTGACCGCGATAAACCCGGAGGCCTGGTTTCGAGACACGTTCAATACGCTCGATTACAGGGCGACCGGCATAATATTTCAAAACAATACGTAATTCAGATTTCGCACCTTCAGACTTCACTGCGAAATCGTCAATGTAGCCTTCGTCCTTCAGAACTTGCGCAATCGCAACCTTGACTTTTGACGAGGGCATCACTACCGAAACTTTCTCAACCATCTGCGCATTGCGGATGCGAGTCAGCATATCGGCGATAGGATCACTCATGCTCATTTACGTTTCTCCTATTACCAGCTCGCCTTGGTCAGGCCAGGGATTTCGCCACGAAACGCGATTTCACGAATCTTGTTTCGCGCCAGTCCGAATTTACGGAACGTGCCACGTGGGCGACCCGTGATCGCGCAACGGTTACGTTTGCGAGTCGGATTTGAATTGCGCGGAAGCTGTTGCAATTCCAGACGAGCTGCATAACGCTCTTCATCTGATTTGCCCGCATCATCAATGATCGCTTTCAGCTCAGCGCGCTTGGGAGCGTACTTAGCAGCAAGGCGCGCACGCTTCTTTTCACGTTCGATTAGTGCCAGTTTAGCCACGGTAACCTCAGTTTCTGAACGGGAACTTGAAGCTGGCGAGCAACGCCTTTGCTTCATCGTCAGTCTTCGCTGTCGTCGTAATGCTGATATTCAGCCCACGCAACGCGTCGATCTTGTCGTAATCGATTTCGGGGAAAATAATCTGCTCTTTCACGCCGATGTTGTAATTGCCACGACCATCAAATGCACGACCAGATACGCCACGGAAATCGCGCACACGAGGCAGCGCAACCGTCACAAAGCGATCCAGGAATTCGTACATCGCCTGGCCACGCAAGGTAACCATCGCCCCAATTGGGTAGCCTTGACGAATCTTGAAGCCCGCAATTGCCTTGCGCGCTTTTGTAATTACTGGCTTTTGCCCAGCAATTTTGGTCAGATCGCCAACCGCATTTTCAATGATTTTCTTGTCAGCCACAGCTTCACCAAGACCCATATTCAACGTGATCTTGGTAATGCGAGGCACTTCCATTACAGATTTGTATCCGAACTTCTCAACAAGACCGGGCACAACCTTTTCTTTGTAAAACTCTTGTAGACGAGCCATTTTTTACTCCGCAGCGTCAGACGCTCAGCTCGACACCAGTAGTCTTAAGGAACCGTACCTTCCTGTCCCCTTCGACCTTGATGCCAACACGTGAGGCCTTGCCATTCGCGTCAACCAGTGCGACGTTCGAAATATGCAACGGCATCGTTTTGGCTTCCACACCACCCGCTGTACCTTTCATCGGGTTTGGCTTCACATGTTTCTTGACGAGATTAATACCCTCGACCGTCACATGCTGATCACCAACGGATAGCACAATGCCGCGCTTGCCTTTATCTTTTCCGGTGATAATGATTACTTCATCACCTTTACGAATCTTGTTCATCTCGACTCCTCACAGCACTTCCGGTGCCAACGAGACGATTTTCATGAATCGCTCGCTACGCAACTCGCGCGTGACCGGCCCGAAAATCCGGGTGCCGATAGGCTCAAGCTTGGCATTCAACAATACAGCGGCATTGCTATCAAATTTGATCAGCGAGCCATCCTGACGGCGCACACCCTTAGCGGTTCGAACCACTACGGCGTTGTAAATCTCGCCCTTTTTAACGCGCCCGCGCGGCGTTGCCTCTTTGACGGTGACTTTAATGATGTCGCCGATGTTGGCATAACGACGCTTCGAGCCGCCGAGCACCTTGATGCACAATACTTCACGCGCACCCGTGTTATCGGCCACTTCAAGCCGAGTTTCGGTCTGGATCATGGTTTATCTTTCCCAACTTAATCCGGCTACACCACCATGGCGCACCCGGTCAGTCTTGGTCCCGTCAGCCTATCAGCTGCTTGGGTTAGAACAGCAGCGACGGCAAACGAAACCCGCCATCGCAATCCGGTGAATCTTTCGGAACAGGCTGGCGCCCGACCCGCTTCCCCCACCAACTTCGCCCGCGACGGGGCTCCCACAAAGAGGGAAGACCGAAATTATAACAAATAATCTCGGTCTTGCAAGCAAAATATACAGCACTTCAGCTTTTTCTACTATATCGCGACATTAGATGACGCGAGCAGCCTCAAGCAAACGCGACACAGTCCATGCTTTCGTCTTGGAAATCGGACGAGTTTCCTGGATCTCAACGAGGTCACCCTCGTTAAACGTGTTCGCATCGTCGTGAGCATGATACTTTTTCGATCGCACGACATACTTGCCGTAAATCGGGTGCTTCACACGATGCTCAACCAGCACGGTGACCGTCTTGTCCATCTTGTTGCTAACGACCTTGCCGACCAGCGTCCGCTTGAGCGAGGTTTTTACGCTATCGTTCATTTCTGGTTCGCCTTCTCAGTCAGGACGGTCCGCACGCGAGCTATATCACGACGAACCTTCTTCAACTGACTCGTGTTCGTGAGTTGCTGCGTCGCAAGCTGCATGCGCAGACCGAATTGCGCCTTCAACAGGTCCGACAGCTCCTTGTTGAGCGCGGCCTGATCTTTCTGGTGAAGTTCGGAAGCCTTCATCATTTACTCCTTAGGCACCGAGCTGACGCACGATAAACGTTGTCTTAAGCGGCAGCTTCGCTGCAGCCAGACGGAACGCTTCGCGTGCCAGCTCTTCAGTTACGCCGTCCATTTCGTACAGCATCTTACCCGGTTGAATCTCTGCGACGTAGTACTCAGGGTTACCTTTACCGTTACCCATACGCACTTCAGCCGGCTTTTGCGAGATTGGCTTGTCCGGGAATATACGAATCCAGATACGGCCGCCACGCTTGATGTGACGAGTCATCGCCCGACGCGCCGATTCAATCTGACGCGCGGTGAGACGACCACGACCGATGGCTTTCAGGCCAAACTCACCAAATGACACCGCATTACCACGGGTGGCAATACCGGTGTTGCGACCCTTTTGCTCTTTGCGATACTTTCTGCGTTTCGGTTGCAGCATCGTTATTCTCCAGTCTTCCCGTCAGTACCGGCTGCGCCAGCACGACGAGGAGCACCACGGCGCGCACCTGCAGGAGCTCCGCCCTCACCATCACGGCGCGGACGACGATCACCACCTGGACGAGCATTACGGCGCGGGCGTTTTTCTTCGGCTACTTCTTCTACAGCCGGCAGGTCGTTACGGCCAAGAGTGTCGCCCTTGTAAACCCATACCTTCACACCGATAATGCCGTAGGTTGTTTTCGCTTCCGACGTTGCGTAATCAATATCAGCACGCAGCGTATGAAGTGGTACGCGACCTTCGCGGTACCACTCTGTACGGGCAATCTCAATCCCATTCAGACGTCCAGCGCTCATAATTTTGATACCCTGAGCGCCAAGTCGCATGGCATTTTGCATTGCACGCTTCATTGCGCGACGGAACATGATACGACGCTCAAGCTGCTGAGTAATCGAATCGGCAATCAGTTGTGCATCGGTTTCTGGTTTACGGATTTCTTCGATATTGACGTGGACCGGCACGCCCATGCGGCGTTGCAGCTCCGACTTCAACAACTCAATATCCTCACCCTTCTTGCCGATCACCACACCTGGACGCGAACTATAAATCGTGATCCGCGCATTTTTCGCCGGACGCTCGATAACAACTCGACCAACCGACGCGTTTTTCAGCTTTTTCTTCAGATACTCACGAACACCGATGTCTTCCTGAAGCATCCCCGCAAAATTGGTATTGTTCGCGTACCAACGCGATGCCCAATTGCGGCTGACAGCCAAGCGGAAGCCAGTCGGATGAATTTTTTGTCCCATCGTATGACCCCTTAATTCCCGACTGTCACAGTGATGTGACAGGATTGCTTCTCGATGCGGTTACCACGGCCTTTAGCGCGCGCAGTAAAACGTTTGAGAGATGCCGCTTTATCAATGTAGATGCTCGTAATCTTGAGCTCATCAATATCAGCACCTTCGTTATGCTCCGCATTCGCGATTGCCGACAGCACGACTTTTTTCACGATTCCCGCAGCCTTCTTTGGCGAGAACGTAAGAACGTTCAACGCCTTGTCGACCGGCAAACCGCGGATCAGGTCAGCCACAAGGCGCGTTTTTTGCGCCGAGATGCGGGCACCGCGATGAATTGCTTTCACTTCCATCTGATAGCCCCTTATTTCTTGGCCTTCTTGTCGGCTGCGTGACCCTTGAACGTCCGGGTCAAAGCAAACTCGCCAAGCTTATGGCCGACCATATTTTCCGAGATATACACCGGAACGTGTTGACGGCCGTTATGCACAGCTATCGTCAAACCAATGAAGTCCGGCAGAATCGTTGAACGACGCGACCAGGTTTTAATCGGTTTTTTGTCGCGATTTGCTGCAGCTGCCTCAACCTTCTTCAGCAAATGGGCGTCGCAGAACGGACCTTTTTTTACAGAACGTGCCATTGCCTACTCCTTAACGCTTGTGACGGCGCTGAACGATCATCGTCGTAGTGCGCTTGTTGCTACGGGTGCGATAACCCTTCGCAGGCGTACCCCACGGGCTTACAGGATCACGCCCTGCTGCCGTCTTGCCTTCACCACCACCGTGCGGGTGATCCACCGGGTTCATAGCAACGCCGCGAACTGTCGGACGAATACCGCGCCAACGATTTGCACCAGCCTTGCCGATTTGGCGCAGGCTATGCTCTTCGTTACCCACTTCACCGATCGTTGCACGGCATTCGATATGAACCCGACGAATTTCGCCTGAACGCAACCGAACTTGAGCGTAGGTACCTTCACGAGCCAGCAACATCGCTGATGTTCCGGCCGAGCGCGCCATTTGCGCACCCTTACCCGGCAACATCTCGATGCAATGGATCGTTGTCCCAACCGGAATATTCCGGATAGGCAAAGCGTTACCCGAACGAATCGGCGCTTCAGAACCAGACATCAACGGCTGGCCAACAACTGCACCCTTGGGGGCGATGATGTAACGCCGCTCACCATCTGCGTACAGAAGTAGCGCAATGTTTGCGCTACGATTTGGATCGTACTCAAGACGCTCGATTTTTGCCGGAATACCATCTTTGGTCCGACGAAAATCAATCATACGGTAATGCTGCTTGTGACCACCACCCTTGTGACGCGTCGTGATGTGACCGTTATTGTTACGGCCGGCGGTCACGCTTTGCGGAGACAACAAAGGAGCAAATGGTTTGCCCTTATGCAGATCCTTGTTAACCACCTTGACCATCGCACGACGGCCGGGCGAAGTCGGTTTAACTTTAACGATTGCCATGATTACTTGGCCTCCGCTTCAAAGTTGATTTCCTGACCAGGCTTCAGGCACACGTAAGCTTTTTTGATATCCTTGCGCTTACCCATGAAGCGACCAAAACGCTTGGCCTTACCCTTGGCAACCAGCACGTTGACCGAATCCACTTCCACTTTGAATAAAAACTCAACTGCCGCTTTTACTTCGTGTTTCGTGGCATTCGGAGCAACTTCGAATACTACTTGCTCATTTTTGTCTGCTACGAGTGTCGCCTTTTCGGAGATCACTGGCGCGAGCAGAACCTGCATCAAACGATGATCGTTCTTGCGAATCTCACTCATGACAGCAACTCCTCGATCTGGGCAACCGCAGCCTTCGTGATCAAGATCTTCTTGAAATAGATCAATGAAAGCGGGTCAGCGTATCGCGGCTCAACAACCGCCACATGGGCGAGATTGCGTGACGCGAGATACAGGTTTTCGTCAACCGTATCGGTAATTACCAATACAGATTCGAGCCCCATCGCTTTGAATTTCTCGGCAAGCAGCTTTGTCTTGGGCGCTTCGAGCGTCATCTCGTCAACGACCGCTATACGACCTTCACGAGCCAACTGAGAAAAGATCGAGCAGAGACCTGCGCGATGCATTTTCTTGTTTACCTTGTGTGAAAAATTTTCTTCGGGCGAATTCGGGAAAATGCGACCACCGCCACGCCACAACGGGCTTGACGACATACCAGCACGAGCACGGCCCGTACCTTTTTGCCGCCATGGCTTTTTAGTCGTGTGCTTAACTTGCTCACGGTCTTTTTGCGCGCGATTGCCGCTACGTGCGTTAGCCTGGTATGCAACGACAACCTGGTGAATCAAGGCTTCGTTGTAGTCACGACCAAACACCACGTCCGACGCACTCATTGCCGCGCCTTCCTGACCATTTGCATTCAGGAGCTTAAGTTCCATTATTTCGCTCCTTTCACAGCATGCGCTTTCACTGCCGGCGTCACAAAAACCATGCCGCCCTTGGCACCAGGAATGGCACCTTTAATCAGCAGGAGTTTGCGGTCAGCATCAATGCGAGCGATTACCAAGTTTTGCACCGTCACCGTTTCGTCACCCATATGACCGGTCATGCGCTTACCCGGAAATACACGACCCGGATCCTGCGCCATACCGATCGAGCCCGGCACATTGTGCGAGCGCGAGTTACCGTGCGATGCCCGGCCAGATGCGAAGTTATAACGCTTGATCGTACCGGCATAGCCCTTACCGATCGACACGCCTTGCACGTCAACCTTTTGGCCTACTTCGAAAAGATCAACATCAATGATCGCGCCATTCGACAGCTCGGCGGCCTTCGCAGCGTCGATCTGGAATTCTTTGAGGATCTCACCGGCTTCAACGCCAGCTTTGGCAAGATGACCTGCCAGCGGCTTTTTCACGCGCGAACGGCGGCGCTTGCCGAATGCAACCTGAACGGCTATGTAGCCATCGGTTTCAACAGTCTTGATCTGCGTCACGCGGTTGTCGGACACGTCCAGCACAGTAACGGGAATTGAATCCCCATCCACCGTGAAGATACGGGTCATGCCAACCTTGCGACCTACAAGTCCAAGGCTCATCGTTTTCTCCATTCCCGACTGCGATTGGTCGGGGCTAAATTACAAAATGCAGACACTCACCCACTGGCTAGCGCTGACTTTTTTGTGCAAATGCACGAAAAGCCTCGCATTATAGCTAGGCTCTTCCTTTTTCGCAAGCAATCAATGACTTAGCGACACCGTCAAATTCGGCTCCACAAAATGCTTATTGCAGCTTGATTTCAACGTCGACGCCAGCAGGAAGATCGAGCTTCATTAATGCGTCAACCGTCTTGTCTGTCGGATCAACGATGTCGATCAAACGTTGGTGCGTGCGAATTTCGAGCTGATCACGCGAAGTCTTATTGACGTGCGGCGAGCGAAGAATATCGAAACGCTGAATACGGGTCGGCAGTGGTACTGGGCCACGGATAATTGCACCAGTCCGCTTCGCGGTCTCGACGATTTCAGCAGCCGACTGGTCAATCAGCTTGTAGTCGAACGCTTTAAGGCGAATACGGATTTTTTGCTGCTGTTGCTGTTGTTGCATGGCCATTCCTTAAAAAGAACGAGGCGGTATTGCGCCGCCATATATAAAAGAGCATGAGGATGAGCCTTTGTACAGATACAAACGCTCATCCCCTGGCACACATCTACAAACTGGTTTACTCGATGACTTTAGCGACGACACCGGCACCGACGGTACGACCACCTTCACGGATAGCAAAGCGCAGGCCTTCTTCCATCGCGATCGGCGCAATCAGCTTAACCGTGATCGACACGTTATCGCCAGGCATCACCATCTCTTTGTCCGCCGGCAACTCGATCGAACCCGTTACGTCCGTTGTACGGAAATAGAACTGCGGGCGATAGTTATTGAAGAATGGCGTATGACGACCACCTTCGTCCTTGCTCAGCACATACACTTCAGCCGTGAAATGCGTGTGCGGCGTGATCGAACCCGGCTTGGCCAAAACCTGACCACGCTCAACATCTTCACGCTTCGTGCCGCGCAACAAAATACCGACGTTGTCGCCCGCCTGACCCTGATCAAGCAGCTTGCGGAACATTTCTACGCCCGTGCATGTCGTCTTGACTGTTGGCTTGATACCGATGATTTCGATTTCTTCACCAACCTTCACAATGCCGCGCTCAATACGCCCCGTCACCACCGTGCCACGGCCCGAAATCGAGAACACGTCTTCCACAGGCATCAGGAATGCGCCATCCACCGCACGCTCCGGCGTCGGGATGTAGGTATCCAGCGCATCCGCCAGACTCAGGATCGCCACTTCACCCAGTTCGCCCTTGTCGCCTTCCAGCGCCAGCTTGGCCGAACCCTTGACGATCGGTGTATCGTCACCCGGGAAGTCGTACTTCGACAGAAGCTCACGCACTTCCATTTCGACGAGCTCAAGTAACTCAGCGTCATCCACCATGTCGCACTTGTTCAGGAACACGATGATGTACGGCACGCCAACCTGGCGCGCCAGCAGGATGTGTTCACGTGTCTGCGGCATCGGGCCGTCTGCAGCCGAGCACACCAGAATCGCGCCATCCATCTGCGCGGCACCCGTAATCATGTTCTTCACATAGTCAGCGTGACCCGGACAATCGACGTGTGCGTAGTGACGATTTGCCGTCTCATATTCCACGTGCGCTGTATTGATCGTGATACCACGCGCCTTTTCTTCCGGTGCCGCATCGATCTGGTCATACGCCTTTGCTTCACCGCCAAACTTCGCCGTCAGAACCGTCGTGATCGCTGCCGTCAGCGTTGTCTTGCCGTGGTCGACGTGCCCAATCGTGCCCACGTTGACGTGCGGCTTTGTCCGTTCAAATTTACCTTTAGCCATTTTTCTCTTCTTTCAAAAAAATTGTTCGGTGAATGATTACTTCGTCTTCGCGTTGATGACGGCGTCAGCAACGTTACGCGGTGCTTCCGAGTAGTGCTTGAACTCCATCGTGTACGTTGCTCGGCCCTGAGTCAGGGAACGCAACGACGTCGAGTAGCCAAACATTTCTGCAAGCGGCACTTCTGCGCGGACGATCTTGCCACCACCGACCATGTCATCCATGCCCTGGACAATACCGCGACGGCCAGACAAATCGCCCATCACGTTGCCCATAAAGTCTTCTGGCGTTTCTACTTCTACCGCCATCATCGGCTCAAGCAGCACCGGGTTGGCACGACGCATACCTTCCTTGAAGCCCATCGAGCCAGCCATCTTGAACGCATTTTCGTTCGAGTCAACATCGTGATACGAGCCGAAGAACAGCGTGACCTTAATGTCGACAACAGGGAAGCCAGCCAGCACGCCAGCCTTCAGCGTTTCGGTAATGCCCTTGTCAACTGCCGGGATGTATTCACGCGGAACCACACCACCCTTAATCGCATCAACAAACTCGTAGCCCTTGCCCGGTTCTTGCGGCTCAAGCTTAAGCACGACGTGACCATACTGCCCACGGCCACCCGACTGCTTGACGAACTTACCTTCAACTTCTTCGCAAACCGAACGAATTGTTTCACGATAAGCCACTTGCGGCTTACCAACAGTCGCATCAACACCAAACTCACGCTTCATCCGGTCAACCAGAATTTCGAGATGGAGTTCGCCCATCCCCGAAATAATAGTTTGACCCGATTCTTCATCAGTCTGAACACGGAACGAAGGATCTTCCTGAGCCAAACGATTCAGCGCCAGACCCATTTTTTCCTGGTCAACCTTGGTTTTCGGCTCAACCGCCTGCGAAATCACCGGCTCCGGAAAAATCATGCGCTCAAGCACGATCGGATGGGCTGGATCGCATAGCGTATCGCCTGTAGTCGCCTCTTTCAGGCCGACTGCAGCAGCGATATCACCCGCGTGCACTTCCTTGATTTCTTCGCGCTGGTTTGCGTGCATCAGCAGAATACGACCAAGACGCTCTTTCTTGTCCTTGGTCGCATTCAACAACGTATCGCCCGACTTGGTCGTACCCGAATAAACGCGGAAGAAAATTAACTGCCCCACAAACGGGTCAGTCATGATCTTGAACGCAAGCGCCGAGAACTTTTCGTCATCGGCCGCACGACGTTCAACTTTCTCGCCGTTTTCCAGCTCACCCGTAACCGGAGGAATATCAACCGGCGAAGGCAAGAAATCGAGCACAGCATCCAACATCCGCTGTACGCCCTTGTTTTTGAACGCGGTTCCACACAGCATCGGTTGAATTTCACAAGCGATCGTACGATCACGCAGACCCTTGATGATCTCCTCTTCGCTCAACTCACCCGAATCCAGATACTTGGTCATGAAGGCTTCATTTGCTTCAGCAGCAGCCTCGACCATGTTCTCGCGCCATTCAGCACAGGTATCCGCGAGTTCTGCCGGGATCTCTTCGTACGTAAATTTCGTACCTTGCGATGCCTCGTCCCAGATGATTGCCTTCATCTTAATCAGGTCAACCACGCCCTGAAACGATTCCTCAGCGCCAATAGGCACCACAACAGGAACCGGATTTGCCTTCAGGCGTAATTTCAACTGATCGTAAACTTTGAAAAAATTCGCGCCAGTACGATCCATTTTATTAATGAACGCAAGGCGAGGCACCTTGTACTTATTAGCCTGACGCCAAACTGTTTCCGATTGCGGCTGGACACCACCCACGGCGCAATACACCATGCACGCGCCATCAAGCACACGCATCGAGCGCTCGACTTCAATCGTGAAGTCGACGTGACCCGGTGTGTCGATGATATTAATGCGATGCTCAGGACGGTCACCCGCCATGCCTTTCCAGAACGCAGTTGTTGCAGCCGAGGTGATCGTGATGCCACGCTCCTGCTCCTGCTCCATCCAGTCCATTGTTGCAGCGCCGTCGTGCACTTCACCAATTTTATGGTTCACGCCGGTGTAAAACAAAATGCGCTCGGTCGTCGTTGTCTTGCCAGCGTCGATGTGAGCGCTAATACCGATATTGCGGTAGCGCTCGATAGGTGTCTTGCGAGCCACTTTAATCCTCTATGGGAATGGCGCAATGGAATAAGACCACTACGCAGTAACACAAACGGGCGAGGCACTTTGGAAGCGCACCCGCCCGGAATTTTGCTCCGCTAGCCCGGGGTCGGGGCGCTTAGAAACGGAAGTGCGAGAACGCCTTGTTGGCTTCCGCCATCCGGTGCACTTCATCGCGTTTCTTCATCGCACCACCACGGCCTTCAGCCGCTTCACTCAATTCACCAGCCAAACGCAAGGCCATTGATTTTTCGCTACGCTTCTTCGCAGCCTCGCGCAACCAGCGCATCGCCAATGCCATACGACGCGACGGACGCACTTCAACCGGAACCTGGTAATTCGCACCGCCAACGCGCCGGCTCTTCACTTCCACTACCGGCTTAACGTTATTGAGCGCTACCGTGAACACTTCCAGCGGGTCCTTGCCACCCTTAGTCTGGATTTGCTCGAAAGCGCCGTACACAATGCGCTCAGCAACCGACTTCTTGCCTGACAACATCAGCACATTCATGAACTTGGCTACATCTACGTTACCGAACTTCGGATCCGGCAATACTTCCCGCTTGGGGACTTCACGACGACGTGGCATGCTTCTTCCTTTATTTTCAGTTGGGACTGGCACCAGCCCCGTGGCCACCAACTAACCCGATTTAGCCTTAACGGCCAACCAGTCCGGTCGGGTGACTACTTACTCGACAGCACCGGCGAATCCGGCACCACCGCAATTTTCGCCCCTTGGTGCGGGCGACCTGAAATTACCTTGACTAGACAGACTAGCTTACTTGCCAACCTTGGCACGCTTCGCACCATACTTCGAGCGAGCTTGCTTACGATCCTTAACGCCCTGGGTATCCAGCGAGCCACGAACCATGTGATAACGCACACCTGGCAAGTCTTTCACCCGGCCGCCGCGAATCAGCACCACCGAGTGCTCCTGCAGGTTGTGGCCTTCACCACCGATATACGAAATCACTTCAAAACCATTCGTCAGGCGTACCTTGGCAACCTTACGAAGCGCCGAGTTCGGCTTTTTTGGCGTCGTAGTGTACACACGTGTGCACACACCGCGACGCTGGGGGCAGTCCTGCAAGGCCGGGCTCTTGCTCTTCGCAGTTTCGGAAGCGCGACCTTTGCGAACCAGTTGATTGATGGTTGGCATTGTTTATTCCTGAAATTTAATAAAACCAGCTACTTCGTTTTTCGGGCAAAGCGAAAACACCGAAGATGCCGTACATCTCGATCTGACACCCGATTTTTACGCGAGAGACTCCCACGCAAGAGGGCTCAAAATACGAGAACCTAGCATCATATTCTGAAAATACCAAACAAGTCAATAAGTTGCAGCCAAATACCGCATGACAGGTCCAATGCAGCCAGAACACACACTAACCTGCTGCAACTACCTCGAGCAAAGCGCCACCGAAGCGGTCCAACTTCCGCGCACCCATGCCCTGGATATCACGCAAGTCTTCAAGCGAAACGGGAGCATTTCGCGCAATTTCAGCGAGGGTTGCATCGTGAAAAATAACGTAAGCAGGTACTCCGTCGGCTTTCGCCGTCTCGGTTCGCCACGCTCGCAAGCGGTCCCAGCGAGCACGCTCGCGTGGCCCCATGCCAATCGTTGGGTCCGCTCGTTCGCTGGTGCGGGTCGATGTTTGACGGGTGCGAGTCGGTTTAACGTAGCGTCTCAATGTGACGACTTGCTGACCCTTGAGTACCGGTTTGCTAGTTTCAGTTAAAACCAGCGAGCCATAACCCGCGTGATCTACCGTAAGGTAGCCAAAGGCAACCAGTTGGCGAAACACAGCCCGCCACTCAGGTTCAGAAAGCGCTGCGCCAATTCCGAAGGTACTCAGCAACTCGTGTCCGCGCTGCAGAATTTTCTCCGTGCGATTGCCTCGCAAGATGTCGATTAGATGACCCGCGCCAAAGTGAAATCCACTTGCTCGCTGAGCGCGAAAGACACAGGAAAGCGCCATTTGCGCTTCTTTCGTGGCATCCCATGATGCTGGAGGCTCAAGGCAAGTATCGCAGTTGCCGCATGGTTGACTTGATTCACCGAAATAAGCCAGCAATCTCACGCGACGGCATGACGCCGATTCGCACAAACCCAACAATGCATCAAGTTTTCCGGTTTGCACCCGCTTGTGAGCATCATCAGCCTCGGATTCATCAATCATCTTTCGCTGCTGAACAACGTCGCCCAAGCCATACGCCATCCATGCATTTGCAGGTATGCCGTCTCGCCCCGCACGGCCGGTTTCCTGGTAATAACCTTCCACGCTTTTAGGCAAATCCAGGTGAGCCACAAAGCGCACATCTGGCTTGTCGATCCCCATACCAAATGCAATCGTCGCGCACATGACGATGCCCTCTTCGCGCTGAAACATTTCCTGGTGCTTCTGCCGCACGCCGAACTCCATGCCAGCGTGATAAGGCAATGCCCGGACGCCATGCCCTTTGAGCCATTCGGCCGTTTCCTCGACCTTACGCCGTGACAGGCAATAGACAACGCCCGCATCCGTCGTGCCATCGGGCTTTGAATGCTCCGCGCGAATGAAATCCAGTAACTGTGTGCGAGCGTTATCTTTCTCAACAATGCGATAGCGAATGTTCGGCCGGTCGAAACTCGAAACAAAAATGCGCGCTTCGTCCAGCGCAAGACGCTGCACGATTTCATCACGTGTAATGGCATCTGCAGTCGCTGTCAGTGCTATCCGCGGTACAGCTGGAAAACGCTCATGCAAGACCGACAACTGAATATACTCAGGCCGAAAATCATGGCCCCACTGAGACACACAGTGCGCTTCATCTATAGCAAACAGGCCTATATGAGCTCGCTCTAACAACTCAAGAAAGCGCGGCGTCATCAAGCGCTCAGGCGCTACGTAAAGCAGGTCCAACTGGCCGTCGCGCAGCGCACGCTCAGTCGCAGCGGCTTCCGCACCGCTCAGCGTCGAATTCAAATAAGCAGCACGCACACCATACTCGGTCAATGCGGCCACTTGATCCTGCATCAGTGCAATGAGTGGCGAGACAACGATTCCAGCGCCTAGCCCAGCCTCGCGGCGAACCAGCGACGGAATCTGATAGCACAATGACTTGCCACCGCCGGTCGGCATCAGCACGAGACAATCGCCGCCCGCGCTAACATGCTCGACGATTTCGCCTTGCTGTCCCCGAAACGCGGGATAGCCGAAAACCTCTTTAAGAATTTCAAGCGAACGGGACATAAAAATGGGGAAGTAAAAGTGGGACTAAGGAATGCTAATGCTGCGAATTTTACCAAGGCATGGATGATGTTCCACACCGATGTGGTTTCGTTAGCTACCCGGATTACCCCGGTGCCGGCATTCGCTGCATGACTACGTCGCCACGATCAAAAAAAAACCGCCCAGTCGAAAACTGAGCGGTTTGAGCTGCAGTAACCCCGGCGGCTCACGCCGCGCGGATTTACTCGCCTGAGTGTTGCTGCTCGGCTGCCGGAACTTCCGGAGTACCGAATTCAAAAGACTCTTCGGCTGCGATCTGGTCAAAACGTTCGCGCTCCGACAACTCCCGGCTCTTGCGAGCCTTGTGGAATGCGAGGCCCGTACCAGCCGGAATCAGACGACCAACGATCACGTTTTCTTTCAGCCCGCGCAGATCATCACGCTTGCCCATGATCGCCGCTTCGGTCAGCACGCGAGTCGTTTCCTGGAATGACGCCGCAGAGATGAACGAATCGGTCGACAGCGATGCCTTCGTGATACCCAACAGCACGTTGTCGTAGGTGGCCGGACGCTTGTCATCTGCGATCATCCGGTCGTTCTCATCAAGCATGTCCGAACGCTCGACTTGTTCACCCGGGATGAAACGCGTGTCACCGTTGTCGGTAATTTGAACACGACGCAGCATCTGACGCACGATTACTTCAATGTGCTTGTCGTTGATCTTCACGCCCTGCAAGCGGTACACGTCCTGCACCTCGTCCACGATGTAACGTGACAGCGCCTCGACACCCTGCAAACGCAGAATATCGTGCGGATCTGCTGGCCCGTCCACGATCATTTCGCCCTTGTTGACAACCTGAGCATCGTGAACCAAAACCTGCTTTTCCTTCGCTATCAGGAACTCGTGCTGATTACCTTCGAGATCCGTGATAACAAGACGCTGCTTGCCCTTCGTATCCTTACCAAACGACGTCGTGCCTGTGACTTCCGCGAGAATGCCGGCGTCCTTCGGTGAACGTGCTTCGAAGAGTTCCGCCACACGCGGCAGACCACCGGTAATGTCCCGCGTCTTTTGCGACTCGGTTGGAATACGTGCGAGCACTTCACCGACCTGCACCTGCTGACCGTCTTTCACGGTAATCAGTGCGCCAACCTGGAAGCCAATCTGCACCGAATGCTCGGTACCCGGGATCTTCACTTCTTCGCCGCTTGCATCCAGCAATTTGACCTGCGGACGCACGCTCTTCGCGGCCTGTGACCCGCGACGCTTGACGTCGATTACAACCAGAGTCGAAAGCCCCGTCACATCGTCGATTTGCTTGGCAACGGTCACGCCTTCTTCGACGTTTTCGAACTTCACCGTACCACCATACTCAGTGATGATCGGACGCGTCATCGGGTCCCACGTCGCCAACTGCGTGCCCGCCTTGATGACGACGCCATCAAGCTGCAGCAGCGTGGCACCGTAAGGCACTTTGTGACGTTCACGTTCGCGGCCGTGGTCGTCCGTAATCATCGCTTCGCCCGAACGCGAGATGACGATCTGCTCGCCCTTCGCATTCGTCACATAACGCATCGTTGCGGTGAAACGAACCGTACCGTTGGACTTGGCTTCAACCGACGAAGCCACCGCTGCACGCGACGCCGCACCGCCGATGTGGAAGGTACGCATCGTAAGCTGCGTGCCAGGCTCACCAATCGACTGCGCCGCAATCACACCCACTGCCTCGCCAACATTCACCGATGAGCCACGGCCAAGATCCCGGCCATAACACGCGGCGCACAGGCCGTAGCGCGTTTCGCAAGTCAGCGGTGTGCGCACGCGCACTTCGTCGATGCCCAGACGCTCAATCTCTTCGACCGCATCTTCATCGAGCAAAGTGCCCGATTCATACAGCGTTTCCTGTGATTCCGGATTCACCACATCAGCAACAGCTACACGACCGAGAATCCGGTCACGCAGTGCCTCAACGACTTCACCACCTTCAACCAGCGCTTTCATCGCCACGCCGTTTGAAGTGCCGCAATCATCTTCAACGACCACCAGATCCTGAGTCACGTCGACGAGACGACGTGTCAGGTAACCCGAGTTCGCCGTCTTCAATGCCGTATCAGCCAGACCCTTACGTGCACCGTGAGTCGAGATGAAGTACTGCAACACGTTCAGGCCTTCACGGAAGTTCGCGGTAATCGGCGTCTCGATGATCGAGCCGTCAGGCTTGGCCATCAGGCCACGCATACCTGCCAGCTGACGAATCTGCACTGCGGAGCCACGTGCGCCAGAGTCGGCCATCATGTAGATCGAGTTGAACGATTCCTGGCGTGTCTGCTTGCCATCACGATCAACCACCGGCTCAGTCGACAGCTGCTCCATCATCGCCTTGCCGACCGCTTCCGACGTAGCCGACCAGATATCGACCACGTTGTTATAGCGCTCTTGCGATGTGACCAGACCCGACATGTACTGACGGTCGTACTCTTTCACCTTCTTCGCCGCATCACCAACGATGGTTTCTTTCTGTGGCGGCACGAGCATGTCATCCACACAGATGGAAATACCAGCGCGCGTGGCCAGGCGGAAACCCGACTGCATCAGCTGATCCGCGAAAATCACGGTTGCGCGCAGACCGCACTTGCGGAATGCAGTGTTAATCAAGCGTGAAATTTCTTTCTTCTTCAACGGCTTGTTCAACACGGAGAACGGCAGCCCTGGCGGAAGAATTTCCGACAGAATCGCACGGCCAACCGTCGTCGCATACAGCGAGATCTTCGGCACAAATGCCGGTGCGCCCGGTGACTTGTCTTCGTTATGGACCATTTCTGTGATCCGCACGTTGACGCGCGAGGCCAGTTCGACTTCCTTGTTCTCGTAAGCACGCAGCGCTTCCGAAACACCGGTAAACGACAGGCCTTCGCCCTTTGCATTCACCGCTTCACGAGTCGCGTAGTACAGGCCGAGCACAATATCCTGCGACGGCACGATCGACGGATCGCCGTTCGCCGGGAACAGAATATTGTTGGATGCCAGCATCAGCGTGCGTGCTTCCATTTGCGCTTCAAGCGAAAGCGGAACGTGAACCGCCATCTGGTCACCATCGAAGTCGGCGTTGAACGCCGCGCAAACCAGCGGATGCAGCTGGATTGCCTTGCCTTCGATCAGCACCGGCTCAAAAGCCTGGATACCAAGGCGGTGCAGTGTCGGAGCACGGTTCAGCATCACCGGATGCTCGCGGATCACCTCTTCGAGGATGTCCCACACCACAGCGGTCTGATTTTCGACCTCTTTTTTCGCGGCCTTGATGGTCGTGGCAACGCCCATCACTTCAAGCTTGTGAAAAATGAATGGCTTGAAGAGCTCAAGCGCCATCAGCTTCGGCAGACCACACTGATGCAACTTCAGCGTAGGGCCCACCACAATCACTGACCGGCCGGAATAGTCAACACGCTTGCCCAGCAAGTTCTGCCGGAAACGGCCGCCCTTACCTTTAATCATGTCGGCCAGCGATTTCAGCGGACGCTTGTTCGCACCAGTCATCGCCTTACCGCGACGACCATTGTCGAGCAATGAATCGACGGCCTCTTGCAACATCCGTTTTTCATTACGGACGATGATTTCAGGTGCCTTCAGCTCGAGCAAACGCTTCAACCGGTTGTTCCGGTTAATCACGCGACGATACAAGTCATTCAGGTCGGATGTGGCAAAACGGCCGCCATCGAGCGGTACCAGCGGCCGCAATTCAGGCGGCAGGACTGGCAACACTTCGAGCACCATCCAGTCGGGCTTGATGCCCGAGCGCTGGAATGCCTCAAGCACCTTCAGGCGCTTCGCGTACTTCTTGATCTTTGCTTCCGAACCCGTGTTTTTGAGCTCGGTGCGCAGCATCTCGACTTGTTCATCGATATTGATCGCACGCAGCAATTCACGCACGCCTTCCGCGCCCATCTCGGCACGGAACTCGTCGCCGTACTCTTCAACCTTGTTGTAGTAATCCTCTTCGGTCATGATCTGCCGTGCTTTCAGCGGCGTCATCCCCGGTTCGATCACAACATATGCTTCGAAGTACAGAACACGTTCAATATCACGCAGCGTCATGTCGAGCACCATGCCCAGACGTGACGGCAGCGATTTCAGAAACCAGATGTGCGCAACCGGCGAGGCCAGTTCAATATGGCCCATCCGCTCACGCCGCACCTTGGCGAGCGTCACTTCGACGCCGCACTTCTCACAGATCACACCACGGTGTTTCAGACGCTTGTACTTACCGCACAGGCATTCGTAGTCTTTGATCGGCCCGAAAATCTTCGCGCAGAACAAACCATCACGTTCCGGCTTGAATGTCCGGTAATTGATGGTTTCAGGCTTTTTGACTTCACCGAAAGACCACGAACGGATCTTGTCTGGCGAAGCCAGACCGATCTTGATCGCATCAAAAACTTCGGGTTGTTGGACTTGCTTGAATAGATCGAGCAAAGCTTTCATCGCTTCTCTCCAGTAGTCCGATTAGTTCCGGTCCAGGTCGATATCAATACCGAGCGACCGAATTTCCTTCACCAGCACGTTAAACGACTCAGGCATGCCAGCATCAATCACGTGATCGCCCTTCACCAGATTCTCGTAAACCTTGGTCCGGCCTGTCACGTCATCCGACTTCACCGTCAGCATTTCCTGGAGCACGTAAGAGGCGCCATATGCTTCGAGCGCCCACACTTCCATCTCACCGAAACGCTGACCACCGAACTGCGCCTTACCGCCAAGCGGCTGTTGCGTCACAAGCGAGTACGGGCCGGTCGAACGGGCGTGCATCTTGTCATCAACCAAGTGATGAAGCTTCAGGTAATGCATGTAGCCAACCGTTACAGGGCGCTCAAACACTTCCCCCGTACGGCCGTCGTACAGACGCACCTGATTTTTGGACGGCGTCATACCAAGTTGTTCAGCGATGTCATCCGGGAAGGCGAGATCGAGTGCACGCGACATTTCTTCTTCGGTTGCACCATCAAACACCGGTGTCGCAAACGGAACGCCTTCACGCAGATTCTTCGACAACTCGATGATTTCATCATCCGAGAAGCTGTCCAGCTCTTCTGCACGGCCAGATTCGTTATAGATCTTGGTGAGGAACTCACGCAATTCCGCGACCTTGACCTGACGCTGCAACATCTCACCGATCCGCCAGCCGAGACCCTTCGCCGCCCAGCCCAGATGCACTTCGAGAACCTGCCCAACGTTCATCCGCGAAGGCACACCCAACGGGTTCAGCACAACGTCAGCCGGACGGCCATCGGCCATGTACGGCATGTCTTCGATCGGAACGATCTTCGACACCACGCCCTTGTTACCGTGACGGCCAGCCATCTTGTCGCCAGGCTGCAAACGGCGCTTCACCGCGAGATAAACCTTGACCATCTTCAGCACGCCCGGTGGCAACTCATCGCCCTGGGTGAGCTTCTTGCGCTTTTCTTCAAACGCGAGATCAAACTGGTGACGCTTTTGCTCAATCGAATCTTTGATAGCTTCGAGTTGAGCAGCCGACTCTTCATCAGCCAGACGAATATCAAACCAGTGATAGTGGTCCAAATCAGTCAGGTAAGACTGCTCGATTTTGGTACCCTTCGCCAGCTTCTTCGGACCACCATTTGCCACCTTGCCAACCAGCATCCGCGCGAGACGCTGGAAAGCATCGCCTTCCACAATCCGCAACTGGTCATTCAAATCCAGACGATAGCGCTTCAGTTCGTCATCAATAATCTGTTGCGCCCGCTTGTCACGCTGAATTCCTTCACGCGTGAACACCTGCACGTCGATCACCGTGCCGCTCATGCCGGAAGGCACGCGCAACGACGTGTCTTTCACGTCCGAGGCTTTTTCACCGAAAATCGCGCGCAGCAGCTTTTCTTCTGGCGTCAGTTGGGTTTCGCCCTTCGGCGTAACCTTGCCAACCATCACGTCACCGGCTTCGACTTCCGCACCGATATAAACGATGCCCGACTCATCCAGACGGCCAAGCTGTACTTCGGCCAGATTTGAAATGTCACGGGTGATTTCTTCAGGTCCGAGCTTGGTGTCACGTGCAACGACATTCAGCTCTTCGATATGGATCGACGTGTAGCGATCATCCGCCACCACCTTCTCCGAGATCAAAATTGAATCTTCGAAGTTGTAGCCGTTCCATGGCATAAACGCGACGAGCATGTTCTGGCCCAATGCCAGTTCACCCAGATCGGTCGATGCGCCATCCGCCAGTACGTCACCGCGCGACACGATATCGCCCACTTTGACGATAGGACGCTGGTTGATATTCGTGTTCTGGTTCGAACGCGTGTACTTGATCAGGTTATAGATATCGACGCCGACATCACCAGCCACCGCTTCGTCATCGTTCACACGAATAACCATACGGCCCGCGTCGACGTAATCCACAACACCACCACGGAACGCCTGAACTGTCGTACCCGAGTCGACGGCAACCGTCCGCTCAATACCCGTACCCACCACGGCCTTTTCAGGGCGCAGACAAGGAACAGCTTGACGTTGCATGTTCGAACCCATCAACGCACGGTTCGCATCGTCGTGCTCAAGAAACGGGATCAACGATGCCGCCACCGAAACGATCTGCGAAGGCGCGACGTCCATGTACTGGATGCGGTCCGGCGTAACCATCAGGGTTTCACCGGCTTCACGCGACGACACAAGCTCGTCGGTCAGCGTGCCTTCTTCTGCGACGGCAGCATTAGCCTGTGCGATGACGTAACGGCCTTCTTCAATCGCGGACAGATAGTCGATCTGATCGGTCACCTTGCCGTCAGTCACTTTCCGGTACGGCGTTTCAAGAAAACCATACTCATTAAGATGCGCGTACAGAGCCAGTGAGTTAATCAGCCCAATGTTCGGACCTTCTGGCGTTTCAATTGGACAGACACGACCATAGTGAGTTGGGTGCACGTCACGAACTTCAAAGCCAGCACGCTCACGCGTCAAACCACCCGGCCCAAGCGCGGAGACACGGCGCTTGTGGGTGATTTCCGATAACGGGTTGGTCTGGTCCATAAACTGCGACAGCTGCGACGAGCCGAAAAACTCCCGAATCGCCGATGAAATCGGCTTGGAGTTAATCAGGTCATGCGGCATCAGATTTTCGCTCTCGGCCTGACCGAGACGCTCTTTTACAGCACGCTCAACACGGACAAGACCCGCACGGAACTGGTTTTCCGCCAGTTCACCCACGCAACGCACACGACGATTACCCAAGTGATCAATGTCATCCACTTCGCCCTTGCCGTTACGTAACTCGACAAGAATCTTGATGGTTGCGAGGATGTCGTCGTCTTGCATCGTCATCGGGCCGACAATCTCATCGCGGCCAACACGGCGATTGAACTTCATGCGGCCGACCTTGGACAGGTCGTAAGCATCTTCGCTGTAGAACAGACGATTGAACAACGCCTCGACTGCCTCTTCCGTCGGCGGCTCACCCGGACGCATCATGCGATAAATTGCGATGCGGGCAGCCATCCGGTCAGTGGTTTCGTCAATGCGCAGCGTCGACGAAATATACGGCCCCTGATCCAGGTCGTTCGTATACAGCGTCTGAATGTCCTTGATACTGGCTTCGCGCAGCTTCTCAAGCACCGTTTCGGTAACTTCGTCATTCGCGCTAGCAATGACTTCACCGGTGTCAGCGTCGACAACATTCTTTGCCAGCACACGCCCCAGCAGATAATCTTCGGGAACCGAAATAAATTTTGTTTTTGCGCTCTCGAGATCCCGAATATGCTTGGCGTTAATGCGCTTGTCCTTCGGGACAATTACATTGCCATCACGATCGGAGATATCGAAACGAGCCACTTCACCACGCAAACGCTCCGCAACGAACTCCATTTGCGCGCCTTCCGGCATCAGCGCAAAGTTATCGAAAACGAAGAAATTAGCGAGAATTTGTTCTGGCGTCAGGCCAATAGCCTTCAACAGAATCGTGACAGGCATCTTGCGACGACGGTCGACACGGAAGTACAGCACGTCCTTCGGGTCGAACTCGAAATCAAGCCAGGAACCGCGGTAAGGAATAATTCGCGCTGAAAACAAGAGCTTGCCCGAGCTATGGGTTTTGCCTTTGTCGTGCTCGAAAAACACCCCAGGAGAACGGTGCAACTGGGAAACGATCACGCGCTCCGTGCCGTTAATGACGAATGAGCCCGTAGGTGTCATGAGCGGCATTTCGCCCATGTAGACTTCCTGCTCTTTCACTTCCTTGACGACAGGCTTGCTGGGTGACTCTTTATCGAGCAACACCAGACGCACTTTCGCCCGCAACGCAGAGCAGTACGTCAGACCACGTTGCTGACATTCCTTGATATTGAACGCAGGCGGCGACAGCATGTAGCTGACAAATTCCAGACGAGCAAAACCATTATGCGAAACAATCGGAAAAACAGAAGTAAACGCCGCTTGCAAACCTTCCGGTTTACGCTGCGTTCCAGACGTGTCTGCTTGCAGAAACGTGCTGAATGATTCAAGCTGAGTTGCCAGCAGGAAAGGTACTTGGTGAACGATGGGGCGCTTCGCAAAGCTCTTGCGAATACGCTTCTTCTCGGTGAAGGAATATTGCATACGATCTCCGAATCACGGCGGGCATTGTTGTCGAGGCAGGATACCTGGATGAGACAACCCGAGTGTTCACCGACTGAGACCCGATGGCCGTTCGATGGCCTGAACGAGCCTAAAAGCTTGGTGGTTGGCCGCTACCAACCGCTGGCTGACGGTAATGAGCATGCGCCCACTACCCGACCAAACTTGCCTTCTGCAGTCGCTTCAGAAGACAAAGAGAATCACCGGTCGATTTCTTCGAACGATCATTCTCTTTAACTTCTTGGCCGTCTCTTTTAGCAAACCAAGTTCGCAAAAGGAAGATAGCTCACAAAGCACAAAAAGGCTGGCGGTGAAAAACCGCCAGCCTTCGCCTAGCGCAAAAAAACTTACTTGATTTCAGCCTTCGCGCCGGCTTCTTCCAATTTCTTCTTCGCTTCTTCAGCAGCAACCTTAGGTACCGCTTCCTTCACTGGCTTCGGTGCACCGTCAACCAGATCCTTCGCTTCTTTCAGGCCGAGACCCGTCAGTTCACGAACAGCCTTAATCACTGAAACCTTGTTTGCGCCAGCCTCAAGCAGAACCACGTTGAATTCGGTTTGCTCTTCAGCTGCAGCAGCACCACCGCCTGCCGGGCCAGCGACTGCAACTGCTGCTGCAGACACGCCAAACTTTTCTTCGAATGCCTTAACCAGCTCATTCAGTTCCAGAACCGACATCGAGCTTACTGCTTCGAGGATGTCATCTTTTGCGATTGCCATTTGAAATACTCCTAAATTGAATTCGGATACAGCTAGCGATCAATTACGCCCGACTGATGTACGAAATGCACAGCACACTATTCTTAAGCAGCTTCGCTCTGCTTTTTCTCTGCAAGCGCGGCCAAAGCGCGCGCAAAACCAGAGACAGGTGCTTGCATGACATACAACAGCTTGGAAAGCAGTTCTTCGCGGCTTGGGATGCTAGCCAGCGCTTGCACGCCCGCTTTGTCCATCACATTACCTTCGAAGGAGCCAGCCTTAATGATCAACTTGTCGTTGCTTTTACCAAAGTCGTTAATAACCTTGGCTGCAGCAATAGCATCAGTAGAAATGCTATAGATCAGCGGGCCAGTCATCTGCTCTGCCAACGGAGCAAACGGCGTACCTTCAACTGCGCGACGGGCCAGTGTGTTTTTCAACACGCGCAGGTACACTTTTTGCTCGCGTGCTTTCGCACGCAGCTTGGTCAGATCGCCAACCGCAATCCCACGATACTCAGCCAGCACGACGGTCTGGGCTTTCGCAACTTGCGCGGAAACCTCAGCGACGACGGCCTGCTTGCTTTCTTTGTTCAGTGGCACGGTTAACCTCCAGATTCGATAGCACTCGGCATTTGCCTCATGTACCGGGTTCAACAACGGCGTCCGACCAGTCAGAAGTATTTCAATCACGGGTTTCCTGCATTACCGCGGGAAATCAGCGACATCACACCACACAACTTTTCCGGGTTCGCCATCTGCGTTGGCTTTGCATTAAGGAATGGTCAATGAAGACCATTCCGCCAACGGTCTTTGACAACCGGTCGCCCGACCAAACATCGGCCCGACGACCGCCCAAAGCCCTTAAGTTCGCCTCGAATTAAATCTAAGCGAATATTTCTTTATCCTGCGATCGAAGTATGGTCGACACGAACCCCGACACCCATCGTGCTCGACAACGCGACTTTACGCAGGTAAACACCTTTGCTTGTAGCAGGCTTCGCTTTTTGCAGCGCGTCAACCAGCGCATTCAAATTGCTACGCAACGCTGCTGCTTCAAAAGAAGCACGGCCGATCGTCGCGTGAATAATTCCGCCCTTATCAACACGGAACTGCACTTGACCAGCTTTGGCATTCTTCACTGCAGTCGCTACATCAGGTGTAACCGTTCCGACCTTCGGATTCGGCATCAAGCCACGTGGGCCAAGAATCTGGCCGAGTGTACCGACGATACGCATCGTGTCCGGCGAAGCAATCACGATGTCGAAATCCAAATTACCCGCTTTAACCTGTTCAGCCAGATCTTCCATACCGACAACTTCTGCGCCAGCAGCACGTGCTTGCTCGGCTTTTTCGCCTTGTGCAAAAACAGCGACTCGAACCGATTTACCTGTACCCGCTGGCAAAACAACCGACCCGCGGACAACTTGGTCCGACTTCTTTGCGTCGATACCAAGTTGGACGGAAACGTCGATTGACTCGTTAAATTTTGCATTTGCGCATTCTTTTACGAGCGACAGCGCTTCCTCAACTGCATACAATTTTTGGCGATCAATCTTGCCTGCCAGCGCTTGCAAACGCTTTGAAAGCTTAGCCATTTATACGCCCTCCACGGTGATGCCCATTGAGCGGGCGCTGCCAGCGATCGTGCGAACAGCAGCGTCAAGGTCAGCTGCGGTCAAATCAGGCATTTTTGCTTTTGCGATATCTTCAGCTTGAGCACGAGTAATCTTGCCTACCTTATCGGTATGCGGCTTACTAGAACCCTTATCAATCTTGGCTGCCTTCTTGATCAAAACCGTAGCAGGCGGCGTCTTCATGACAAATGTAAAGCTTTTGTCAGCAAACGCAGTAATCACTACAGGGATTGGCAGACCTGGTTCCATCGCTTGAGTCTGGGCGTTAAACGCCTTGCAGAACTCCATGATGTTCAAACCACGTTGACCAAGCGCCGGACCTACCGGCGGTGATGGGTTGGCTTTACCCGCAGGAATCTGCAGCTTGATAAAGCCAATGATTTTCTTTGCCATGTTGAAAACCTCTGAGGAACGCCAAAGCGTTCAGTGAGTGATAGCGCGTGCTCGCAGGGGGCTCCCCTAACTACTGACGCTCCTCAACGGCCATTGCGCGGACCGTAAACGCGAAAAACGAAACGCGCTTAACGCGCGCTTCGTAAAACCAAAGCTATACTTTTTCGACTTGCCCGAACTCCAGCTCAACCGGAGTTGCTCGACCGAAAATTGTGACCGATACCCGGACACGTGATTTTTCGTAATTCACTTCTTCGACACTGCCATTGAAATCAGTGAATGGGCCATCTTTGACGCGAATCATTTCACCGACTTCAAAGAGCGTCTTAGGACGCGGCTTTTCTACGCCCTCTTGCATCTGCGACATTATTTTTTCGACTTCCCATGGGGAAATCGGACTTGGACGATTACGAGCCCCGCCCACGAAACCCGTCACCTTCGCTGTGTTTTTCACGAGGTGCCAAGTTTCATCTGTCATTTCCATCTCTACCAACACGTAGCCTGGAAAAAATCGACGTTCCGTTACAGATTTATGCCCACCCTTGACCTCAACCACTTCCTCAGTCGGAACTAGTATCTGCCCAAACTGGTCTTGCATACCTGCACGATTTATCCGCTCTTGCAGCGCTCGCTGCACGCTTTTTTCCATACCAGAATAGGCATGCACAACGTACCAACGTTTTCCACCAGGAGATGCCGGCGTATCACTCATGTCACTTCCAACCCAGAATTACTGAGAAAATCGCCCACTCGATGGATTTATCACTAATCCAGAGAAACACCGCCATAACAAATACGAACCCGAAAACCGCAAGTGTTGTTTGAGTCGCTTCTTTGCGAGTTGGCCAAACAACCTTCCGAACTTCCTTGTACGAATCTTTGCCAAATGCGATGAAGCCTTTACCGGGCGAAGAGAGAAGACCGACAGCCACGCCTGCAAGCACACCTACCACCAGCGCAGCACCGCGAACATACCATTCTTGTCCACCGAGCCAAAAAAAGCCCACAAATCCAGCGAGCACCAGCAATACAGCGGCGCCAATCATTAATTTGTCGCCCGAAGTATTTACAGTTTCGACGGTAGGATTCGCCATAACACCTTAACGAGCGCAGAAATTGCGCGAGAATTGGCAGGGGCAGAGGGAATCGAACCCCCAACCTTCGGTTTTGGAGACCGACGCTCTGCCAGTTGAGCTATGCCCCTAAACTATTTTGGGGCCGACGATGCCGCCAGCCCCGAAACAAACAATCAACGAAAATAACCTAGCTTACTCGATGACTTTAGCGACGACACCGGCACCGACGGTACGACCACCTTCACGGATAGCAAAGCGCAGGCCTTCTTCCATCGCGATCGGCGCAATCAGCTTAACCGTGATCGACACGTTATCGCCAGGCATCACCATCTCTTTGTCCGCCGGCAACTCGATCGAACCCGTTACGTCCGTTGTACGGAAATAGAACTGCGGGCGATAGTTATTGAAGAATGGCGTATGACGACCACCTTCGTCCTTGCTCAGCACATACACTTCAGCCGTGAAATGCGTGTGCGGCGTGATCGAACCCGGCTTGGCCAAAACCTGACCACGCTCAACATCTTCACGCTTCGTGCCGCGTAACAAAATACCGACGTTGTCGCCCGCCTGACCCTGATCAAGCAGCTTGCGGAACATTTCTACGCCCGTGCATGTCGTCTTGACTGTTGGCTTGATACCGATGATTTCGATTTCTTCACCAACCTTCACAATGCCGCGCTCAATACGCCCCGTCACCACCGTGCCACGGCCCGAAATCGAGAACACGTCTTCCACAGGCATCAGGAATGCGCCATCCACCGCACGCTCCGGCGTCGGGATGTAGGTATCCAGCGCATCCGCCAGACTCAGGATCGCCACTTCACCCAGTTCGCCCTTGTCGCCTTCCAGCGCCAGCTTGGCCGAACCCTTGACGATCGGTGTATCGTCACCCGGGAAGTCGTACTTCGACAGAAGCTCACGCACTTCCATTTCGACGAGCTCAAGTAACTCAGCGTCATCCACCATGTCGCACTTGTTCAGGAACACGATGATGTACGGCACGCCAACCTGGCGCGCCAGCAGGATGTGTTCACGTGTCTGCGGCATCGGGCCGTCTGCAGCCGAGCACACCAGAATCGCGCCATCCATCTGCGCGGCACCCGTAATCATGTTCTTCACATAGTCAGCGTGACCCGGACAATCGACGTGTGCGTAGTGACGATTTGCCGTCTCATATTCCACGTGCGCTGTATTGATCGTGATACCACGCGCCTTTTCTTCCGGTGCCGCATCGATCTGGTCATACGCCTTTGCTTCACCGCCAAACTTCGCCGTCAGAACCGTCGTGATCGCTGCCGTCAGCGTTGTCTTGCCGTGGTCGACGTGCCCAATCGTGCCCACGTTGACGTGCGGCTTTGTCCGTTCAAATTTACCTTTAGCCATTCTAGACTCCTAAGAAGGATTTTTTCCGTACGTTGCGTCAGATGCAAACAATCACGAATACATGGTGCCCATGGGCAGGATCGAACTGCCGACCTCTCCCTTACCAAGGGAGTGCTCTACCACTGAGCCACATGGGCGCTACATCACCACTAATGGAGCGGGTGAAGGGAATCGAACCCTCGTCGTAAGCTTGGAAGGCTTCTGCTCTACCATTGAGCTACACCCGCGAGGATCCACTAATTCCCGCCAGTACACACTTGCATTTTGGTGGAGGAGGTTGGATTCGAACCAACGTAGGCGTAAGCCAGCAGATTTACAGTCTGCCCCCTTTAGCCACTCGGGCACCCCTCCGCAGAGAACTTCAAATTATGAAGAAACTTTCGTCAAACGTCAAGAAACGAACGATATCTTCACACCTCAACTTGCTTGTCTGCACAAAAAAGCTGAGTTTTCTTAAAATTACAGACAAACGCCCCGCAAGCGAGTGCGAGCGGGGCGAATGAGGAGATGGAGCCTGACGATTACCTACTTTCACACGGGAATCCGCACTATCATCGGCGTGGAGTCGTTTCACGGTCCTGTTCGGGATGGGAAGGGGTGGTACCGACACGCTATGGTCATCAGGCAAAGCTGTAACCCGGTCTGGCGATACCAGACAGGGGAATCGGGAAGAAGCAGCAAGGTAATGGGGTTGTGAGTGTGGCACGAACACAGACTCAAACCACGTGGCCCGTGAGTAAATACTCATGGAAACACACTGGTTATAGGATCAAGCCTTACGGGCAATTAGTATCAGTTAGCTTAACGCATTACTGCGCTTCCACACCTGACCTATCGACGTCCTGGTCTCGAACGACCCTTCAAGGGGCTTGAAGCCCCGGGGATATCTCATCTCAAGGCGAGTTTCCCGCTTAGATGCTTTCAGCGGTTATCTCTTCCGAACATAGCTACCCGGCGATGCCACTGGCGTGACAACCGGTACACCAGAGGTTCGTCCACTCCGGTCCTCTCGTACTAGGAGCAGGTCCCTTCAAATATCCAGCGCCCACGGCAGATAGGGACCAAACTGTCTCACGACGTTTTAAACCCAGCTCACGTACCTCTTTAAATGGCGAACAGCCATACCCTTGGGACCGGCTACAGCCCCAGGATGAGATGAGCCGACATCGAGGTGCCAAACACCGCCGTCGATATGAACTCTTGGGCGGTATCAGCCTGTTATCCCCAGAGTACCTTTTATCCGTTGAGCGATGGCCCTTCCATACAGAACCACCGGATCACTATGACCTGCTTTCGCACCTGCTCGACTTGTCGGTCTCGCAGTTAAGCACGCTTATGCCATTGCACTATCAGCACGATTTCCGACCGTACCTAGCGTACCTTCGTACTCCTCCGTTACACTTTGGGAGGAGACCGCCCCAGTCAAACTGCCTACCATGCACTGTTCCCGACCCGGATAACGGGCCAGGGTTAGAACCTCAAACAAGCCAGGGTGGTATTTCAAGGATGGCTCCACGCGAACTGGCGTCCACGCTTCAAAGCCTCCCACCTATCCTACACAGACCGGTTCAAAATCCAATGCAAAGCTACAGTAAAGGTTCATGGGGTCTTTCCGTCTAGCCGCGGGGAGATTGCATCATCACAAACATTTCAACTTCGCTGAGTCTCGGGAGGAGACAGTGTGGCCATCGTTACGCCATTCGTGCAGGTCGGAACTTACCCGACAAGGAATTTCGCTACCTTAGGACCGTTATAGTTACGGCCGCCGTTTACCGGGACTTCAATCAAGAGCTTGCACCCCATCATTTAATCTTCCGGCACCGGGCAGGCGTCACACTCTATACGTCCACTTTCGTGTTTGCAGAGTGCTGTGTTTTTATTAAACAGTCGCAGCCACCAGTTTATTGCAACCCCTTCACCCTTCTGGCGCAGGCCAGTCAAGCTACAGGGGCGTACCTTATCCCGAAGTTACGGTACCAATTTGCCGAGTTCCTTCTCCCGAGTTCTCTCAAGCGCCTTAGAATACTCATCTCGCCCACCTGTGTCGGTTTGCGGTACGGTCTTGTTAAACTGAAGCTTAGAGGCTTTTCTTGGAACCACTTCCAGTTGCTTCACGGCCTGAGCCGCTGGCTCCGCACCCTTGAATCCTGTACCCGGATTTGCCTGAGTACCTTCTCCAGTGCAGCGACCGGGACTTCCAACACCCGGACAACTTTCCGCGATCCGTCCCCCCATCGCATTTAACAATGGTGCAGGAATATTAACCTGCTTCCCATCAGCTACGCATTTCTGCCTCGCCTTAGGGGCCGACTCACCCTACGCCGATGAACGTTGCGTAGGAAACCTTGGGCTTACGGCGAGGGGGCTTTTCACCCCCTTTATCGCTACTCATGTCAGCATTCGCACTTCCGATACCTCCAGCGCACTTTTCAATGCACCTTCGCAGGCTTACGGAACGCTCTCCTACCATGCACATTACTGTGCATCCGCAGCTTCGGTATATTGCTTAGCCCCGTTACATCTTCCGCGCAGGACGACTCGATCAGTGAGCTATTACGCTTTCTTTAAAGGATGGCTGCTTCTAAGCCAACCTCCTGACTGTTTTAGCCTTCCCACTTCGTTTCCCACTTAGCAATATTTGGGGACCTTAGCTGGCGGTCTGGGTTGTTTCCCTCTTGACACCGGACGTTAGCACCCGATGTCTGTCTCCCGTGATTGCACTCTTCGGTATTCGGAGTTTGCTATGGCGAAGTAATCCGCAATGGACCCTTCAACCATGACAGTGCTCTACCCCCGAAGGTGATACACGAGGCACTACCTAAATAGTTTTCGGAGAGAACCAGCTATTTCCAGGTTTGTTTAGCCTTTCACCCCTATCCACAGCTCATCCCCTAACTTTTCAACGTTAGTGGGTTCGGACCTCCAGTACGTGTTACCGCACCTTCATCCTGGCCATGGATAGATCACCTGGTTTCGGGTCTACACCCAGCGACTGAACGCCCTGTTCGGACTCGCTTTCGCTACGCCTGCCCTAATCGGTTAAGCTTGCCACTGAATGTAAGTCGCTGACCCATTATACAAAAGGTACGCAGTCACCCCTTGCGAGGCTCCTACTGTTTGTATGCATGCGGTTTCAGGATCTATTTCACTCCCCTCCCGGGGTTCTTTTCGCCTTTCCCTCACGGTACTGGTTCACTATCGGTCGATCACGAGTATTTAGCCTTGGAGGATGGTCCCCCCATCTTCAGACAGGATTTCACGTGTCCCGCCCTACTTGTCGTACACCTAGTTCTTCCTCGCTGTTTTCGCCTACAGGGCTATCACCTGCTATGGCCGCACTTTCCAGAGCGTTTGGCTAACAACAAAGATAAAGAGTACAGGCTGATCCCATTTCGCTCGCCACTACTCTGGGAATCTCGGTTGATTTCTTTTCCTGCGGTTACTTAGATGTTTCAGTTCACCGCGTTCGCTTCACATGACCTATGTATTCAGTCATGGATACTCCATTCGGAGTGGGTTTCCCCATTCGGACATCTTCGGATCAAAGCTCGTTTGCCAGCTCCCCGAAGCTTTTCGCAGGCTACCGCGTCCTTCATCGCCTGTGATCGCCAAGGCATCCACCACATGCACTTGTTCGCTTGACCCTATAACGAGTGTGTCTCTTGCGGCCAGCATGACTGCTCTGGCCTGCTCCCCGGGGGGAGCCGCTTCACATCGTTACAGGTTGAGTATTGCGTTGTGCCGTATTCCAGGTCATCTTTCGATGAACTTTAAAATACATTGATACAATCACAACCCTGACCAGTCTACTTGCGCCCATCTCGAGGCACTTTCTTCTGGTCTCTTTACTACTTCTTCCTGATTTTTAAAGAACGACAGCCGGTACTTTCATACCAGTTGAGTGGCGCAACCGCCAATGCGCAACCCTCGCAGCCTTCACTTTCGTGAGACCGCAAGTCCTGTGCATTGAAGATTGGTGGAGGATGACGGGATCGAACCGACGACCCCCTGCTTGCAAAGCAGGTGCTCTCCCAGCTGAGCTAATCCCCCAACTCATACATCCCAGGCGTCTTCACCGGCAGCCACCGCAGACAAAGATGGTGGGTCTGGCTGGATTCGAACCAGCGACCCCCGCCTTATCAAGACGGTGCTCTAACCAACTGAGCTACAGACCCCTGAGTCTGTCCTGATTACAGCCGATAAGCGTGAGCACTTGATGTTGACACGTGAGCTCGAGAAAGGAGGTGATCCAGCCGCACCTTCCGATACGGCTACCTTGTTACGACTTCACCCCAGTCATGAATCCTACCGTGGTGACCGTCCTCCTTGCGGTTAGACTAGCCACTTCTGGTAAAACCCACTCCCATGGTGTGACGGGCGGTGTGTACAAGACCCGGGAACGTATTCACCGCGGCATGCTGATCCGCGATTACTAGCGATTCCAGCTTCACGCAGTCGAGTTGCAGACTGCGATCCGGACTACGATCGGTTTTCTGGGATTAGCTCCCCCTTGCGGGTTGGCAGCCCTCTGTTCCGACCATTGTATGACGTGTGAAGCCCTACCCATAAGGGCCATGAGGACTTGACGTCATCCCCACCTTCCTCCGGTTTGTCACCGGCAGTCTCCCTAGAGTGCTCTTGCGTAGCAACTAGGGACAAGGGTTGCGCTCGTTGCGGGACTTAACCCAACATCTCACGACACGAGCTGACGACAGCCATGCAGCACCTGTGTTACGGTTCTCTTTCGAGCACTTTCACCTCTCGGCAAAATTCCGTACATGTCAAGGGTAGGTAAGGTTTTTCGCGTTGCATCGAATTAATCCACATCATCCACCGCTTGTGCGGGTCCCCGTCAATTCCTTTGAGTTTTAATCTTGCGACCGTACTCCCCAGGCGGTCAACTTCACGCGTTAGCTACGTTACTAAGGAAATAAATCCCCAACAACTAGTTGACATCGTTTAGGGCGTGGACTACCAGGGTATCTAATCCTGTTTGCTCCCCACGCTTTCGTGCATGAGCGTCAGTATTGGCCCAGGGGGCTGCCTTCGCCATCGGTATTCCTCCACATCTCTACGCATTTCACTGCTACACGTGGAATTCTACCCCCCTCTGCCATACTCTAGCCCGCCAGTCACAAATGCAGTTCCCAGGTTAAGCCCGGGGATTTCACATCTGTCTTAGCGAACCGCCTGCGCACGCTTTACGCCCAGTAATTCCGATTAACGCTTGCACCCTACGTATTACCGCGGCTGCTGGCACGTAGTTAGCCGGTGCTTATTCTTCCGGTACCGTCATCCTCCTGCCGTATTAGGGCTGAAGTTTTCTTTCCGGACAAAAGTGCTTTACAACCCGAAGGCCTTCTTCACACACGCGGCATTGCTGGATCAGGCTTGCGCCCATTGTCCAAAATTCCCCACTGCTGCCTCCCGTAGGAGTCTGGGCCGTGTCTCAGTCCCAGTGTGGCTGGTCGTCCTCTCAGACCAGCTACAGATCGTCGCCTTGGTAGGCCTTTACCCCACCAACTAGCTAATCTGCCATCGGCCGCCCCTGCAGCGCGAGGCCCTTTCGGGTCCCCCGCTTTCCTCCTCAGAGATCATGCGGTATTAATCCGGCTTTCGCCGGGCTATCCCCCACTCCAGGACACGTTCCGATGTATTACTCACCCGTTCGCCACTCGCCACCAGGGTTGCCCCCGTGCTGCCGTTCGACTTGCATGTGTAAGGCATGCCGCCAGCGTTCAATCTGAGCCAGGATCAAACTCTTCAGTTCAAACCTGTTACTGTTTTCGGCCAGTTTCCTGACCGGTCGCTCACTCAACGTATTGACAGGTATCAATTGCTCAATACCTGACCTTACTGTGTGAGACTTGATACTTTCGCTTCTTCAGCAAACCCCTTGAGGCCCGCTGCGCGTCGCTACCAAGCGCCCACACTTATCGGCTGTTAATTTTTAAAGATCATTTACAGGCCGGACCAGCTCTTCAGCTTCCCCACCCTGCCGTGCCGCCCTGCAGCACAGAAACGAGATTATGTAGCGTCTTTTTCGCTTCGTCAACATGTTTTTTGCTTTCGCTTAAAACCTTGTATCAGCCGCGAACGCTGGTTTCGTCAGCGCCCCCGCTATAAAACGCGGGAACCGAATAGTAGGGGAACCCCATCCCAATAGCAAGACAATGTTCAAAGATAATTTCTACGCCAAAGCAGCTATTGGGCAACCCTTTCCTTTGACACCTTCGACAGCTCTTCCAGCTTGATTGCCCGGGCCATCTCGGCATAGCCTGCGTCGCTCGGATGAATATGGTCGCCACTATCGTAGATGCGGCGCAGCTTCGCTGGCTGCGCCGCATCGCGCAAAGCGGCGTCGAAATCAATCACGCTCGCAAACTCTCCGCTGCTCCTGATCCACTGATTGACCGCGAGCCGGATACTTTCCCGCGAAGGCGGCAACGACGCAGGGAGCAGCGTTGCACCGATGATCCGCACACCGTGCTGGCGGGACCTGGCAATGACTCGTTTGTATCCCGCGATCAAACTAGCTGCGCTCACCCGAGTATGAGGAAAGTCGCAGTCGAGGCCTTTCCGTGCTGGCATATCGGCGAAATTGATGTCGTTGATACCAATCAGAAGAATCGCTGTCTTAAGGGCCGGACGAGTCAGTACGTCCCGGGTAAACCGGCTTTCTAGCGCCTCACCATAGCAAGGTGAATCACTAAGCAACCGATTTCCGCTAATCCCAAGATTCACCACGCCAATCGGCTCACTGTTCTCTCGCTCAAGCCGCCGCGCCAGTGCGTCTGGCCAGCGCTGGTTCTGGTTAAGGCTTGAGCGCATCCCATCAGTGATGGAGTCGCCAATCGCGGCTACCGCGCTCGATGGCCGTGGCGTCGCCACCGATAACCCCGTCACCCAGACATATTGAGTAAAGCGCGTAGCGTATGGTTTGCCGTCTGCGTTCGCGGTGTAATTGCCCGGCGAGGAGATGTAATTCACCTGATTCGCTACCCGATGCCATGCGCTTAGTCGCTGCTCTTGTCCCATATATGAACTGACCGCGTAGGGTGCGTCCGCTACCAGATCAAGCGTCACGGGGTCGCTCTCCCTCTCTCCGCCGGGTGGCACCACCACAGTTGCCGCGCCATTAAATGTCACCCGAGAACTCTGCTCTGCCCGGCCTTTGGCTCCGCCGCCAGACGGCCCAATCCGTAGCTCATCAATCACTAGCGGCGTTTCGGCGTAAGCATTACTGAGATGGATTCGCACCGATTTCCCCGACAGCGTGGGATAAATAATTTGCCGAACCGTCCGCCCAGACACGTCCGGTGCCTGATAGAGCGGCGGCAGGCTGGCTTGCCGAGGAATCGGTTGCAGCGCGGTGCCCCATGCACTCACCCAGTAAGTCGGTTGATCTGCGGCAAACACGACGGGGTGAGTCGTCAATTGAAGCAGAAGTGTGCAGCAGCCAGTCACCAGCGAAGAACGAAACTTCATACGATTGCCCCGGACGGAAAAGTTGGCGGCATTGTGCACGAGGGTGAGTTCGGTTTCGATCATCAATGGCCTTTGTTTCGTAAAAGGCATCTGCGAACCTTTTCCAGCGACTCAGGGCTCTCATCAAATGCCGTGCAGCGCAGTGACATGCTGGCGCTCCGCCCCTTGATTCCAGTGCCGCCGGGCCAATGGCCGAATACGAAATCATTTTCGACTGCCACGCTCACACACTTATCTGACGCCGCGGCCTGACAAAAATGTTCGAAGACAAAACAACACGCTCGAAACCCATGCAACCCGCAACGGCTATGTGCCAGCGTGCCATTGCCATCCGGTCAGTGAACGACTGCTGCCCTATTGCGGCAAAACAATAAGCCCCGCAGCATTCACCGCTTTGTTCTGCCTGCACCACGTCAGGGCATTTTTTATCCGCATCCCGAAGCGCTTACACTAAGGATCGCTCACGTCCCAAATCATTCTGGCGGGAGCAGTTTTTTTGTTTTTGTTACTGATAGGTCCACGAGTTGTCGATGAGCACGATCCATATCACCAATGGCGATGTCGCCGCCCAAGCCCTGCGCGACGCGCTGCACTTGGCTAACCGTAATGAAATTGTCAAGGCTCTGCGCGACGATCTCGCAGTTGGCCCGTTAAACGGCATTGATGGCCCCACATCGCTCAGAGCCGAGTTCTGGCAACACGTGCTAGGCAATACCGCCCCCAACCTGAGCGACGCGTTCAACGAGCAGGCGCTCATGCTGGAAGAGCTCGCCAGCGGTACCGCATCGGTCGTGATCTGGCATGGGCAAAGCACTGGTGATCAGCTCACGCTCCGTCGCATCTGCTATCACCTGCGTAACAGCCCGCAGCGTCTGAACGAAGTACGGCTCTCCGCCAGCGATCTGCCCGCTCACACACGGCAGCGCCGCGCCGACCAGGCAACCTCTGTTGGCATGTTTGAGCGGGATGAGCTACGCGACCATCTAGGTGAAGCTGCGCCGATCTCTGTGCTGCGTATCAGCCGCCTTGCACTCGAATGGCAGGAAGCCAAACAGGCGAATGGCGAAACTCGGCGCTGGCGTCACAACACTTTCACGAGCGGTGGATTCGCTGAGCTAGACGCATTCATCCTTGGCCATGTGTCCTCCACCTGGCAGCGCGCCGCTCTGGTCGTCGAGCAGTTAATGGCCGCCGACGTGGGCTTTCTGGTCAGTGATAGCGTTGCCTTCTGGCGGCTTCAGGAACTGGCGGCTTACGGCCGGATTCAATTGCGTGGCGCGCCGCACCTGCGGCAAACGCTAGAGTTAAGCGCCGCTACATCCGCCGCCGCCCGATCAAACTAGCGCACCAATCGGCCCGCCGGAGCATCTGGACGGGACGAAAGCCCGGCATGGCCAGATTCTCAAGCTGGTCGCAGAGACCAACTCTCAATCCAGCTATCCCGAGTACCTCAATGAGTAGGCTCTAGCGGCAGCCAGCAGCCCCTCTTGAGCAGGCCTCAAGCGCTATTACCAAAGACGAAAGTAACGAGGCAATGCAGTTAACCTGCTGAATCGCTGCATCCAGGCGGCTGATCGCAGCCATTGCCGTAGTCGAAGGCACCCGACAGCAGCATTGTCCCCGCTGCCATAAAACCCCAACCGAACCAATCTAGGCTAATCGGCCATCCGGCTTTGCAAAGCAGCATGAAATAGAAGCTTCGTTGCCGCAAAGCGACATGCAACACGCATCGCCAATCATAAATTTAATCCAGCAAAATCAAATAGTTAAAAACATCCCAAAAAATAACTAGAAACTGAACTCCAATTTAAATACGGGTTTTCCCTAATCACAAATAGCATATCGACTAAAATCGATCTTGCGGCGCACCATTTCGCCCGTTTCAAGGAGAGCCAGCATGAACCAGCCGATAACCCAAGCCCAGATGCCAGCCGCTGTGGCTGCGCGCCCGCTATACGCCGCCAGCGGCTCGCCTGCGCTCGTGCGGGAACTGACCTCCAACGACCGCGACCGTCTTTTGCAGCACTTTCTCGCGCTAGCTGAAGACGACCGCCTGCTCCGTTTTGGCCAAATCGTGCCCGATCATGTGATCGACAACTACGTGCGCATGATTGATTTCGTCCGCGATACCGTTTTTGGCGTATTCAACAACCAGTTGCAGATAGTCGGTGTTGGCCATTTGGCGTATCTCCCCGCAGAAGATAAAGAACGTACCGCTGAATTTGGCGTCTCCGTGCTGGAAAACGCGCGCGGTAAAGGCATTGGCTCAAAGCTGTTCGAACGGGCAGCCATCCGCAGCCGCAACACTCACGTCAGCACGCTGTATATGCACTGCCTGTCGCGCAACGCGACGATGATGCATATCGCCCGGAAAGCAGGGATGAAAATCGAATACACCCATGGCGAGGCCGATGCTTATCTAACGCTGCCACCAGCCGATCAATCGAGCATCCTGAGCGAAATGCTGCAGGAACAAGCAGCGGTATTCGACTACGCACTAAAGCGTCAAGCACGCCAGGCATCGAAAATCATCGAGTCGTTCCTGCCCCCAGGCATCGCGGCATAAGCGCCGCTGATGCCGTTGGTGCCCCACGCGCCCACCCGCTGACAAATACAAAATCCGGCACCCTTAAAGAATCGGCACCGCCGTTGTTTCCTTAATGGTTTCGAGTGAAAAACTGGTCTTGACGTCGATCACCGACGGATGGTGTAGGAGCTGCTCCTGCATAAAGCGCGAAAAATGCGCCATGTCTTCAACCCGAACGCGCAGTAAATAATCCATCTCCCCCGTCATGGCGTGACATGCCACGACTTCCGGCCAGGTTTGCACCGACGCGCGAAAACACTCGGCATGGGTGATGCGTGCCCACGGCGGGTTACCTCCAGCCTGATTCGCCCCTGCCAGTGGCACCCCGCGCTTTTCCAGCCGCACATTGACATAAGCCAGCAAGCCAAGGCCCAGCTTTTGCGCGTCGAGCAATGCGACATAGCCGCAAATCACGCCGCCTTCTTCCAGCCGTCTGATGCGGCGCAAACACGGGCTTGGTGAAAGGCTGATGCGCTCGGCAATCTCCTGATTCGACAAGCGGCCATTCTCCTGAAGAATGGCGAGAATACGCCGGTCTATTGCATCCATCTCGATATCAGCCATTTTCTATCGTCCCATAGGCATAAAGCGCTTGAAAATAGCGCAAATCTATCGGCCAACGATTAATTTCGCAAATTTTTGCCGCACGGAGGCATTTACACTTGCGCCATTCGGTCAAATAACACAACCACCCAATAGCCCTACAGGAGACAGACATGAAGGTATCCACCTGGGACAATCCCGTCGGCACCGACGGTTTCGAATTCATTGAATACACCGCTCCGGACCCGAAAGCGCTAGGCCAGTTGTTCGAGCAACTAGGCTTTACGGCCGTGGCACGGCATCGTCACAAGGACGTAACGCTATACCGCCAGGGCGAAATCAATTTCCTTATCAACGCTGAACCAGATTCGTTTGCACAGCGCTTCGCACGCTTGCACGGCCCCTCCATCTGCGCCATTGCATTCCGTGTGCAAGATGCGGCCAAGGCCTATCGGCATGCGCTCGAACTCGGTGCCTGGGGTTTCGATAACAAAACGGGGCCAATGGAGCTAAATATCCCGGCGATCAAGGGAGTAGGCGATTCGCTGATTTATTTCGTCGATCGCTGGCGTGGCAAAAATAATGCGACTCCCAACAGCATCGGCGATATCGGCATCTACGACGTGGATTTCGAACCCATCGCTGGAGCAAATCCCAATCCAGTCGGTCACGGCCTGACCTACATCGACCATCTGACGCACAACGTGCACCGGGGCCGTATGCAGGAATGGGCGGAGTTTTACGAACGGCTCTTCAATTTTCGGGAAGTCCGTTATTTCGATATCGAAGGCAAAGTCACTGGCGTGAAGTCCAAGGCAATGACCTCGCCCTGCGGCAAGATTCGCATTCCAATCAATGAAGAAGGCTCCGACACCGCCGGACAGATTCAGGAATATCTCGACGCTTATCGTGGTGAAGGCATTCAGCACATCGCGCTGGGGAGTAACGATATCTATCAAACCGTGGACGGCTTGCGGGAATCTAATATCGCCTTGCTCGATACGATTGATACCTACTATGAGCTGGTGGAGCGGCGTGTGCCCAATCACGGAGAATCGCTCGATGCGCTGCGTCAACGCAAAATCCTGATCGACGGGGCTCAGGAAGATTTATTGCTGCAAATCTTTACCGAGAACCAGATCGGACCGATTTTCTTTGAAATTATTCAGCGCAAGGGCAATCAAGGATTTGGCGAAGGTAACTTCAAGGCGCTGTTCGAGTCGATTGAGCTAGACCAAATTCGGCGAGGCGTGGTGCAGGACAAGGTTTAGCGTTTCCGGCCCGGCACCAACATCATGAAAAAGGCGGGGATCTTGCGATCCTCGCCTTTTTTGCGCTGCACGCTTGTTTTATGCCTATGGGCAAAAACAGTCAGCGCGTGAACCACTCAACCCGTCGCAATGCGACGCGTCATGAAAGCGAATTCTGTCTGGTCTCAAGAGAAGCAGAAGCGGCAACGGAAGTAGAAGTAGAAGCCGACGGTTGGGCGGATGCCGCCCGTGTCGAGCAGGTTACGGCATTAGCCAGCGCCCCAGCGCTGTGGGCTCGAACTGGCACATTCATTGCGAAGAATGCGGCGGAAACCATGAGGAAGGTCTGAATATTACGGGTATGCATAAGTTAACTCCTTGTATAGCTACCTGTTGCTGCGAAGTATCGCCAGGTGATAAGGCATTCGCGTGACATTGCACAGGAGGGGGATTAGACAGCGCTCTCATGCCGGGTTCCGTTTTCCAGTTTTGATCTTGTTACAAGAAGTACAGCCCGAGTACTGCCCGGATACTCCCCCGCACCGGGCCAGGATCTGAATCATGGCTTCGTTTTTCACAGTGCATTGCCACGCGGCAGCGGCACGACGGGTTTATCCCAGTGCTACCATCGTTGGAAAGACGTCACTATGACGCGCGCGGTTAAGGCGTCCACAAGATGCTGCAGCCTAAAGTTTTGGTGATCCCAAACTGGATGGAGGAGAACAAATAATGAATGCCCCGCTAGACGCTGGTCAGCGAGCCTCACTCGAGGCCGCGTTATCTTCAGTCACGCTCGATGACAAATACACCCTGGAACATGGCCGCGCTTACATGAGTGGCATCCAGGCGCTCGTGCGCCTGCCGATGCTGCAACAAGAACGCGACCGGGCTGCCGGACTCAACACTGCGGGGTTTATCTCTGGCTATCGGGGCTCCCCACTAGGGGCTCTCGATCAATCGTTGTGGAAAGCCAAAACGCATCTTGCCGCACACAACGTCGTATTCCAGCCAGGCATTAACGAAGATCTCGCCGCCACTGCCGTCTGGGGCTCACAGCAAGTCAACCTGTATCCAGGCGCTCGCTTCGACGGCGTTTTTTCAATGTGGTACGGCAAGGGCCCAGGCGTTGACCGCTCCGGTGACGTGTTCAAGCACGGCAATTCAGCGGGATCAGCGCAACACGGCGGTGTGCTGGCGCTGGTCGGCGACGATCACGCCGCCAAATCCTCTACGCTCGCTCATCAGTCGGAGCACGTTTTAAAGGCTTACGGCTTGCCGGTGCTGTTTCCATCGAACGTGCAGGAATATCTCGACTTCGGTCTGCACGGCTGGGCCATGAGCCGCTATTCAGGCCTTTGGGCTGCGATGAAGTGCGTGACGGATGTGGTCGAGTCCTCTGCTTCAGTCGACATTGATCCCCATCGCCTGCAAATCGTTTTACCCAACGACTTCGCCATGCCAGACGGCGGATTGAATATTCGCTGGCCCGATCCGCCCTTGGTGCAGGAAGCCCGTCTGCTTGACTACAAATGGTATGCGGCACTCGCCTATGTGCGGGCCAACAAGCTCGACCGGGTGGAGATTGACTCACCTCAGGCGCGCTTCGGCATCATGACAGCCGGCAAGGCATATCTCGATGTGCGTCAGGCGCTCGCCGACCTCGGTCTTGATGACGCAACCTGTGTTCGCCTTGGCATTCGTCTCTACAAAGTGGGGTGTGTCTGGCCACTCGAAGCCCAAGGCGCGCAGGCCTTCGCCCGTGGGCTGGAGGAAATTCTGGTAATCGAAGAAAAACGCCAGATTCTCGAATACGCGATCAAGGAAGAGCTGTACAACTGGCCTGATACGCAACGGCCACGGGTCTACGGCAAATTCGATGAAAAAGACGGGGCCGGTGGCGAATGGTCCGTCCCGATGGGCAACTGGCTGCTACCTGCGCACTACGAGCTGTCTCCCGCCATCATCGCCAAAGCGATTGCCACGCGGCTAAGCAAATTCGATCTGCCCGCCGATGTGCGCAGCCGCATTGCCACACGCATCGCAGTGATCGAGGCCAAAGAGCGCGCGCTGGCGCTGCCGCGCGTCGAAGCGGAACGCAAGCCATGGTTTTGCTCCGGTTGCCCGCATAACACCTCGACCAATGTCCCCGACGGTTCCCGCGCGATGGCTGGCATCGGCTGTCACTACATGACGCTCTGGATGGATCGCAGCACAAGCACGTTTAGCCAGATGGGCGGTGAAGGCGTTGCGTGGATCGGGCAGGCACCGTTCACTGACGACAAGCACGTGTTCGTCAACCTGGGCGATGGCACGTATTTTCATTCGGGCTTGCTGGCGATTCGCGCCGCCATCGCGTCCAAAACCAGCATCACCTACAAGATTCTCTATAACGACGCCGTGGCGATGACCGGCGGCCAGCCTGTTGACGGCGTGTTAACCGTGCCGCAGATCTCGCATCAGCTGGCCGCTGAGGGTGCTACAAAAATCGTGATCGTCACCGACGAGCCGGAGAAATACCACAGCACCACCCAGCTCGCGCCGGGTGTGACGATTCATCACCGTGACCAGCTAGATGACGTGCAGCGTGAACTCCGCGAGATCGCTGGCACCACGATCTTGATCTACGACCAGACCTGCGCCACCGAAAAACGCCGCCGCCGCAAACGCGGTGCGTATCCAGATCCGGCTAAGCGCGTCGTGATTAACCCGGCAGTCTGCGAAGGTTGCGGGGATTGCTCGGTGCAATCGAACTGCCTATCGGTAGAGCCGCTCGAAACCGAATTCGGCACCAAGCGGCAAATTAACCAGTCCAGTTGCAACAAGGACTTTTCCTGCCTGAAAGGGTTTTGCCCGAGCTTTGTTTCGGTCGAAGGCGGCCAGTTACGTAAACCCCGCGCGGCGTCCGGAATCGGCTACGACGCGCTGCCGCCCCTGCCTGAGCCCAGCCTGCCAGTGATTGAACGACCTTACGGTGTGCTCGTGACAGGCGTCGGCGGTACGGGTGTCGTGACCATCGGCGCGCTGCTTGGGATGGCGGCCCATCTGGAAAACAAGGGTGTCACGGTGCTCGATGTCACCGGGCTCGCACAAAAAGGCGGGGCCGTGATGAGCCATGTGCAGATCGCCAACCAGCCTGAGGAGATCCACGCGACGCGCATTGCCATGGGTGATGCAAGGCTCGTGATTGGCTGCGATGCAATTGTGAGTGCCAGTAATGAATGCCTGTCGCGGATGCAGCTCGGCCAGACCCGTGTCGTGCTAAATAGCGCACCGACACCAACAGCCGAATTCATCAAAAATCCGCACTGGCGCTTTCCTGGCTCAAACGCGCAAGCCGACGTGAAACTGGCGGCGGGCGACGCCAACGTCGATAGCGTTGACGCCCATCACTTCGCCGTCACGCTGCTGGGTGACGCGATTTATACGAATCCATTTGTACTGGGCTATGCATGGCAAAAAGGCTGGGTGCCGCTCGCCTGCCAGTCACTGGTACGCGCCATCGAACTCAACGCAGTGCAAGTCGAGAAGAATCTCGCCGCATTCGAATGGGGCCGGCGCACGGCACATGATCCAGCGGCCGTGCAACGCATGGCTGCCGCGGCCAGCGGCGCTTCCAGAGCAGAGAACAGTGCGACCGTCATCACGTTGCATACCCGGAAAGCGCTGGATACGCTGATCGCCACGCGCGTCACGGCGCTCACTGCGTATCAGAACAGCGCCTATGCGCAACGCTACAGTGCGCTGATCGAGCGGGTTCGTACCGTCGAGCGCGCCCTGAACCCACCCGATGCTAGCGGCACCCCGCACGAACCGCTGAGCGAAGCCGTCGCACGCAATCTGTACAAGCTAATGGCCTACAAGGATGAGTATGAGGTCGCGCGTCTTCATGCTGATCCAGCCTTCATCGAAAAACTTGCAGCGCAGTTCGAAGGCAACTGGAAGCTGAAGTTCTATCTCGCGCCGCCGTTATTGGCGAAAAAAGATGCGCATGGGCATCTAGTGAAAAAGCAATACGGGCCGTGGCTTTTAAACGTGTTCCGGGTGCTGGCCAAGCTGAAATTCCTGCGCGGCAGCCCGCTAGACCCTTTCGGCCATACGGCGGAGCGGCGCACTGAACGCGCGCTGATCGGCGAATACGAGGCTCTCGTGGCAGAGCTGCTGGGCAGCCTGAATGCTGAACGGGTGCCACTGGCGATCGAACTGGCCAGTCTGCCCGATGAAATCCGCGGCTATGGTCACGTGAAAGATCACAACCTAAGCGTGGTGCGCGTTAAATGGCACGCGTTGCTACTCCGCTGGAGAGCACCTGGCGGAGGCCATGCGCGGCACGCGGCATGACGCTTTGCGGCAAGTGCTCGCACAAGCAACACAATAAAAAGTAAAAAGCGCCATGGAAATAGTCTTCCATGGCGCTTTCTTCCAACCTGGACCACCGTTCAAAGCACCTGCGTTCCCGTTGCTGCTTCCAGCCATACGCACCAGGCCGCAGCAGGCGCAGCAGCTAATTAGCTTGCGCGAACGTTAGCGGCTGCGACAGCCGTCATGTTGATGATGCGTCGCACCGTAGCGGCGGGCGTCAGGATATGCACCGGCTTTTCTACGCCGAGCAGGAATGGGCCAACCGTTACGCCATCACCGCCGATCATCTTCAGCAGGTTGTAGGTGATGTTTGCCGCTTCGACGTTCGGCATGATGAGCAGATTGGCTTCGCCAGTCAGCGCCGAACCTGGGAATGCCGCCTTGCGCACCGCTTCAGACAACGCCGCATCACCATGCATTTCGCCGTCAATTTCGAGGCCTGGCGCACGTTGCACGATCAGCTTGCGTGCCGCTGCCATCCGCTGCGAAGACGCTGATGGCGCACTGCCGAAATTCGAATTGGACAGCAATGCGACCTTCGGCGTGATGCCAAATTTTTCGATTTCCCGCGCAGCCAGCACGGTCATGTCAGCAAGTTGCTCAGCACTCGGCAGTTCATTCACGTAGGTATCGCAGATAAACAGATTGCGTCCTGGCAACATCAGCAGGTTCATCGCCGCGAGGCTCTGCGCGTTGTCCGCCTTGCCCAGCACCTGCTCAATCAGCTTCAAATGGCTGTGGTACGTGTCGATCATGCCGCAGATCATGCCGTCCGCATCGCCCAGGCGCACCAGGATCGCACCAATCAGCGTGTTGAACTTGCGCATCGCTGCTTTCGCCACTTCGGGCGTGACCCCCTCGCGCGCGCCAATCTCGTGATATTCCTGCCAGCATTTCTGGTAACGCGGGTCGTCCTCAGGATTGACGATTTCGAAGTCTTCGCCGCAGCGCAGCTTCGAGCCCATCTTCTTCAGACGCATCTCCACCACCGCAGGGCGGCCGATGATGATTGGCCGGGCAATTTTTTCCAGTAGCACAAACTGCGCAGCGCGCAGCACGCGCTCGTCCTCGCCTTCGGCGAACACGATGCGCGCAACCTGCTCCCGCGCCGCGGCGAATACCGGCCGCATCACCATGCCAGTGCGGTACACCGTCGTGCCCAGTTCTTCGCGGTAGGCATCCATGTCCTTGATCGGACGCGTGGCCACGCCCGAATCCATCGCCGCCTGCGCCACGGCAGGCGCAATCTTGATGATGAGACGTGGATCAAACGGCTTCGGGATCAGATATTCCGGACCGAATTCGAGCGAATGACCTTCATATGCTTTGGCTACTTCATCGCCCTGATCGGTTTCTTCCGCCAGCTCAGCGATTGCGCGCACGCATGCCAGTTTCATCTCTTCGGTAATCGTCGTCGCACCAACGTCCAGTGCGCCGCGGAAGATGAAAGGAAAACACAGCACGTTGTTGACCTGATTCGGGTAATCCGAACGGCCCGTGGCGATGATGCAGTCAGGACGGACCTTCTTCGCATCTTCAGGACGGATTTCAGGCTCGGGATTGGCCAGCGCGAGGATCAATGGTTGCGTGCCCATCTCCATGACCATCTCGGGCTTCAGCACGCCAGCGCTGGAACAGCCAAGAAACACATCGGCGCCGCGAATTGCGTCGGCCAGCGTGCGCGCCTCGGTTGTAGCGGCATAACGTTCTTTGGAAGGATCGAGATTGCCCCGCCCTTCGTAAATCACGCCTTTTGAATCAGCAACCAACACGTTCTTTTTCGACAGCCCCAGATGCACCAGCAAATCAAGGCAGGCGATCGCCGCAGCACCCGCGCCGGAACACACCAGCTTCACTTCATCGAGCTTTTTGCCAACGACTTTCAAACCATTGAGGATCGCGGCTGACGCAATAATCGCCGTCCCATGCTGGTCATCGTGGAACACCGGGATCTTCATCCGCTCACGGAGCTTTTTCTCGATGTAGAAGCACTCAGGTGCCTTGATGTCTTCGAGATTGATCCCGCCTAGCGTGGGCTCCAGCATGGCGATCGCATCGACCAGCTTGTCCGGATCAGATTCGTCCAGTTCGATATCGAACACGTCGATACCCGCGAATTTTTTGAACAGGCAACCCTTGCCTTCCATTACTGGCTTGGCTGCCAGCGGCCCGATATTACCGAGCCCGAGCACCGCCGTGCCGTTTGTAATCACGCCCACCAGGTTGCCGCGCGAGGTGTACTTTTGCGCGTCGAGGGGATTGGCAAATATCGCCTCGCATGCCGCCGCAACCCCCGGCGAATACGCCAGCGACAAATCGAGCTGGTTCGACAGTGGCTTGGTTGGCGTGACCGAGATCTTGCCTGGTTTCGGGTTCTGGTGATACGCGAGAGCGCTTTGCTTCAGTTGTTCGTCCATGTTTTAGCCTGCGAGACGTAAGTAGATAAAGCCCTGCTCGTGGCTGAATACATTGCTTGCAAGGATCGAAGGGGTAATCGACTGCGACCGGGTCACGCTCGCGCCGGTTGGGCGCGACGGCGACACTGAGCGGCAAACAAGACAGCGCAGAGCTTTTGCGGGGCGGCCAGTGTACACCGCGCACAGGCCCTCCCAGGGCGCTGAAATACCAAGTAGCACAGTCCCGATATAGCGTTGGACGGCTGTGGAACGCCTCGTCGGCCCCGGCTGAATCGGGTAAACTGCTGGGCTACGCGCCTGGCATAGGCTTGGCAGGCGGGTTGGCCCCGCCCTGTCCTGACTACACCCGGCAGCACCTCACAGCACATCGTCACCTGGCTTGCCCATCGGGCCACGTGCCGGGCTGCGTGCCTCCTTCCGCTTTCAAAATCCAAGGATTGCCCTCATGACAGGCTTCGATCGTCAGACGATCTCCGACACCACCGCGAAAATGCTCCTGGAGGTTCAGGCTGTACATTTCAATGCGGACAAACCTTACATTTTCACCTCTGGCTGGGCCAGCCCGGTCTATATCGACTGCCGCAAGCTGATTTCATATCCCCGCGTTCGACGTGGCCTGATGGAAATGGCAGAGGCCACGATCCTGCGTGATGTTGGTTATGAGCAAATTGATGCTGTCGCAGGTGGCGAGACTGCAGGCATTCCATTTGCGGCATGGCTCTCAGACCGTTTGATGGTGCCGATGCAGTACGTGCGGAAGAAGCCCAAAGGTTTTGGCCGTAATGCACAAATCGAAGGGTTGCTAACCGAAGGCCAGCGCGTGCTGCTGGTTGAAGACCTGACCACCGATAGCCGCAGCAAGATCAACTTCATCAACGCATTGCGTACAGCAGGCGCGACGGTGAACCACTGCTTCGTGCTGTTTCACTACAACATCTTCAAAGAAAGCGTATCGGTGCTGAAAGACATCGACGTCGATCTGCACGCGCTGGCCACCTGGTGGGATGTGTTGCGGGTAGCGAAGGCCTCGGGTTATTTCGACACCAAAGTGCTCGATGAAGTGGAGAAGTTCCTGCACGCACCCGCTGAATGGTCAGCGGCCCATGGCGGCACCACCTCGCCCAAGTAAGCGCACTGCGGCTCGATCCGTTTCAGCGTAGCCGCAAGAAACGCGCGCAGAGCGCCACCAACAAACAACAAGGCCACCTGTCATCATGCATGACAGGTGGCCTTGTGCTGTGCCGTTGCCTGATTGCTAGCCGGGCTATCGCGTGGTGGCGTTAGTCACCATCGCTAGATGACGACAAATTGGCCAGGCCGTTGCTTTGCGCGTACTGAAACAATTCGGAATCGCGGTCCAGACCCAACTTGCGCATCGCTGTATTTTTTTGCGTGCTGATGGTTTTGATGCTCCGGTTGAGCTGCTCAGAGATCTCCTTGATCGTCATCCCTGAAACAAACAGTCGCACCACTTCCAGTTCACGCCGGGACAAAATGACTTCGTCATTTTTGCCACCGGCATTCATGCGCAATGCATCAAGCGAAGTTTTAACCGACGGGCTCATGTACTCAATATTGCGACAGACATGCTGCACGGCCAGGCCGATATGACTTAAGTCATCAGATTTATTGACAACCGAAATCACGCCTAAATCATTTAAACGCTTGAGCAAAGCTGCATTTTCCAGCATGGTCAGCACCACGATAGGCAATACAGGAAAATTCCGGCGTAAATAGCCAATCAATGGCAAACCATCGCCAAATTGCCCACCAGGCATAGCGAGATCCGTGACTAAAACATCGCACGGCACTGTTTGCAGTATTTTTGACCAACTCGGTGGACTGGCGCGCACGCGCAACTACCTCGATTCCTGGAAACTTAAGCAGCGCATGCTCTGCACCAAATAAAATCACCGGATGATCATCGGCTACTACGACCCTGACTGGATCTGGCATTGCACTCCCTTCAACCGATAACCGACGCCCCAATACTTCAGTCATGCAGCTATTCTAAGTTTCAAATTTGTTAATTTGCTTGCGACTCCATCGTGCATGCGGCTCGTCCGACTATAGCCGATTTCACTCTGTGTCATCCGAGGTCTACTTATTTCACGAAGACCGTTGCCGCGCTAACGCTTAAGGCGCGCGATCATGGAGCTAACCGGAGCCAACAGCCATGCTGATTGCATCAGGCCATGTGTGCTCAGCCGGGCAACTGCCACAAACTGCAGCCATTCACAGGAGCTGCATCGGTGCCATTCATCCCCCCGATGATCTGCCGTTCCGCTATGGCCTTACTGACCCAAATGTATATGCCGCAAGATCACGGCATTTCGTCCAAGGTCACCTCAACTGCTACTGCCCGACCCAAGCCCGCTTTTACAACAGCGCGCTCAGTTCATTACACAAACCCACATTCATACCAGGGTTATCTATCTATAACGGCCGTTGCCGGGCGTTATTTTACTGGCGATATCAATTTTCTGTGAATTCGCCGGCGAAAACCTGGATCTAGACTGGCACCACATCCATCCGTGCTGTCACACGCTGCCATGCTAAAACCCTTGCCAGGCTAATGGCGTGACAAGGGTAGACACTTGCCCCGGTCATGTTCTTTTACCCATATTGCACAACGAGGTTTTAGAATGGCGCTCCAGCATCCCCGTTACCCTTGCACGCCAGCTAAACCAGCGAGACCGAAATGAGCACTAAAGTTTTTGTCGACGGACAGGAAGGCACCACCGGCCTGAAAATATTCGAATACCTGTCGCCGCGCACTGACGTCGAAATCTTGCGGATCGACGATGCCAAACGCAAAGATCTCGGTGAGCGTCGCCGCCTCATCAATTCCTCAGACGTAACATTTTTATGCCTGCCGGATACAGCTTCGCGCGAATCCGCTGCGCTCGTCGATAACCCGCACACCGTGTTGATCGACGCCAGCACCGCGTTTCGTACCAGTGCCGACTGGGCTTATGGCCTGCCCGAACTGGCACCCGCCCAGCGCGAACGAATCCGTCATGCCAAACGCATCGCCGTGCCTGGCTGTCATGCCTCCGCCTTCGTGCTGGCCATGCGCCCGCTGGTTGAAGCAGGCCTGATCGTCCCTGCATTCGCGGCGCACAGCTACTCCATCACGGGCTACAGCGGTGGCGGCAAAAAAATGATCGCCGATTACGAAGCGAAGAACGATGCACGGCTCGACAGCCCTCGCCCGTATGCGCTTGGCCTGACGCACAAACATTTGCCGGAAATGGCCGCCCATACGGGGCTGCTACAACCGCCCGTATTCACCCCGATCGTCGGCAACTTTTATCAGGGGTTAGCAGTTACAACCTATTTTTCATCCAGCCAGATGGCTCAGCCGGTAACGCCACAAGCCGTTCAAGCGCTATTTGCGCAGTACTACGCCAACGAAGCATTTGTCAGGGTCGCGCCATTCAATGCCGAGGCAAACCTGGACGAGGGCTTTTTCGATGTGCAAGCCAATAACGGGACCAACCGGGTCGATTTGTTCGTCTTCGGCAACGAAGAACGATTCGTTACCGTTGCCCGGCTCGATAACCTGGGCAAAGGCGCATCAGGTGCGGCCATACAGTGCATGAATCTCTGTATCGGAGCAGATGAAGACCGTGGCTTAAAACACTAGGCCAGAGCCAATGCGGCAACGCCTGAAGACAGCCTTACAGGTGTTGCGGCAACTAAACGCATCCAGGCCAGAAAAGATCAGATAAAAAAAGCCCGCCATAGTTGGCGGGCTGAATCCATATCAGAGAAGACATGGAGGAGACGAAAAGGAATATAGCAAAAGATATTGTGCAATGCAACATATCAATATTATCCTTGTCTCCCCCGCTACGATTCGCCTCAATGCCGCACCAGTGCCATCACCGCGCCGAACCCCACGAACACACCCCCTGTCAGCCGGTTGAATGCTTTCGCCACCCGCTGACTCTTGAGCGCAACGCCAATGCGCGCACCGAAACCGGCATAAACCAGATACCAGCTCACTTCCACCACCGCGAGCGTGATAACCAGAACACCGAACTGCGCCAGCACCGGCCGTCCGGTATCAATGAACTGGGGCAGTAACGCGGCGGCAAACAAAATCGCTTTCGGATTGCTGCTCGCCACCAGAAAGCCATGACGAAAAAGTGCAACACGTGAATGGGCTGACCTTGCTGCCGCCATACCCGTTGTCATTGCCGTTGCTGTATTAACCGGCGTCACAACGTCAGTCCTGGCGCGCCAGGTCTTGATGCCCAGATAGACCAGATAGGCCGCCCCCGCCAGACGCAGCGCGTTGAACGTGGCAGGCCATTCCTGCAAAAACACACCCAGCCCAGCTGCCGAAACCGACACCATGAGAATCAACGCGGACAGGCAACCCGCCATCGTCGCGCTGGAGCGGCGCAAACCATGACGCGCGCCATGTGTCATCACGAGCAACATGTTCGGACCAGGAATCGCGCAAACCACAAATACCGTTACAGCAAATAGCCACCACGTATGCAAGCTCATGAGACCCAACGCCAAATATGAGATAAGAGCGGGATTATGCGCTGGCTTTAGCATTTCGTTGCGAGCACCCTGGCGGCGCGCCCACGCCAAGTTCTATACGGTTTTCGCAGGATGCAATGCGGTGCGTACAATGCGGGCTGACTTTCAACTGAGATAACAGAGATATTTCTTATGGCAATGAAAAAAACCGACCTTGAAAAAAACAAGGCACTCAAACTCAATCAGACCATGAAGCAGGACAGCGCCGACCGTTATGGCAAAGGCGCAGCAGCGCCCAAAATTGATCGCCGCGAACAGCGCCGGGCAGATCAAGCGCAAGGGCTCGTGCCCTTCGCCTGCAAGCTCAATGTGAATCTGGTCGAACAGCTCAAAACACTCGCTGCATCACATCCGGAAGGAATGACCGGTTTGCTGAGTGAAGTGCTGCAACGTGGACTGGGAGACAAAGCCGCGTAAGAGGCCATAGATATAAGGCGTCAAGCGGCGGTGGCTGCGGCTGCGTGCTCCAGATGCCAGCCATCCTCCCAGCGTTGCTCGCCGTCTCCCGCAGCAAGTCGCACGTTTCCCCTTGCGCGGCTTCAACTTCAAGCCTCGCCCAGAATGCAAAACGCCCAATGAATTTCATTGGGCGTTCATCACGCGGGAATACTCCCGCGGTCATCCATGTCCTGCCAGCGCGTTATTGCGGTGCGCCTTTGTCGTTCGTCCCAGCAGCCGACGCAGCTTCCGAAACGCTCGCACGCTTGCCGTGCGTTTTCAGATGTTTGTGAGAATGCTTCGGCTTAGCCGCGCTAGCAGCAGCCGCAGGTGCTGCTGCATCCGATGCCTGGGCAAAGGCCTGAATCGACCCCAGCGCGACGATCGTAGTAATAAGCGAGGCGATGATTTTCTGCATGAGTAACTCCCCAACTGGACAACATTCGTTAATGTGAATAAAGCCGCTGAAACGGTGAACATGCCATTGCGATTTATATCTTGCGGCTCACCGCTGCGGCAGTATCACGCAGCATTCAGGCTTTGTCATCCGTGGCTAGTCACACTGTATTTTTACGGGAACAGATTTCTTTCGGTCTGCTTTCCCGGTGCGATTTATTCGCTGAATTCTGCATTAAAACTGTCTGCAATCTTTGTCATCGCGCGATCATCGATGCGTGCCAGCCCCAAGACCGGCACGCGTCAGGATCAGAAACCCATGGGATTAAAGCGCATTGTCTTCTTCGACTGTCTTGCGGCCATTGAACGGCTGCACCGGACGGTGGTTATCAGGAAACTCCTTGCGGAATGCCTGAATCTGCTCTGCCGACATTTCGATCGGCTCTTCCAGCACCAGCCAGTGAACGTTCTCTGTGCATGGAGGGGTGGTCAGCGAGCCGGTGTAAAACAGGCCTTTGTGATCGGCTGGTAACAGATCTGCCGGATTAATCCGCACGGCAACACCATCCGCACCCTTACCAGGCAGCTTTGAGAAAAGCGAGGCCAGTGCCTTGTTTTCCTTGCCCTCACGGATAAACACGCCGATCACGGCGATATTGCCGTCATGGTCTTTGTTCACCATATGGAGTTCCATCGGGAAGTGCTTGCCGTCCAATTCGTGTTCGCTTGGCGTATGGAAATGAAACTGTGCAAGCTCGTAGCTATCGCCCTTAATCTTGATATCGTTCCCATCACCCGGCAAATCGACTTCAATCGTGTGGCCATTATTGACCATCTTCGCAGCGCTATCGCGGTATTCAAGTTTGATATCGGTGGCTTTGACCTTCTTCGCTTTTTTGCTCTTAAGTGAAACCGGCGACTGTTGCAGACCGCTCTGACACAGCTTGTTTTTTTCGCTGAGTTGCGACCATTCATGTGGCCCAGTATTACCGCCATACGACCATGAACCATGTTCCAAAGCAAAAGCTGCCGTACCAAAACTGGCGCTAATGGCCGCCACAAGCGCCAGGCGCGTGAATTTCGTCATCACAAACATTCCTATTTGAAATTACTACCATTGATTTTCGGAACCGAAGCGTAGCTGCACTCTCTCCGCGGGTATTCCAAAAACCATGAGGAGCCCCCTTGCAGAAAGCCGATCGCCACCTAATGACAGCGCAATCGGAACGATTGCGTATCAGCACGCAAGAAGAGAAATATTTCGCTTACCTGAGGAAAAGATTAATTTTTGCGCCATCTGGAACAACGAATCCACCTCGCTGAATCAGCCCGTCCAGAGCCGCTATAAATTCCTCGCGCTTCACGCTGTTAATTCGTGAATAAATTTGCGATGCTAAATATTCCACATCTACCTCAGCCAGATTCCAAATTCAATGCCACCTAAATCAAAAGCAGAATTTATTTTTATATGGCAAAACATGTCCATGCACACATCCACAACCAGTAAACTTCACCCCATATAAATATGCCCGATAGATTGATGTCCAAAATATAAATCCCACTGCCAAATTCATCCGAAATAACAGCGCCTTTGCGAATAAATTTTTGTGTCGACACACAAGCGCCACACAATCAGTGGGAATTTTATTTTTTACGACTACCTCTTGGTTTATATACAGTCCTCTGCTAGCATTCGACACAAACTCGCAACAATTTTCGCCATTAATTTCGCCAGCATCCGGCGCTCTGCCGGAAAGAATAGAAGGACCTAATGGGGCGTTTCTTGCCAATTCCGGTCAGTTGCGCGTTTGCTTGCACTGGCCATTACCTCGACTGGCATTAAATGCAATGCTCCACTCGATTTTCTATTCCTCATTTTTGGCGGCGCTATGTAACGGGTAGAGTCGCATCTGTCTGTGTCACCTCCCTTCGCTTAATTACGTTTCTATCTGTCAAAAACAAAAATTTGTTCGCTTTGATTGACAACCCTCTGAGTGACATATGAATAAATTTGCACTGTTATTGCGCTTCTTTTTCTGGCTAATTCCTGCTGTTTTTCTCAGCGGCAATGCACAGGCCCAGACCACAGCCGATGCGGCAAACCAAAGCAATAATCCGTTGAACCTCGCTGCCTCATTTAATATTCAGAATTTCTTTGTGCCCAGCCTGTTTGGCGTTGGCGCACACACCAATGACCTGCTGCTACGTCCAACCATCCCCGTCGGGCCAATGGGCCCGATTGGCGTGCCGCAGATTTTCCGTGCCACGATTCCAGTGAGCACGCGGCCTGATCCAAACGGTGGTTACAACACCGGCTTGGGCGATATCAACCTGTTCGATATTTTTCTGCTGAGCGAGGGCGAGGTGCAACTAGGCGTCGGCCCGCTCGTGACCATGCCCACCGCGACCGATCCATCATTAGGCACCGGCAAATGGCAGGCGGGACTGGCCGCAATCGTCGTTAGCGCAAGCAAGGCCCGGCTGTTGGGCACGCTCGTGCAATGGCAGCATTCGTTCGCGGGGCAAAGCAGCCGCCCCACCGTTCAGTCGCTCACAGCGCAACCATTTGGCATCTTCAATCTGCCAGGCGGCTGGTATATCCGCTCAACCGGAACCTGGACTTTCGATCTTCAGCACGGCAGCTATTACATCCCTGTCGGGCTCGGTGCAGGCAAGGCATGGAAAGGCGGCTCGACCATCTATAACGCGTTCATCGAACCGCAATACTCCGTCGCCCATTCCGGTGCAGGCGTGCCTAGATGGCAGGTGTTCGCCGGATTGAAAATGACCTTCGGCAAATAGTTTCCTCATCAGCGTGGCGTGATTGCCCATCTGTATAGCCCAGGCCCAGCCGCGCTGAACTGCTGCTGGACTGCCTCGCTACCGCAAAAACACTGACCCTGCCGCATACGCGTAGATACTTCCGAGCCAAGCACATGAATAAAACCACTGCAGCCTGGGCCACCACCGCCCTTCTCGCCTCGCTAGCAAGCCCGATGCTGGCCCAAGCCGATAGCCGCGCGCCAGCTACCGTGACAAGCACCCCCGCAGCGGCCGTACCCGGCCCAGTCGCGGGCGACATCATCACGGAAGATTACGCACGGCTCGTCGCGCGTTCGACCTACTTCTGGGCCTGGCCCATCGTCAATCTTTACAACCGGTTGTTAGCGATGCAGAAGGTTCCTGTGCCGGGACTCAATGGCGGCACAGTGCCTGTTGGCCCGCCAAACCGGCTTTCGATGCTGCACGACTATATCGACGCGCAAGAGCGTTTCGTCGCTTGCCCGAACCAGGATGTGGTGTACGGCTCAGCCATTCTTGATCTCGACCAGTCGCCTGTGGTCGTGCAAGTGCCGGATTTTGGCTCGCGCTTCTGGGTCTATCAGGCCGTCGATGGCCGCACCGATGGCTTTATTCAGCTTGGCAAGATGTATGGCACCAAGCCGGGGTTCTATCTGCTGGTCGGCCCCACCTGGAAAGGCCAGACGCCGCCCGGAATCAAAGCCGTGTTCCGCTCAAGCACACGAGTCGGCACGCTTCTTCCTCGCGTCTTCATGGATGACACGGCCGAAGACCGCAAAGCAATTCAAAGCGTCATCAATCAAGTCAACGCTTATCCGCTGGCGGAATTCGATGGCCGGATGAAAACTACCGACTGGAGCAAGTTACCGAGCTTCCCAACGAGTGATGCTGGGGCCGCTGAGATCAAATGGGTTGATCCTCAAACTTTCTTCGATGAGCTGCCCGCCGTGCTTGACGCCACGCCGCCGCAAGCGGGCGAACAGGCGTTGTATACCCAGGCACGCGCGCTGCTGGCAGCGGCCAAACGCGACCCGGCGCTCAAGGCTGCGATTACCGATGAAGCGCAAAAGACTGAAGCCGGCCTCATCAATCCACTCTTCAACTTCAGCACCTATGGCCAGTCGCTGCCCGCGAACTGGACCACCATTACCAATGGCGCGCGCTTCGGCACGGACTACTTCACCCGCACCGCGGTTGCGCGTTCGAACATCTTTGTCAATCAGCCGCAGGAAACCAAATACTTCTATCTGGACGCTGATGCAGCCAGGCAAAAACTGAATGGCAGCCATGCCTACACAGTGACCTTTGCCAAAGGCCAGTTGCCCCCGGTCAAAGGTTTCTGGTCGCTGACGCTGTATAACCAGCATCACTTTTTCGCGCCGAATGAACTCAAGCGTTACTCGCTCGGTACCAAGAATAAGGATCTAAAGTACAACGCCGACGGCTCGCTCACGCTCTATGTGCAAAGCACCGCCCCCGCAGCAGACAAGCGTTCGAACTGGCTGCCAGCACCCGCTGGCGAAGCATTTTCGCTGTACATCCGCGCTTACTGGCCGCAAGCTGCAACACTCGATGGCAGTTGGACGCCACCGCCAGTCAATCAGGTGCAATAAATGGCACGCGGCGTTACTCCCTGGCAAAAGCTACAAGATGAGGCTGTCATGAACCCAAGCTGGACTGCGCATTCGCGTCGTCGCCATTGGCCAGCACGGCTGACTTCGCTGCTGTCTACCGGCCTGGCGCTAGCCTGCGCGACACCGGTGTTTGCCACCGAAGGCGGCGTCGGCCGGCCCATCACCGGCATGCAAATCACGCCTTACGCCGGTGTCGTTCCCGCCACGTCAGACTGGATTGTTTCCTTTACGTCGATCTATTACGAAGGCTCGCTCGGTGCGGAAAAAAGTCTGCCGATAGCGGGCACCGTATCGGCTGGACTGAATGAGCATGTGGTGTACACCATCGCCAATATGGTGAAAACCTGGGGCATCACCGCCGCAGGCTGGAACTTCGCCTCGTCGTTTGGCGTGCCGGTTCAGTACACCTCGGTCTCGTCGTTCCATGGCAAGCTGCCAGACGATCACGGCACGCAGTTCGCTGACATCTTCTTTACCCCCGTGGTCGCGGGCTATCACCTGACGCAAACCGATCACATTGCATTCAGCGTGCAGATGTATGCGCCCACCGGGGCATACACCACCAGCCGTCTGGCAAATGCCGGGCAGAACACGTGGACGTTCATCCCGACCATTGCGTACACCAAACTATTGCCGAAGCACGATATCGAACTGTCGGTGAATTACGGCGTCGAGTTCTACACCGCAAATAGCGACACTCACTATCACAACGCCCCTTTAAGCGTGCTCGATCTGCTGGCACTCAAGCGCTTCAAGAACGGCTGGGGCGTGGGGGTCGCGGGCGGCTGGATTCAGCAGATTGGTGACGATTCTGGCGGGCTCGCTGATCTCACCGGGGGCGCTCGTGGACATTCTGTCGGTGTAGGCCCAGTGCTAACGTGGGCGGGGAAAATTAGCCAGACGCCGGTCTCCGCCACCCTGAAATGGATTAATGAATTCGCGGTGAGCAACCGCCCTAAAGGCAATGCGGTCGAATTGTCGGTAAGTGCCACGTTCAAGTAACACAGCGTTGTTGGTGAGGTAACTGATTCAACCCAACTGGGCGATGAAGCATCTGATGCGGCTCTCGCGGCAGATCCTTGATTCGCTATTGAAGTGCAATCTCATGAAGGAGCAAAACATGGCAAATCGCAACAACGGTATCCAGAAATGCGCTACCGCAGTGGCTGCAGCACTGGCGCTCACGATGTTCGGCGCAGCACCGGTATTCGCTCAAAGCGCGGCATCCAGCACCGCCGCAGCGCCAGAACCCATCGGCGTTGAAGCAGCCGCACGGGTGACCGCAACCGTGGTGGGCATCGACGCCATTTCGAACAGTGCTACCGTGCGCGGTCCACGCGGCAACCTGATGATGGTTCAGATCAATCCGGAAGTCGGCAGCGTCAGCAAGCTGCAGATTGGCGACACGGTCAACATCGCGTATCGCAACGCGCTGCTGATCCGTGCGGACAAGGTTAAATCGAACGGCATCCGCGAGCGGATCGACACGACGGTGACAACACCGGCATCGGATGGCATGACTGCATCGGCGCATAGCGTGCAGATTCTGGCAACGATCCAGAAGCTGGACGTTAAACAGCGCACGATGACGGTGCGTGGTGCCACACGCACCGAAACCTTCAAGGTGCCAGACAATATTTCGCTGAAAGGGTTAAAGGTTGGCGATAGCGTTCAGGCGGAATTCGTTTCGGCAACCGCCATTCAGGTGGAACGTGATGGCGCACCGCTGAAGTAAGTTAAACGCTGCGAACAAAAGCCGTATCCACTGTTGCTGGTGGATACGGCTTTTGTGTTTTTAGCGCTGAGGGATGCGCCCCCCGACGTCACATGCTGCCCGATACCGCCGCGCTTTGCTCCAGCCGTGAACGAGCGGCCACTGCACGGCGCGCTCTCAGTTTCTTGAACCAGATCATCAGGCCAGTGACGCTGAGCATTGCTACCGCTAGCCCGATGACACTCATCAGGATTCGCCCCGGAATACCGATGATTCGCCCAGAGTGAAGTGGAAACTGTGCCTGCATGAACACATCCCCCGCCGAACCTTCACCCGGAATCGTTTGCCCGGTAAGCGTTCCGGTATGACCGTTGTAGTACAGCCAGGCATTACCCAAACCGACATCGCCATGATCGTTGCCTGGTGCGAAAAATCCGATGCCATAAGCGCCACTCCATGGCATGTAATACAGCGCGCCCGGTGGTGCCTTCAAGTGATGGGCCTCGCCCGCCTGCGTCGCTCGCTGCACTATTTCAGCGCGTGTCAGCGGCATGCTGCCGGGCTCGCCAGCACGTGACAGTTCAGGCTGCTTGAGCGGCAGCGGCGCAAGTGGCGAGAACGCCGCGACCACCGGCCGCACCACGGGCTCGGCCAGATTCATCGACACCGATGTCAACGCCACCAGCACCAGCAACCCCCAGATCCACACACCGCCAGAGCGGTGCAGATCGAAGGTCAGTGCGTAGCCGCCGCGCTTCAGCCGGAAGGCAAACGACTTGCGCCACACCTTCACCGATGGAAATGACAGCAGCAACGCGATCACGCTATCCACGAGCCAGGCAATGCCAACTATCCCGAGCAGCCACATCCCCACTTCAAAGCCTCCTACTGCGGGCAGATGCAGCGAGTAATGCAGCTTGTAGATAAACGGCAGCAGATTAAGCCGCGCTAGCGAGAGCGCCCCCCATTCGCGGCGTCCCTGAATCGCACCGGTAACGGGATCGACGGCGAGCTGGTTAAAGCCAAGCTCATACGGCTGGCCGGTCAGCGGACTGATGCGTGGCATCACCATCATTTGCAACGTTCGCCCTGGTTCGACACCCAGCGGTAAATACGTGACATCCAGACGTGGATCCGCCGCCTCGACGCGCTGCGCCAGCTCCAGCGCGGACAACGCTGGCCCACTGGTTTGCGCGTAAAAAAACGACGGATTCAGAAGTGCATCGAGTTCGTGATCCCACGCGATCACCGCTCCCGTCAGCCCAGTGACGAACAGAAATAACGCCGTCGCCACGCCCAGCCAGCGATGCAACCGAACGAACAGCGCCCTCACTGGATAACCCGCTGCACGGGCACGTCAAACATCAAAAAGCGGCTCTTCGGAGCGCTCAGAGGAAGTCGAATCATGAGAAGAAATTTCACAATCTTTAATGATGAATTGTTCGCATCTTATGCGTGAGGCGTGGGCCTCACAAGACTTCGGTGCGCGGCTGAAATCTTTCAGCTTTGCGCTGAAATTTGCCAAAGCCTTATCCAGAAAGGCTTTTATTATGCGACAAAATGCCGCATCAATTCATTTTACATATTTGCAACCTTTTGGCATCATTCGCACCCAGCCAAAATGGGAATCATTCTCATTTACAAATTAATGACGGGGAACGGATCAACACGATGAAAAATTCAATCCGGCGAGCAAAAAACAAGAACAACCCAGTTGGAAAAGCAGCACTACGGATACGGCCACTGCGCTTTGCTGCCTTGATGGCTTTCGTTGCAAGCCAGGCCGCTTTCGCCCAGCAAGATTCCGATGCGGCAGCCAGTGCCGAAACCACCCAGACCACACGAAAGTCAGCAAGCGAAAAAGTGCTGCCCGCCGTGACCATCAACAGCAGGAAAAACTCGAACGCACCGCTTGAACAAGACGTCAGCAGCGGCGCGCTGGGCACTCGCTCACAACTCGATACGCCGTTTTCCACGACCATCGTCACCGGCGAGCAACTCGCGGATCGCCAGGCCAGCAAACTCGGCGATGTGTTTTTCCGCGATGCGTCCGCCTCGGATAACAGCAACCCGTACAACGCGTGGGCCAGCTACGTCACCGTGCGCGGCATGCAGCTCGACTGGCAAAACGGCTTCAAGATCGACGGTCAGCCGTACAACGGCTACGGCATCACGATGCCCTACGAACAGCTTGAACGAGTTGAACTGCTGAAAGGCCTTTCAGGCTTTATGTATGGCTTCGGCGCGCCGGGTGGCGTGGTGAATTACGTGACACTCAAGCCGCCGGTTTCCAGCACACCTGTGCGCAGCATCGATGTTGGCTACCACTCAACCGGCATCTGGTCCGAGCATCTCGACCTCGGTGGCCGTGTCGGGCCCAACGACATGCTGGGCTATCGCTTCAATGCAACTCATGAGGAAGGCAAAACATATAACGACGGCAATGTCAGACGTAATTCGTTCTCCCTCGCCGCCGACCTGAAAATTACCCGCGACCTGAGCGCCACCTTCGGCGCGCTCTACCAGGAGCGCCATACAAGCGGAATTACAACCGCGCTTTCCGCTGCGCAGTACACCGGCACAGCGTTACCGGGACGCATTAGCGGTGGCAGCAGCACCATCGTCACGCCTGACCAGCACCTCAATACCAATCTGCAGGTTTACACCACCGGGCTGCGCTACAACCTGAACGACGACTGGAGCGTGAGCGGCACCTACAGCTTCAGCAAGAGCACACGCGACCGCAATGAAAGCACCTATTACCTGCTCGATAGCGCGGGCAACTACAACGACACGCGCTACGGGGGCAAGGAAGGCCATCAGTTCGGCACATGGCAGGTCATGGCAGAAGGCAACGTCAAGACCGGGCCCCTAAGTCATCAGATCGTGGTTGGTGGCGCTTACCAGACGCAGCACAACGATAACGGTGCGAACACGTTTTATAGCCAGATTGGCGTGGGCAACATTTACCAGGCGAATACCAACCGCTACGAGGGCAGTGGGTTTTATACCTACCGCAACAGTGATGTGACGCAAAAGGCCATCTTCGCCAGCGATACGATCCAGCTCACGCAGCGCTGGTCGGTGCTGGGGGGGCTGCGCTATACCAACTACGACCAGAAAGGCTATGCGCTAGACGGCACGACAACTTCGTCTTACTCGCAAAACGGCGTGCTGACGCCAACCGTCGCGCTGATGTTCAAGCTTGAGCCAACCACCACGCTATATGCCAGCTATGTCGAATCGCTGGAAGCAGGCACGGTGGTGGGCACCAGTTACGCCAATTCCGGTGAGCTGCTCAAACCGCTGCGCAGCAAACAGTACGAAATCGGTGTGAAAAGCGAACGTGAGCGCTGGAGTGCGAGTGCGGCGCTATTCAGGATCGAGCGTGGCTCGCAGTACGCGAATAGCGCCAACGTCTATGTGCAGGATGGGGAGTCGGTGTTCCAGGGGATCGAAGCCGGGACGGATTTTCGTCTGGGACGCGACTGGAGCATGGGCGGTGACTTGATGTGGATTGCCACGCAATACAAGCGCGGCTCAAGCAATAACGGCAACCGCGTCGCAGGAGCGCCCGGCTTTGTCGCGGCTGCGCATGTGAATTACGCCGTCGCCGCAGTGCCGGGACTGAAGCTCGGTGTAGATGCGAAATTCACTGGCAATACCTCGCTGAATCCTTCGGCCAGCCTGAATATTCCGGGGTATTTGTTGATGAATCTCGGTGCGACTTACTCAACCCGGATCGCGGGTCATGGCGTGACATTGCGCGCAGCGCTCGATAACGTGCTGAACCGGCGGTACTGGGAATTCCAGTACGCGGACTACATCGCGCCAGGCGAGCCGCGAACACTCTCTCTGAATGCCAAGGTGGAGTTTTAAGCGCTGAGGCGTCGCTCTATTTCGGCTTGCTTAGCTTTTTTTTGCACGGTTATATGGCATTCGCTTACTCGCCAATAGCACTAGAAAACTGCTGTAAAAAAGGCTTATTCCCTCCTACGGCAGGAAGGTCAAGAAGCAATCGTGAATTGTGTTCGAGTGTTGGTTGTGTGCTGCAACCAATGCAGACAAGCACTACGAAACATGGATAGAATGGCGCCTCAATCATCGTCTCAGCCATGAAATTTCTCCGGACCTTACTCCTCTTGTTGCTTTGCGCAGTGCTGCCCGTCAGTGGGCTGGCAGCTAGCGGGCTGACTGGAGAATGTCTGATGCCGATGAGCATGAATGCCGGTGATGACAACGCCATGTCGTCAGACATGCACAACTGCGAAACAACGCAATCCTCGCAGTCAGACAAAGCCAAAGGCTTCCTCTGCAAGCTCACCACGCAATGCCAGATCGGCAGCCTGTATCACCCCGTCGCCCCTACTAGCGTTTCCCGTCCCGCCGGGCTGTCCAGCCCAGTCGTGTTCCATTACGCGCAGTCGCTCTCCATCCGTACACCGGCCGGACTCTGGCGGCCGCCGCGCGCCCTCTAATTCCTCTGTGACAAGTTCACCGCGTTGGCGGTGAGAGTCGTCCTGCGTTCAGGACGTGGATTCCCTGTGGGAGTCCGCCGTTGGAGTTAGATCATGTCTTCATCTCTTGGCGCGTCGTCGACCCGGCGTGCACCACTGCACACACATGCGTTGTTTGCCGCACTCGCACTGTTTCTCGCCAGCATCGCGGCACACGCGCAATCAACTCCCATCACGCTTGAGGCTGCGCTCCAGTCCGCCACCGAGCACTCATCGGCGATAGGTGCCGCACAGGCATCGGTGCGCGCCAGTTCAGAAGCAGCCGTGCGGGCTGGCCAGTTGCCCGATCCCATGCTGAAGGCTGGCGTGGACAACCTGCCCGTGAACGGAGCGAAACGGTTCACCATCGGCCAGGACTTTATGACGATGCGCCATATCGGCATCGGCCAGGAATGGGTTTCTGGCACCAAACGCCGGCTCCGGTCCGCGCTGGCGAATGAGGTCGTGGACCGCGAGCGGGCCAGCTACCTGGTTCAACTGACAAGGACACGCCAGCAAACAGCCACGACGTGGCTAAACGCGATCTATGCGAAGCGGGCGCTCTCGTTGCAGCGCGAACTCATCGACCACATGACGCACGAGCTGGAAGCAACCAAGGCCTCTTACCGAGGTGCACGAGCAACAGCAGACGATGTTGTGCAAGCCCAGGCGATGCTGGCACAGACTCAGGACCAGTTACTGAAAGCCCAGCAGACCTATCAGAACACCCTAATCAACCTGGCGCGCTGGACGGCAACGCCCGTTTCCGATGTCGCCGGTGAGCCGCCAGCACCGCAATCTGACGTTGCATCGCTGCCGCCTGAAGCCCTGCGCGAGGTCCAGCCCGTGCTGATCGCGGCCTCACGAGAGATTGCGCTAGCCGACGCCAGCACGGCCGTGGCCAATAGCGAGCGCAGCCCCAACTGGACGTGGGAGCTTGGCTACCAGCAGCGCGGCGGCCATTACTCGAACATGGTTTCGTTTGGCGTCAGCATTCCATTGCCAATCAATCGCAAGAACCGCCAGAACCGCGATGCCGCCGAAAAAGCAGAACTCGGCACCCGGGCGCGCCTGATGTACGAGGACGCACAACGTCAGGTGGATGCGGATCTCCGCACCCAGGCGGCAACGCTCGCCAATGGCCGGGAGCGCATCGAGAATCTGCGGCAATCCCTTCTCCCCGCCGCGAACCGGCGCACCCAGCTCACGAACGCCGCATACAAGGCAGGCACCGGCTCGCTGGCAGACAGCTTCGCCGCCAGACGCGCGCAACTCGATGCTCAGCTTCAGGTACTGGAACTACAGCGCGACGTTTCCCAGACTTGGGCTCAGATCGAGTACCAGGTGGTGCCCGCTGCGATGCCAGCTGCCACGCTCGTTAGCCAGTAAAGGAGAACCTCATGCAAAAGAAACCACTGGCACGTGCGGTCTTGATGACATTTGCCGCCGCTGCGTTAATCGGAATCGGCTACTTCAGCGGCACGCATCGTTCTGCGGAAAGTAGCCCGCCGACGGCTTTAGCCTCTAGCGACAGCAGCAACAACGACAACGGCAAAACCGATCCGAAGACAGGGCGAAAAGTGCTGTATTGGCACGACCCAATGGTGCCGCAGCAGCATTTCGACAAGCCGGGCAAATCGCCCTTCATGAACATGCCATTAGAGCCGGTCTACGCTGACGAGGGCAGCGCGAACGGCATCAAGATCGACCCAGGATTGCAGCAGAACCTGGGCATCCGCTACGCCAAAGTCCGTCGCACAGAAATCGCAGAAGGCTTCGACGCGGTCGGTACGACGCAGTTCGATGAATCGAAAGCAGACGTCGTTCAGTCACGCGTCACCGGTTACATCGAGCGCCTTTACACCCGTGCGCCAATGCAGAACGTCAAACGAGGCGAGCCGATTGCATCGCTATTTGTGCCTGACTGGCTCGCACCGCAGGAAGAATATCTGGCGCTAAAACGGAGCGGCATGGATAGCGCCATGCTTGCAGCGTCACGCGCACGCATGCGGGCACTGTCGATTCCGAGCGGGGTGATTGCCAGTCTCGATCGCACCGGCAAAGCGCAAACGCACATCACGCTCTCTGCGCCAGAAACCGGCGTGCTGACTGAACTGAACGTGCGTGATGGTGCGATGGTTTCGCCCGGGCAAACACTAGCGAAAATTTCCGGGCTCAGCAGGCTGTGGCTCGTCGTTGAAATCCCGGAAGCCATGGTGCTTCAGGTTCGTCCAGGCATGAGTGTCGATGCGGTGTTCTCCGCTGATCCGGAACAGCATTTCAGCGGGCATATCCGCGAAATTTTGCCGGGCATCAGCACCAGTAGCCGCACGCTGCAGGCAAGGCTTGAGATCGACAATGCCGACCTCAAGCTAACGCCTGGAATGCTGATGCGTGCGCGCATCGGTGCCGCGAAAAAGATCCAGCGCTTGATGGTTCCGTCTGAAGCCGTCATCACGACAGGCAAGCGCTCATTGGTGATCGTCAGGAATCCGGATGGACGCTTGCAGCCTGTCGCCGTCACTATCGGCAATGAGACTGGCGACGACACCGAAATCAGAAGCGGCCTGACCGAAGGCCAGCAAGTTGTTGCCTCCGGGCAGTTCCTGATCGACTCGGAAGCGAGCCTGAAATCCGTTCTGCCAAAGCTCGAAGGTCATCCCTCCGCAGGTGCCAGCACACCAACTGCTGCCCCCCAGACCTACGACACCACCGGGAAGGTCGAACAGGTCACCGCCACTGACATCACGTTTTCACATCAACCCGTTGCCGCGCTGGGCTGGGGTGCGATGACGATGACCTTCGGCAAGCCATCGCCAACGGCATTTCCAGACGTGAAGCCGGGTCAAACCGTGCATTTTTTCTTCGTGCAATCCGATGACGGTTACCAGTTGAGCAAGATCGAACCCACCGGAGGCGCCCAATGATCGCGCGTCTTATCAGGTGGTCTATCCACAACCGCTTTCTGGTGCTGCTCGCAACCTTGCTGGTGACGGCGTGGGGTATCTATTCGCTCGCGCGCACACCGCTTGATGCGCTGCCCGATCTGTCCGACACGCAAGTCATCATCAAAGCGTCGTACCCAGGCAAAGCACCGCAAGTCGTCGAAGACCAGGTGACCTATCCCCTCACGACGACACTGCTGGGGGTGCCGGGGGCGAAAACCATCCGCGCCTATTCATCGTTTGGTGATGCGTTCGTTTACGTGCTGTTCGACGACAAAACTGACCAGTACTGGGCGCGCTCACGCGTGCTCGAATATCTGAACCAGGTGCAAAGCCGCTTGCCCTCAGGTGCAACCGTTGCGCTAGGCCCAGATGCAACGGGAGTCGGTTGGGTCTACGAATATGCGCTGATCGACAAAACCGGGCAGAACGATCCTGGGCAACTTCGGGCATTAAACGACTGGTTTCTGAAGTTCGAACTGAAGGCCGTGCCGGACGTATCCGAAGTCGCCTCCATCGGCGGCATGGTGCGCCAGTATCAGGTGGTGCTCGACCCAGACAAGCTGCGCGCGTATGGCATCACGCAAGCCGTAGTGGCCGCTGCGCTCAGCAAGGCGAACCAGGAATCCGGCGGTGCGGTGGTCGAAATAGCCGAAGCGGAATACATGGTCCGTTCGTCTGGTTACCTGCGCACGCTCGATGATTTTCGCCAGGTCGTGCTGCGCACCAACGATGCCGGTACACCCGTGCTGCTAGGAGATGTCGCGCGGATTCAGATTGGACCCGAAATGCGGCGCGGCATCGCCGAGCTGAATGGGCAAGGTGAAGTCACAGGCGGGGTCATCGTCATGCGCTCCGGCAAAAACGCGCTGACCACCATCAAAGCGGTGAAGGCAAAACTGGCCGACCTGAAGCGCTCATTGCCAACCGGTGTCGAGGTCGTAACGACCTACGACCGCTCCCAGCTCATTGAGCGCGCAGTGGACAACCTCACGCACAAGCTGCTTGAGGAATTCATCATCGTCGGGCTGGTCTGCGCGGTGTTCCTGTTCCATTTGCGCAGCGCGCTGGTGGCGATTCTGTCACTGCCGCTCGGCGTGCTGAGCGCCTTTATCGTCATGCGCTACCAAGGGGTGAACGCAAACCTGATGTCTCTGGGAGGGATTGCGATTGCGATTGGCGCGATGATCGACGCGGCCATCGTGATGATCGAGAACGCTCACAAACATCTCGAAGCGCACGAACACGCGCATCCTGGCCAACCCATCACGACGGCCAAGCGGTGGGAGCTCATTGCCACCGCTTCCGCAGAAGTCGGTCCAGCGCTGTTTTTCTCGCTGCTCATCATCACGCTATCGTTCATCCCGGTGTTCTCGCTTGAAGGACAGGAGGGCAAACTATTTTCGCCACTGGCCTTCACCAAGACTTACACCATCGCTGCCGCAGCCGGATTGTCGATAACCCTGGTGCCGGTATTGATGGGATATCTGATTCGTGGCCGCATTCCGCCTGAGCACGCCAACCCGATCAATCGCGTGCTGATCCGGCTGTACCGACCATTGCTGGAAGCAACCCTGCGACGACCATGGGTTGCCATTGGTGTGGCCGTGGTAGCGCTAGCCGCCTCAGCGATTCCGCTATCGCAGCTCGGCGGCGAATTCATGCCACCGCTCGATGAAGGCGATCTGCTGTATATGCCGACAGCACTCCCGGGAATTTCCGCCGAAAAAGCCGGTGAACTTCTGCAGCAAACCGACCGGCTCATCAAGACCGTTCCCGAAGTCGCCACCGTTTTCGGCAAGTCTGGACGCGCGGACACGGCAACCGATCCCGCACCGCTCGAAATGTTTGAGACCACGATTCAGTTCAAGCCACGCAGCCAGTGGCGGCCTGGCATGACGCCAGAAAAACTGATCGAAGAACTAGACCGGAGCGTCAAAGTGCCAGGGCTATCGAACGTGTGGGTACCGCCGATCCGCAATCGGCTGGACATGCTCTCCACCGGCATCAAGACACCCGTCGGCGTCAAGATTTCGGGCAGCAGCCTCGCGCAGATCGACCAGATTGCGGCGCAAGTCGAGGCCGCAGTCAAACAGGTGCCAGGTGTCACCTCCGCGCTAGCCGAACGCTTGAACGGTGGCCGCTACATCGACATCGACCTCGACCGGCAAGCAGCAGCGCGCTACGGACTCTCCATCAATGACATCCAGTCCGTCATCGCTTCGGCCGTCGGTGGAGAAAATGTTGGCGAAGTGATTGCTGGCCGCGAGCGCTTCCCCATCAACCTGCGCTATCCACGCGAAAGCAGGGATTCGCTAGAAAAGCTACGCCAGTTGCCGATCGTCACGGAACGTGGCGCACAGATCCAGCTCGGTGACGTCACCCAGATCACGATCGCTGACGGCCCACCGATGATCCGCAGTGAGAACGCCCGGCTCTCCGGCTACGTCTATGTCGATATCCGCGATACCGATCTGCAATCCGCAGTCAAAGCCATGCAGCACGCAGTGGCGCAAAAGGTGGCGCTGCCACCGGGCTATTCCATCGCCTGGTCCGGCCAGTTCGAGTACCTCGAACGTGCCGCGGCAACGTTGCGCACCGTCATCCCCGTGACGCTTATCGTCATCTTCGTGCTGCTCTTTCTGACCTTCAACTCCGCAGCCGATGCGCTGTTGCTGATGTCAACCGTGCCCTTTGCACTGGTTGGCGGATTCTGGCTGATCTGGGTTCTGGGACATGCCGTGTCGGTCGCCACCTCAGTTGGGTTTATCGCGCTCGCAGGTGTTGCTGCTGAGTTCGGGGTGGTGATGCTGCTCTACCTGAAAGAAGCGCTCCAACGCCGGCTGAAGGAAGGCGAAGCGCTAACCGAGGCGATGCTGTTCGACGCGATTCGTGAGGGCGCGGTGCTGCGCGTGCGGCCGAAAGCCATGACCGTTGCCGTCGTGCTGGCGGGACTCATCCCCATCATGATCGGCCACGGTGCAGGCTCGGAAGTCATGCAGCGCATTGCTGCCCCGATGGTAGGCGGCATGGTCACCGCTCCACTGCTTTCCATGCTCGTCATCCCCGCCGCGTGGCTTCTGTTGCAACGCCGCCGCATACGCAAGATGAATCAAATGCAGCCCCCCCAAGCAGTACCGTCCGGCACGAACGTGCCATCTACTTAAACTGGAGAAAACTGATGAAAAAATTCATCGTGATGTCTGTCGTTTTGGGTTCGATTGTTGCTACGCCCGCATTTGCTAGCGGTGATATGAACAACATGGGCGGTATGCATGACATGGAAGGCATGAGCATGCCTATGTCATCGGCTTCGGCGGCGAAGAAACCATCGCATGCGGCTCACATGCCGCTCGCTGATGCGGAGATCAAGAAGGTGGATGTGGCAAACGGCATGCTCACGCTAAAGCACGGTGCGCTGGAAAACGTCGGAATGCCGCCTATGACGATGGCGTTCAAGGTAAAAAGCGCCGCGATGCTCAAACAGGTTCATGAGGGCGACAAGGTCAAGGTCCGTGTTGATAACGTCAACGGCACCTTGACGATTGTGAAGCTGGAGAGAGTGGTTTGATGCGGCTTTGAGGTGGTGCTTGCAGGCTCGCGGGGGGGCGGGCCTGTTTTTTTTGGGGTGTGGGTTTTGGTTGGGTATCAATCCGGCCCCCTTACTCCACCGTCACCGATTTCGCCAGATTCCTCGGCTTATCCACATCCGTTCCTCTAGCGCAAGCCGTGTGATACGCCAGCAACTGCAATGGCACCACATGCAGGATGGGTGACAACGGCCCGTAATGCTCAGGCATCCGTATCACATGCAGCCCTTCATCATTCACGATCCGGGTATCTGAATCTGCAAACACATAGAGCTGCCCGCCACGCGCACGCACTTCCTGGATATTCGATTTCAATTTTTCCAGCAGCGCGTCATTTGGCGCAATCGTCACCACCGGCATCGCTTCTGTCACCAGTGCCAGCGGTCCATGCTTGAGCTCCCCAGCGGGATACGCCTCGGCATGGATGTAGGAAATCTCCTTTAGCTTTAACGCTCCTTCCAATGCAATCGGATAGTGCAGCCCGCGCCCCAGAAACAACGCGTGCTCTTTGCGCGAGAACTCTTCCGCCCACGCAATGATCTGCGGTTCCAGCGCCAGCACACTGTTCAATGCGGCAGGCAAATGCCGTAACTGGCGGATATGCTCGGCTTCCTGTTCCGCACTTACGTGCCCGCGCAATTTGCCTAGCGTCATCGCCAGCACAAACAGTGCCACCAGTTGAGTCGTGAAGGCCTTCGTCGATGCCACGCCAATCTCTAGTCCGGCATGCGTCAAAAACGCTAATTCGGTCTGCCGCACCATCGCGCTGCTGCCAACGTTGCACACCGCAAGCGTGTGACGGTGCCCAAGCGTTTGCGCATGTTTAAGCGCGGCGAGTGTGTCGGCGGTTTCGCCTGACTGCGAGATCACCACCACCAGCGCGTTTGGATTGGGCACGGATTCTCGATAACGGTATTCGCTCGCTATCTCGACCTGGGTCGGGATCTTCGCTATCGACTCAAGCCAGTATTTCGCTGTCAGTCCGGCGTAGTAACTGGTCCCGCAAGCCAGTATCAGCAGGCTGTCGATGCCAGCAAATACCTCGGCTGCGCCTGCGCCAAATAGCGAGGCGTCGTAGGCATCGGCTGGGGGAATCGTGTCGGTAATCGCACGTGGCTGCTCAAAGATTTCTTTCTGCATGAAGTGCCGGTACGGCCCGAGCTCAACCGCGCCGCCATAGGCCGCCACCTGCCGGACTTCGCGCGGGACTTCGTTGCCGTTCCGGTCAGCAATGCGGACCTGCTCTAGCGTTAGTTCGCAGACGTCGCCTTCTTCGAGAAAAATAAAGCGCTCGGTGCTGCCTGCCAGCGCCAGCGCATCGGAGGCCAGAAAGTTCTCGTTCTCGCCCAGGCCCACCACCAGCGGTGAGCCTTGACGCGCGCCGACTACCGTATGAGGCTGGTCTTTGTGCAACACGGCGATCGCATATGCGCCGTGCAGTTGCTGCACGGCTTCACGCACGGTAGCGAAGAGGTCGCCGCGATACAGGCTGTGTATCAGGTGGGCGATCACTTCGGTGTCGGTCTGCGAAACGAACGTATAGCCCTTGCCGCGCAGCATCTCGCGCAGTGTTTCGTAGTTTTCGATGATGCCGTTGTGTACCAGCGCCAGCGCATCGCGCGAAAAAATCGGATGCGCGTTGTCGGTCACGGGTGCGCCATGCGTGGCCCAGCGGGTGTGGGCAATGCCGCTGACGCCGCTCAGGTGCGTCTCTTGCACCTGTTGCTCCAGATCAGCCACACGCGCCACGCTGCGGGCGCGCTGCGGTTTGCCATCGACCAGCACGGCGACGCCGCACGAATCGTAGCCCCGGTATTCGAGGCGTTTAAGGCCCTCAACCAGGACGGGAACGATATTCCGCTGCGCAACCGCGCCGACAATGCCGCACATAAATTCGTGATCCTTCGCAAAAGCTGGAGAACAGGGAGAGGTAGAGCAACGCAGGCGGCGTGCCTGCGTTGAGTTTTTCAGCGTTTGGGTTTGTTTTTCACCGGGCGCACGTAGCCGGTCTTGCTAATCTGGGTTTTGCCATTCAACACCAGTGCGTGGTCGTCGACGTCTTTCCAGACGGTGGTGCCTGCTGCAATCGTCACGTTACGGCCGATATGCACCGGTGCCACAAGCTGGGTGTCCGAGCCGACGAAAACATCATCGCCGATCACCGTGCGGTGTTTGTTCGCGCCGTCGTAATTGCAGGTGATGGTGCCCGCGCCAAGATTCACACGCGCGCCAATATCGGCGTCGCCGATATACGTCAGGTGATTGGCTTTCGTACCGTGGCCCAGCACGGCATTTTTCACTTCGACAAAATTGCCGATGTGGGTTTCGTCCTGGAGCGTGGTGCCTGGCCGGAGTCGTGCGTAAGGTCCGAGCACGGCGTTGATGCCAACCTGAGCGCCGTCAATATGAGTGAACGCGTCGACACGTGTGCCCGCGCCTATCGTCGCGTCGCGGATCACGCAGTTGGGCCCGATGGTTACGTCGTCACCAAGGCTCACCTCGCCTTCGAACACGCAATTCACGTCAATCGAAACATCGGTGCCGCAATGCAGCGTGCCGCGCACATCGAAACGCGCTGGGTCGGCCAGCGTGACGCCGGCGGCGAGCAACGCGCCGGCTGCGCGCCGCTGGTAGATCCGTTCGAGTTGCACCAGTTGCTGCTTGCTGTTGACGCCGAGGGTTTCCCATTCGTCGTCGGGCTGGGCGGATACGACCTCGAAACCCGCAGCGCTGGCGGACTCAACCACATCGGTCAGGTAGAACTCGCCCTGGGCGTTGTCGTTTTTGAGCGAGGCAAGCCACATCGCCAGTTGTGCGGTTGGTGCCACAGCGATGCCGGTGTTGATTTCCGCGATATGGCGCTGTTCAGCGGTGGCGTCTTTTTCTTCAACGATAGACACCACGCTGCCGGTTGGATCGCGCACGATCCGGCCATAGCCGGAAGGGTCGTCTAGCGTCACGGTGAGCACGCCGTAGCAGCCTTCGGCGGCACTATCGGTCAGACGTTTGAGGGTGCTGGCGCGCGTAAGCGGAACGTCGCCATACAGCACGAGTGTGGGTAACGCGGCGTCGAGAAGGGGCAAAGCCTGTTGCACGGCGTGCCCAGTGCCGCGCTGTTCGCTTTGCAGCGCGAACTGCACGTCGGGTGCGGATACCGCATCGCGTACCGCTTGCGCGCCGTGGCCGACAACCACGACGAGGCGCGCTGGATTCAGCGCGCGGGCGGTATCAAGAACGTGTGCGAGGAGTGGCCGGCCAGCCAGGGGATGGAGCACCTTGGGCAACGCGGAGCGCATGCGCTTGCCGGTGCCTGCCGCCAAAATCACGATGTTCATGGCAGTGGCGTAAAGCCGAGTTTGGAGCCGCCGATTCTAGCATGCAAGCGGCATGGGACGGGCCTCGCAGCGAGGCTGGATAGGGCCGGAAAGCCCCGAAAACAGGGGGTTTTCCGGCTCGCGAAAAGTTACAGATCGTCGAATGAAACGATTGAAATCGGCCGAGTGCCGCTTGCCATGCCAGGAATGTCGGCGGTACTGGAGCAAGGATCTTCGTCAAAGCCGATATCGCCATCCGGATCAGCCTGACCGGTGGCCTCCAGCGCGGCAAAGGGAAACAATGCCGCATCCATCAAATGCGACGGCACGACCTTCGAGAGCGCATTGAACATGTTCTCGACGCGGCCCGGAAAACGCTTTTCCCAGTCACGGATCAACGCTTTCATTTCGGCCCGTTTCAGATTGGGCTGGCTGCCGCACAGATTGCACGGAATGATCGGAAATTCACGCAGCTCAGCGTATTTTTCCAGGTCGGTTTCTTTCACGTAGGCCAGTGGGCGAATCACGATGTTCTTGCCGTCATCGGATTGCAGCTTGGGTGGCATGCCTTTGAGCTTGCCGCCGTAAAACAGGTTCAGCAGCAGCGTCTGCAGGATGTCATCACGGTGGTGGCCCAGCGCGATCCGGGTCGCGCCGAGTTCGCCCGCGACGCGGTACAGGATGCCGCGACGCAAGCGCGAGCAAAGCGAGCACGTGGTTTTGCCTTCCGGCACCAGGCGCTTGACGATGCTGTAGGTGTCCTGGTTCTCGATATGAAATGGAATCTCAAGCTGCTGCAGATACTCGGGCAGGATGTGCTCCGGAAAACCGGGCTGCTTCTGGTCGAGGTTGACGGCGACGATATCGAAGTTGATCGGGGCGCGCTCGCGCAGACGCAGCAAGATATCGAGCATCGCGTAACTGTCTTTGCCGCCAGACAGGCACACCATCACCTTGTCGCCTTCGCCAATCATGTTGTAGTCGCCAATGGCCTGGCCCACCTGGCGTGTCAGGCGCTTGAACAGCTTGTTGTTCTCGTAGGCGGTTTTTTGTTCGCGGCGCGTCAGCGCGACCTTGCGGCCAGGCGCGTCATCCAGCCCGGCAGGTGCAGCAGGCGCAACAGATGCGACAGGCATCGCAGGCATAGCGGACGGGTTGCTGTCGGCCGATTGAGCGATAGATGATTCCAGGGTCGTCATGGCTCAGTCCTCCTTGAGACGAAACACTTCGACGCCAACCCCATCGCAATCGGGGTACACGTCCGGTTTTTCAGTTGAAACACGCGCCGCGCGAACTTGCGGATGCGCCAGCATGGTTTTCACGAGGTCATCGCACAAGGTTTCCTGCAGATGAATATGGCCTTGCGCAACCCGGCGCGCGATGGTCGAGCGCATGAAGTCATAATCGACCACTTCACTCAGTTGATCTTCGACAGGTGTCGAAAGCGCCAGCGGCACGAACAGCTCAACGTTGATCACTACCCGCTGCTCGCCGCGCTTCTCGAATTCATGCACGCCAATATTGATGCGCACCTCGTAGTTACGCAGAAACAGCCTGCGGCAAGCGGCAAGCTGGGGGTACGGCAAAGCAGCAAACATGATGGTTCCAGTCGAAAAAATGCGGGCCTGCAAGAAAGACGCGATAGCAACAACGTCAGGAAGTGACGCGTGCGCTCAGGCACCCGTCAGAAACATCACATCACGCTCCAGTGGCACCAGATGCTGGCCACCGTCTACCACCAGGGTGGTGCCAGTCACGCCGCTGGCATCGGCCAGATATAGCGCGGCGGCTACCAGATCAGCCGGGCGCGACGCGCGTCCGAGCGGTGCCGTGCGGTGCGCGGCAGCAAAGCCCGCCGCAGTTTGCTCGCCCGAAGGCAAGGTCAGCCCGGGGGCCAGGCCCACCACACGCACTTTCGGTGCCAACGCCTGCGCCAGTGCGACGGTGGCGCTCTGAAGCGCCGCCTTCGACAGCGTGTACGACAGATAGTCGGGATTCATGTTGAAAAGCTTCTGGTCCAGCAGATTCAGCACGACACCGCGCTGGGTTTCATCCGTGATGGCAGCATCGGGCGTGGCGTCGAACAGCGCGCGCGCCAGTACCAGCGGTGCGGCCAGATTGATCGCCATGAGCCTGAGCAGTTGCTCGTAACCCACGTCCAACGCCGTGTCTTCGGCAAAACGGGACGCATTATTGACCACGCACGACGGCCGGCCAAGCGCGGCGATGCAATCGGGCACCAGCCGTGCGACTTCGTCTTCACGGGCCAGATCGGCTTGCAGCGCCACCGCGCGGCGGCCAGAGGCGATGATCTGCGCCACCAGCGCCTCAGCCTCGGCGCGCGACGTGCCGAAATGCACCGCCACGTCCCAGCCTGCTGCGGCAAAGCCCAGCGCCAACGCCTGGCCAATACGCCGCGCCGCGCCGGTGATCAGTACGATGCGGGCGGCGGCGGGCTTGGCGGCGGGCTGTTCAGGGCGGGCGGAAACCGTTTCTGGAGGGCGGGCGGGAGAAAGGCTCATTTACAATGCGCGGATGAATCCGAAAGAACACCAACCGGGTAGTTTACCCGCTCCCGGGCCTGAAGCACTGGCGCAGTCGGACGCGCTGCTGCAACAGATCCGCCAGCTCATCACTAGCGCCGGTGGCTGGCTGCCGTTTGAACGCTATATGGAACAGGTGCTGTACGCGCCAGGACTGGGTTATTACAGCGGCGGCTCCATCAAGTTCGGCCGGCGTGGCGACGATGGCAGCGACTTCGTCACCGCGCCCGAACTCTCGCCGCTCTTTGCCACGACGCTAGCGCGCCCGGTCGCTCAAGCGCTGGCGCAAAGCGGCACGCGCGATCTCATGGAATTTGGCGCAGGCACAGGCCAGTTAGCCGCAGGTTTGATAAATGCGCTGGCCCATAACGCGGCAGCGGCGGATTCCTCCCCTCTCCCCTTCGATACCTATTCGATCATCGATCTCTCGGGTGAACTGCGCGAGCGTCAACGCGCCACGCTTGAAGCGCAGGCACCCGCGCTCGCGGCCCGAGTGCGCTGGCTCGATACGTTGCCAGAGCAGTTCGAAGGCGTCGTGCTAGGCAATGAAGTGCTCGACGCGATGCCGGTCCGGCTCTTTGCCCAAGCCAATGGCATCTGGCACGAACGCGGAGTGGCGCTGGCTGAAGATGGCGCACTGCACTTTTCGGACCGCCCGCTCACTGCGCCAGACCCTGCTGCGGCGCTGCTCGCCAGCATCGAAACCGATGGCACTTATCTGACCGAAACCCATGAAGCCGCGCTGGCCTTTACTCGCACCGTTTGCACGATGCTCAAGCGGGGTGCGGCGTTCTTTATTGACTATGGTTTTCCACAGCACGAGTACTACCACCCGCAACGCGAGCAAGGCACGCTGATGTGCCATTACCGCCATCGGGCGCATGGCGATCCGTTTCTCTATCCCGGCTTGCAGGATCTGACGGCGCATGTCGAATTCACCGGCATCGCACTGGCGGGCACCGAGGCCGGTGCCGATCTGCTGGGCTACACCTCGCAAGCGCGCTTTCTGCTCAACGCGGGCATCACCGACGCGCTTGCTGCGCTTGATCCTACCGACACCGCCCGGTTTTTACCCGCAGCCAACGCCGTGCAAAAGCTGCTGTCGGAAGCGGAGATGGGTGAGCTATTCAAGGTCATCGCGTTTTCACGCGGCATCGACGGCACGCTAGATGCGTTCGCGCAGGGCGATCGCTCGCATACGCTATGACGTCAAACGCAAGGCTGGGCCGATGTTTCGCTGGTTATTAACCACGTTTATCGCCGTCGCGGTGCTCTCGGCCTGCTGGCCCTGGCTGCGCAAGATCGGCATTGGCCGGATGCCCGGCGATGTAACGCTGCGGTTATTTGGACGCGAATATCCGTTTCCGTTTATGTCCACGCTGCTGCTGTCGATGCTGTTGTCGTTCATCGCCCGGCTGCTTTAGTTTTTTATTTGTTGCCAGTGTTAGTTTCAGTTTCCGCTTCCGCTTTCGGCTAAAGCCACGCGGAATTTACGTCGCAGGCGGCTCGTCTGGCCTGGCTTCTTCGCCCAGCGCATCCGCAACCGCCTTGACCCGCGCCCGATGCACCGCCTCACGGATCAATTCCGGCCGCGCCGCAAAGGCTTGCGCCACGGCCCCCGCGTCCACACCGCGCGCGGCCACCAGCGCCACCCGCAAGCGCTCGGCCTGAGGATACTCACCCGTTTCAAATCCGAGCCGCCCGCGCGCATCCGCTTCGCAGGCCTGCAGCGCTTCAGCAAAGCGGGCGGGCTTGCGCAGCGCGTCACAACGCTCGAATAAACGCACCAGCCCTGCCGCACCCGTGCCCGCGACGCGATGAATATTGCCGTGCTCACGCGCTACCAGCAGCGCCAGATCACGGCACTCGTTCGGCACGCGCAAGCGCTCGCACATCGGTTTGAGCAGATCGACGCTGCGCGCTTCGTGGCCAATGTGGCGCGGCAGGATATCCGCTGGAGTCGTGGCCTTACCCAGATCGTGCGTCAGCGCGGCAAAGCGCACCGGCAACGCATAGCCGCGCGCCGCCGCGTGATCGATCACCATCATCACGTGCACACCGGTATCGACTTCCGGGTGATAGTCAGCGCGCTGCGGCACGCCAAACAGCGCATCGACTTCGGGCAGCACCCGCGCTAGCGCGCCGCACTCGCGCAGCACCGCGAACATCCGCGAAGGCTTTTTTTCCATCAGCCCACGCGAGACCTCTTGCCACACGCGCTCGGCCACGAGCGCATCCACCTCGCCTGCGGCCGTCATGCGCTGCATCAGCGCCATGGTTTCAGGGGCCACGCTGAAATCGTCAAAGCGCGCAGCAAACCGCGCCACACGCAAAATCCGCACCGGATCTTCGAGAAAGGCCTCGCCAACATGGCGAAACACCCGCGCCGCCAGATCGGCCTGACCGTGGAATGGATCAATCACCGGGCCAGTCAGCACACCATCCGGCCGAACCTCCCGGGCCATCGCATTCACCGTCAGATCGCGCCGCGCGAGATCTTCTTCGAGCGTCACGTCCGGTGCGTAAAAAAACTGGAAGCCGTGGTAGCCCGCTGCGGTCTTGCGTTCAGTGCGCGCCAACGCATATTCGGCGTGCGTCTGCGGATGCAAAAACACCGGAAAATCCTTGCCCACCGGCCGGTAGCCCTGCGCGACCATTTGCTCCGGCGTGGCGCCGACCACGACGTAATCCAGATCTTTCACCGGTACGCCCAGCAGCTCATCGCGGATCGCGCCACCTACGGCATAGATATTCATACGCCGATATCGTCGTGAGAAAGATGGTGCGACTCGCGTTGCGCATCGCTGATCCATGCGGCGACAGCGGGCAAGGCGGTAATCCGCCTGGCGTAAGCCGCAGCCGTGGCGGATAGCGCGGGCTGCCAGGTATTGAAGCGCATCACTACGGGTGCATACATCGCATCTGCAATTCCGAACTCACCGAATAGAAACGGGCCGCCATGTTCGTCAAGGCAGGCGCACCAGATCGCGTCGATACGGCTGATATCCGCCAGCGCGCCAGGCGTCGCGCCCTGCCCCGGAAACGCACCGCGAATATCCATCCACATATTGGCGCGCAGATCGGTGAAGCCTGAATGCATTTCAGCGCTAATGCTGCGCGCGTGGCCACGTTGCCGTGCATCGCGTGGCCACAGCGCATGCTGCGGGAAGCGTTCAGCAAGCGTTTCGGCAATCGCCAGCGAATCCCACACGTGCAGGCCGTCATCACCCAGCAGACACGGCACCCGGCCGGATGGCGAATACGCGAGGATGGCGTCTTTCGAATGCGCTTCATGCAGTTCGATGGGGATCTCTTCGAATGGCAGATCGAAGTGCTTGAACAGCAGCCATGCGCGCATCGACCAAGACGAATAGTTCTTGTCACCGATAACGAGTTTCATGATTGGCCTGTCAGGAGTCGGGGGAAAGTCAGGAGGGGGGCCGGAGATGCCGGGTCATCGCGTAGCGGGCTGGCACTTATGGCAAAACGTGCTGCGGGAAGAAACTTGAGACTGAAACGGTTTGAAGCATTTCATTTCGGCCCTGTAGCCACGCGCGGCGAGCGCGCGTGGCTACAGGTAGTGCTTACGTTACGGCGTGATGTAACCCAAACGTTCTTTCAGCGATTGCGGGCGGCCTTCGAACAGAACCGCGTAATACACCGTGTTGGACAGCACATTTTTCACGTAATCGCGGGTTTCCTGGAACGGAATGGATTCAGCGAAAATCGCGCCTTCAACCGGCCCGGGCAACATTTTGCGCCAGGCGCGAGGCCGCCCTGGGCCTGCGTTGTAACCGGCAGTGGCCAGCACCGGAGAGCCATCGAACTGGTTATAGACCATCGCCAGATAGTTGGTGCCCAGCAAGATATTAGTGTTGAGGTCGTTCATCTGCGCCCGCGACACCGGCCCCATGCCGATTTTTTTGGCGACCAGCTGAGCCGTGCCCGGCATGAGTTGCATCAGGCCGCTGGCACCCACTTCCGAACGTGCGTTCAGGATGAAACGCGACTCCTGGCGAATCAGCCCATATGCCCATTCGACATCGAGACCATTGGATTGCGAATCGCGCTCGACAATCTCGCGGAACGGCGACAGATAACGCAGCGAGAAATCGTGTTCGACTTTGGTTTTATCCGCTGTATTGACCGCACGGTCCAAGAGCTGGATGCGGCGGGCGTATTCGGCAGTGGCAAGCAATTCGCGGTCGCTCATGCTGCGCAGCGGCCAGTTCCATTCGCGGTTGCCTTCCAGCCGTAAATTCAGTTGATAAAACCGTTGCGCCAGCGCGAGGCCCGGCGTCATGCCAGCTTGCTGGACCTCTGCGTCGGTCACGGTTGTTTTGGCTGGAACGGTGATTTTCTGGCCAAGCTCTTCTGCGGCCAACTGGCCATAGAAGTTAAAGCCCTGGGCGATCTGGGCGAACTCCTGGTTAGCCTGCGCGCTGTCGCCACCTTGCTTCAGCGCGCGAGCATGCCAGTAGATCCAGGCAGGCTGGTTGCGCAGCGTGGCGGGCATCTGCTCGATCGACCAGCGCACCATCGCCCAGTCGCCCGCAACCAGTGCCATCCGGGTGCGCCATTCGTAAGCCGCACTGGACAGCGCGCCGTTAGCCGACAGGCGATACCAGTCGACCGCACCCGGCATTTGTTTAACGGCTGCCTGATAGCCAATCGTGCCCCAGCCTGTGGCGCGCTCTGCCGCGCTCAGCGATGGGGCAACCGTGGCAAATGTGGTGGCGGCGAGCGCTGGATCGTTACGCGCCATGCGGGCGACTGCCAGCAAGGCCAGTTGATGCGACGGAGTATCTGGGCCAACGCCCCGCGTCAGCACCAGCGGCGGCGTGCTAACCGCCTGATTCAGCAACGCCGGGTCCGGGCTCTGCGCGCCAAGCGCGTCAACCAGCTTGCGGCCGGTGGTGGTTTGGTTCTGTTCGTAGGCGAGGCGAATCTGCTGCCAGACATCGTCGCTGGAAAACTGCTGGCTGGCAGCCAGCGACGACACCAGATCAATGCAGCCATCACCAAACTTGCGCGGCTCGACCAGCAGCGCCCGGGCTGCGTCCGCTACGTTCTCGCCGCGCGCGGCACGCGCTTCAAGTGCATAGCATTTCACCTGGGTGTCGTCATCAAGCACGAAGCGGGCATACTGCGGCTCAAAATTGCGCCAGTCGCGGCGAGCACCCAGCACCAGCAGATAGTCGTTGCGCATGCGGTCAGCAATGGCCTGCCCGTCGTACTTTTTCAGAAAGGCAAGAATCTGCTCGTCCGGCGCATCGGCCCGCGCCTTGCCCTGTGCATCGAAAAGCTGTGGCTTGAGCTGGAAATACTCCAGATAGGAAGGAGCCGGATAACCAGGGATCAGGGCCGCCAGTTGAGCCGCCCGCGCCGCATCGTTCTTACGTGAGGCTTCACGTAGCTGGATGAAGGTTTGATCGTCATTGGAGGGGGTAAAAACAGGCACCGGCTGCGCGCCGGCCAGCGACACATTGCACCCGGCGAGTAACGCCACGGCAAGTGTCCGGCCAGCCGCGCGATATACTCGGACAAGGCGATTTGACATCATTGTTTCTGGAGTACGAAGTGGACCCAAGCATAGCATGCAACCCCCTGCCGGAATCGAAAACAGTCCTGCGTCAAGCCCTGCTGAAAGCACGCCAGCAAAGCGCTACCGACCCTCTCTGCAACGCCGCGCTAAACCGTCATGTACTTGATGCGTTAAAGCGTTTTACTCCGTCATGCGTAGGAGCTTACTGGCCGCTTTCTGGCGAATTTAATTTACGCGGGGCACTCGCCATCTGGCTTGCGCTCGATCCTGAGCGGCGGATCGGCTTGCCAGTGATCGAAGCCCACCGGGCACCGCTGAAATTTCATCGGTGGACGCCCGATATGGTCATGCGGCCAGGCTATCACGACATTCCCGAGCCAACCTCGGGCCAGCCTGTCATACCTGACCTGTTATTTGTGCCGTGCGTGGGCTTCGATACCGCCGGTTACCGGCTTGGCTATGGCGGCGGTTTTTATGACCGCACGCTGGCGGCCTGGCCGGGTGACACCCGGCCGCTCACGATTGGCCTCGCCTACGAAAGTGGACGCCTCACCCAGCTCCCCCGGCAGCCGCACGACATCCCGCTCGACTCCGTGCTCACCGAAACCGGCTGGCACACGGCGCAGCGCTAACCCCTGCTAAAGCGAAGCAGCGGCCCGCGCCGCTGTGTCGTACAAACCCGAGGCGTGGCGCAGCATTTGCGCCGCCACGCCAATCTGCTCGTTGGTCAGGCCGCTTTCGCGCAGCACCCCAATCAGGCAGTTCTCCCTCACCTCCCGGTACTTCAGGCATAAGGTGCGCCCCGCTGCGGTCGTCGAAAAAAGCACTTCTTTGCCGATTTTTTCGCTTTTTACATAGCCTCTTGTTACTAACTTTTTGAGCGCATAAGAAGCGATATGCGTGTCTTCGATATTCAGCACGAAACAGATATCGGCCAAGCCCTTATGGCGCTCCCGGTGACCGACGTGATGGAGCAGCGAAACCTCGATAGCCGTCATGTCCTTGCAACCAGCGGCAAGCATGCAGCGCATCATCCAGCGATTAAAGGCATTGCCCGCCATGATGAGCCCGTATTCAAGCTCGGACAGTTCTGCACTCACATCGGAAACAAGGTGATTCGAAGAAACAAACCGGGTTGACGAACTCCTCATGCCAAAGCTCTCCAGAAAGACGGGCAATGCCAGGCAGTGTACGTCGCACCCGGCTCACGGTATTCCGGGAAAAATCACCAGCCCGGAAAAAGAATGATTTGTCGAGAATCTCTGATGCATCGTACATACTGGCGCACCGGGCCTTCCCGGTGTCCTGACCCGTAACCTGCTGTTCCGCTCTGCTCGCACCACTCATCATGATTCAGCCACGTATCTTCCCTTTCGGTGACACCGCCCTGGTTTGCGAGCTGCCGCCGCCCGCGACGCTCCTGCGCCAACGGCGGATCTGGGCCGTGGCCCAGGCGGCGCACAACTGGCCGCATGTACAGGAGGTGGTGCCGGGCATGAATAACCTGACGCTCGTCTTCGATCCGCTGCAAGCCGACAGCGCCGCGCTAAGCGAGCAACTACGGGCTGCATGGCACGCCGCCGGCAGCACCGCCGAACCCGCTGCGGGACGCACGGTCGACATCCCGGTGCATTACGGCGGCGCGGATGGGCCTGATCTGGCGGCCATCGCTAGCCATACCGGGTTCAGTGCCGCAGAGGTCATCGAGCGCCATAGCCAGGCCGAATACATGGTGTTCTTCGTGGGCTTTCAGCCAGGCTTTGCCTATCTCGGCGGACTCGATGCCGCGTTGCATACGCCGCGCCGGGCCGTGCCCCGGCTGCAAGTCGCCCCCGGCTCGGTTGGCATCGGCGGGGCTCAGACCGGCATCTATCCCACCGCCTCGCCAGGCGGCTGGCAATTGCTCGGCCGCACCGCACTCGCACTGTTTGAACCTTCCCGCACCCCAGCCGCGCTGCTACAGCCAGGCGACCGGGTGCGCTTCAGTGTCGCAGGGGTCGTCACATGATCGACGTCATACGTTCAGGTTTGCTGAGCTCCGTCCAGGACAGCGGCCGTCACGGTTACCGGCATGAGGGCGTCGCGCAAAGCGGTGCGCTCGATGCGCTAGCACTCGAAGTCGGCAATCGCCTGGTCGGCAACCGGCCTGGCACGGCGGGCCTGGAAATGACGGTCGGGCCGATCGTGCTGCGCTTTCTGCGCGCCACGCGGATCGCGCTCACGGGTGCGGAATTCGGCGCGACGCTTGATGGCAAACCGGTCTACGCGTGGTGGAGCCAGCCCGTGCAAGCCGGGCAAGAACTCGTGTTGCCTGCTGCACGCTATGGCATGCGCAGCTATTTGTGCGTGGCGGGCGGCATTGACGTGCTGCCGGTGCTGGGGTCGCGCAGCACCGATCTGGCAGCGGGCTTTGGCGGCCTCGGCGGCCGCGCGCTGCGCGATGGCGACCGGCTGCCTGTGGGCTCCCCCGGAGCGCAGGCCTGTATTAACGGCTTCAGCCCCGAAGCCCCGGCCTTTGGCATCAAAGCCCCCGGCTGGTGCAATTTCACGCGCCAGCAAGAACCTTTACGGCATATCTGGTCAGCGGCAGCAGGCAGCGCGTCGGCCGTCGAATTTCGCGTGCTGATTTGCCCGGAATACAGTCATTTCACGCGGGAAGCCAAACACACGTTCTGGTCTGACGAATGGCTCGTCACCGCGAACAGCAACCGCATGGGCTACCGGCTCGAAGGACAGGCACTGCAGTCCAGCAGCCAGCACGAGCTGCTTTCTCATGCCGTGCTGCCTGGCACGATCCAGGTGCCGCCCAATGGCCAGCCCATCATCTTGATGAGCGATGCGCAAACCACCGGTGGCTATCCCAAGATCGGCGCGGTCATTCAGGCGGATCTATGGAAGCTGGCTCAGGTGCGGCTCAACCGGCACATCCGGTTTATTCCCGCCACACCCGATGAAGCGCTGGAGGCTTTGCGCGAAACCCAACGTTATTTAAAGCAGATCGACGCCGCAATCGCACATCACCGGCAGCGGGATCTCGCACGCGCGGCATCTGTCACCGCCTGACGGATCTGGAGGCGGATCGCAGGTGGCAGGTGGCAGGTGGCAGGTGGCAAGTGGCAAGTCACAAGTCACAAGTCACAAGTCACAAGTCACAGGTCGCAGGTGGCAAGTCACAGGTCGCAGGTCGCGGCAAGCAATAAGCAGCAAACAACAAACGCAAATAGCAGCAGGCAGGAGAAAGAGATGGAAATAGATTTGAACGCCGACCTCGGCGAAGGCTGCGGCTCTGACGAAGCGCTGCTGGAACTCGTCAGCTCGGCCAGCATCGCGTGTGGCTGGCATGCGGGCGGGGCCAATGCGATGCATAACTGCGTGCGCTGGGCGGTGGCCAAAGGCGTTGCCATCGGGGCCCATCCCAGTTTTAACGACCCGGAGAACTTCGGCCGCAAGGAAATGCAATTGCCGCCCAATGAGATCTATGCGGGCGTGCTGTACCAGCTTGGCGCACTCTCGGCCATCGCTCAGGCCGAAGGCGGGCGCATCGCGCACGTCAAACCACACGGCGCGCTCTACAACCAGGCCGCGCGTGACCCTCAGGTAGCCCGCGCGATTGTCGCGGCGGTCCACGACTTTGATCCATCGGTGGCAGTGTTTGCGCTCGCGCGCAGTGGCCTCGTGCGAGCCGCACGCGAGGTTGGCCTGCATGCGGTCGAAGAAGTCTTTGCCGATCGCGCCTACCGTGCCGATGGCTCGCTGGTGCCGCGGAATGAACCGGGCGCGCTGCTCGACGATGAAGAGATGGTGCTCAAACGCACGCTCTCGATGGCGCGCGATCAGCGAGTGCAAACGATTGAAGGCCAGTGGCTAACCCTGAATGCTCAGACGATTTGCCTGCATGGCGACGGCCCGCACGCACTGGCGTTCGCACGGCGAATTCGCCGTGCGCTGGAGCAGGAAGGGATTGAAATTCATGCGGCGGGGCTGGTTCATAGCTGAGCTTGTAGCGCACGGCGAGGACGGGGGGCGAGAGCGAGGCCTCCGGATCAGGTGATGGGCCTGCGCGCTTTGCCGTTTCTGATAAGCCTGTGCTCCGTTTTTCAGCCATTTCCGCTAGCGTCTTTTTGCTGCCTTCTTGCTTTCTTCTTTCCGTCTTCTTGCCGTCTTCTTGCCGTCTTCTTGCCGTCTTCTTGCCGTCTTCTTGCAGTCTTCTTGCTTTCTTTCTACTACCTTCCCGCCCTCTTCTCACCCTCTTCTCACCCTCTTCTCACCCTCTTCTCACCCTTTTCTTGCCCTTTTCTTGCCGTCCTCCCGCCGTCTCCCCCCGCTACATTCCCGCCGCCTCCCCCGCTACCCCACCCATCCCTCTCCTGCGTGCTAGCGCGGAAAGCCCACGGCAAAACCATCGGCAACGGACGAAGCGCCGCATGAGCCTCCAAACAGATTCACGATGCAGCAGCCCTCCCTTGTCAGCACACTCTGGCGTCAACTTCAGAACTATCTGATCGAATTTCCGCTCATCTACCGCTAATCTTCCCGATTCCCCTTTCTGAACTGGTTCGCGCCGCGCCCGTGCATACCCGGCGTGACACGGTCCGGCACGCAACATGCAAACCATCCAGCCCACGCCAGAAGCCTCTACCGAAGCATTGTTCAGCGCCGCCTTCAAAGCTCATCAGGATGGCGCACACGCTCTAGCCGCGACGCTTTACCAGCAAACACTCGCTCAGGCACCCAGCCACACTGACGCACTGCATTACTACGGCGTGCTCGAACACCAGCGCGGCGCGCATCAGGCTGCGGCCACACTGCTCGATCAAGCGCTTCGGCTCAACCCCCTCGGGGCGGAATGTTTCAGTAACCGTGGCCTGGTTGCCTGCGCCCTCAACGACCCCGACACAGCACTGCACTGCTATCACGCCGCACTGGCGCTGCGCCCCGATTACGCCGATGCCCATAACAACCTCGGCATCCTGCTGCAAAACCGCCAGCAAACCGACGCAGCGCTTGACCATTACCGTCAGGCCCTCTCGTTCGAGCCGTCGCACACCAGCGCCTGGCACAACCTGGGCCAGGCGCTGACCCGCCTCAAGCGGTATGACGAGGCACAGCACTGTTACAAGGCCCTGCTCGCCCTCGCCCCCAAAGCCGCTGAGAGCCACTTCGGCTACGGCAACATGCTCAAAGCCAAAGGCGATACCGAAGCGGCCATCGCCAGTTTCCAGCGCGCCATCGAACTCCAGCCGGGCTTCACCCAGGCGCTCGTCAATCTGGGTACCGTGCTGGGCCATCAAGGGGCTTACCACGAAGCCGAGCAGCATTACCGCCAGGCGATCGCGCTTGATCCCAGCCCAGCTCATCTGGTCTGCCTCGGTGCGGTGCGCGGCATGCTAGGCGCTCACGACGACGAAGAAGCGCTTTATCACCAGGCGCTGGCCATCGAGCCCGAACAGCCCGACGCGCGACAAAATCTGGCCTGGCTCTACCTGAAGCGCGGTGACTATCGCCAGGGATGGCGCGAATACGCGAAGCGCTGGCGTCCTTGCGATTACTCCGACATCTCTGCCGAAGGCATCCCCAAATGGGAAGGTGAGCCGCTTGCGGGACGCCGCCTGCTCATCGCCGGAGAGCAGGGCTTTGGCGACCATTTTCAGTTTCTGCGTTACGCGCGTCTGCTTGAACAGCGTGGTGCACAGGTCGACGCCTGTGTACGCGAGCCGCTGCTCGAAATCGCCCGGAGCGTGCCAGGCCTGACACGCGTGTGGAGCGACATACCGCAAGACGGTAACCACTACGATTTCTGGGTACGGCTAATGGACATCCCGTCTTACGTCGGCACCGAGCTCTCCACCATCCCGGCCGAGGTGCCATACCTCTTCACTGATCCAGTGAAAATCGCCGCCTGGAAGCCCCGGGTAGAAGCCGCGGCACAGCACAAGCGCTGCAAGGTTGGGCTGGTGTGGCGCGGTAGCGATAAAGGCGTGCCGAGCCGGATGATGACGCTCAGCGCATTTGAGCCGTTGCTGGCCAACACTCAGGTGGCCTGGTTTTCACTGCAAAAGGGCCCCGCCCAGGCGCAGATCGACACCCTCCCCGCCTCGCTGCGCCCAATAGATTTCAGCGCCGATCTACATAATTTCTCTGATACGGCTGCGCTCATCATGAACCTCGACCTGGTGCTAGCGATAGACACCGGCGTCGCCCACCTAGCCGGTGCTCTGGGCAAGCCCGTGTGGGTCCTGCTACCGGTCGGCGCTGACTGGCGCTGGCTCGAACATCGCAGCGATTCGCCGTGGTATCCCACCGCACGGCTCTTCCGCCAGACCACGCACGCCGACTGGCAAACGGTGACCACCGAAGTCGGCACTGCGTTGCAAACGATGCTCGACGAGCAAGCCACCTGATCCTTGTGAGGCCTCGATGCGTCGAGGCCTCATGGCCTTTCACCCTGCCTCCACCACCACCCGCTGGCGCAGCAATTGCAGCACGCCTTTGCGCCTTCCCAGATGCAGCGCGCCTATCGCCACGAACACAGGCTTGAAACGATGCTCGACGGGCAAGCCACCGGATCCGCCCGAGGCCTCATGACCTCACCGCCTTTCACCCTGCCTCCACCACCACCCGCTGGCGCAGCAATTGCAGCACGCCTTTGCGCCTTCCCAGATGCAGTGCGCCTATCGCCACGAACACAGGCTTGAAACGATGCTCGACGGGCAAGCCACCGGATCCGCCCGAGGCCTCATGACCTCACCGCCTTTCACCCTGCCTCCACCACCACCCGCTGGCGCAGCAGAATTGCAGCACGCCTTTACGCCTTCCCAGATGCAGTGCGCCTATCGCCACGAACACAGGCTTGAAACGATGCTCGACGGGCAAGCCACCGGATCCGCCCGAGGCGTCGAGGCTTTTCACCCAGCCTCCACCACAAACCCCCGCTGGCGCAGCAGTTGCAGCACGCCTTTGCGCCCGCCCAGATGCAGCGCGCCTATCGCCACGAACACAGGCTTGTCCGGCCCGGCGAGCAGCAGCATGCGCGTCACGAAACGGCGGTTGCGTTCAAACACGATCTTGCGGTTAATGGCGGCTGCCAGCGCCGGGGTGCGCGCCAGTTGCTCCGACTTCGCGGCTTCCCATGCGGCAATGGCGTCGGCGTCGCCCACTCGCCATAGCCGATGCAAGGTCTTTACATCAGCCACGTTGGCCGCAGGCGTCTGCACCAGATCCTGTGCCAGCATTTCGCGCTGCTGCGCCAAGGTCAAACCGGTGAAAGCGCGCATCTGCTCCGCCAGCGTTTCCAGCCCGACAATCTTGCCGCGCGTAGCCAGATAGACGTTCTGCAACTGGGCTTCCGTGCCGTATTCGGTTTGCAAGCCTGCACTCAGCGAATCATAGGTTTCAACCACCAGCGCGGCGAGCCACGGCCGCATCCGGCGAATCGCATCGAGCGCCGCCGGATTGCCCCGCAAACGGGCCGACAACCTGCGCCAGAGTGGCTCAGGCAAAAGCCCCGGCAGGCAGTCACGAGGACAAACGCCGTACTTCGACACATCGTCCTGGGAGACCAGCAAATCATCCGGTGATAACTCCAGCGCCAGCGTGCGTGACGCAGAGAGCGCCCCGAGAATCGGGCGGCGAAAAATCTGGTTGGGCAGGTAATCAGTCGGGGCAGCCGCGTGCAGCGTGCCCAGCAAGTAGAGCGTGGTCGTGCCGCGGGTAGCGACATAAAACGGCATGCGGGCAGGTTGCACCCGGACGGTGCCGCTCGCGGTCGTAGCAGGATTAGCGGGCGGGGAATGAAAACCTGGCAGCGTCGCACGCGGCACTGGTGTGACGGGAAGCGAGGCGGGCACAACAACACGGGAGTTGGAGGCAGTAGCCACGGCCTGCCTGACAACCGCTGCGCCTGCGGCTCTGCCCGGCGTCGCGCGGGCATTGAGCGCGGCGGCGGTGGAATCGGCGTAAGCAGGCAGTTGAGCGGGCAGTTGCAGCATCAGCACGCCCAGCGCCACGGGCCACCACGGCCGGTATCTGCGCCGCAGCGCCGAGCGCATCGGCCTGCACCTTTGGGCAGCCAGGCCATGCATGCCATTGGCACTGGCATTGGCACTGGCATTGGCACTGGCATTGGCACTGGCACTGGCACTGGCACTGGCACTGCCATTGGCACTAGCCCCCGCCTCTGTGCCATCCCAACGCGGGCGGCACGCACGAAATCGCGCCGCCCATATTTCAGGCATCCCGCTCCCCCACCTCCTCTGCACGATGGCACGCTACCTGGCGGCCATCCACCGCACGCAAATGCGGCTCTTCACTACGGCAACGCTCAACCGCATACGGGCAGCGTTGATGAAAAGTGCAGCCCGAAGGCGGATTCAGCGGCGACGGCAACTCGCCCTGCAAACGAATCTGAATGCGCCGGTCCGCTTCGAAAATCGACGGTGTGGCCGACATCAGCGCCCGGGTGTACGGATGACGTGGCCGGGCGAAGATCGTCTGGCGCTCGCCCAGCTCCACCACGCTGCCGAAGTACATCACCATCACGTCATCGGCGATGTGCTCCACCACCGACAAATTGTGCGAAATGAACACATAGCTGGTTTTGAACTGCTCTTGCAGATCCATGAACAAATTCAGAATCTGCGCCTGGATCGACACATCGAGCGCCGATACCGGTTCGTCCGCGACAACAATCTGTGGCTCAAGAATCATCGCCCGGGCAATCGCCACGCGCTGCCGCTGGCCGCCCGAAAACATATGCGGATAACGTTTGGCGTGCTCGGGCCGCAGCCCTACCGTGCGCATCATCAGCGCGATCCGTTCGCTGCGCTCGCTAGCACTCGCGTCAGTGTTGATGGCCAGCGGTTCCGCCAGTGTCTGCTCGACGGTCTTGCGTGGGTTCAGCGAAGCAAACGGGTTTTGAAACACCATTTGCACCCGGCGGCGTAGCGCTGCAATTTGCGCTTTGCTGGCTCCCGCCACGTCGTCGCCGTCGATCAGCAAGCGGCCCGCCGTGGGCGTTTCGATCATCGTCAGTTGGCGCGCCAGCGTGGATTTGCCGCAACCGGATTCGCCCACCACGGCGAGCGTCTTGCCGGATGCCAGCGAAAACGACACGCCATTCAACGCCTTCACCGCGCCGTGTGCAAAGAGGCCACGCCGCACCGGGTAATGTTTGACCAACTGCTCAGCGATCAGCACAGGAGCAGCACCCGGGGGCGTGTCGCGCCGAGGTTCGAAGACTGCGCTCATCGTGGGCCTCCGCCATAAAGATTTGCGTCGCCGTGCAGGTTCAGCGGTTTAATGCAACGCGCGAGCGCCGCTTCATCGTGGAACGGCACAGCCTCTAGCGCGGGCCGCGCCTTCAGGCAGTCATCCACCCGATACTTGCAGCGCGGCGCAAACAGGCAGCCAGCGGGGCGGTCATCGCGCCCGGGCACCATCCCCGGCAACGCCGACAGCCGTTTCGCCCCGGCGTTGTGCTCTGGAATCGCGGCTAGCAGGGCTTCGGTATACGGATGATGTGGCGCAGCGAAAATCGCTGGCACCCGGTTGATTTCGATCACTTCGCCGGCATACATCACCGCCACGCGCTGCGCGACTTCCGACACCACCGCCAGATCATGCGAGATCAGCACCAGCGCCATGCCGTGCTCTTTTTGCAGCGTCACCAGCAACTCCATGATCTGCGCCTGGATCGTCACATCGAGTGCCGTGGTCGGCTCGTCTGCGATCAGCAGCCGGGGATTGCAGGCCACCGCCATCGCAATCATCACGCGCTGGTTCATGCCGCCCGACATCTGATGCGGAAATGAGGCGATCCGGTTTTTCGCATCGGGAATGCCAACCTGATCGAGCAGCTCCAGCGTGCGCCGTTGCAGCGCGTCGCCGCGCAAGCCCTCATGCAGCTTTAGCACTTCCTTGATCTGATAGCCCACCGTGTAGCTTGGGTTCAGGCTGCTCAACGCGTCCTGGAACACCATCGCAATGTCTTTGCCAATGACCTTGCGACGCGCCTTGGCAGAGGCCTTTAGCAAGTTCTGGCCGTTAAACGTGATCTCATCCGCGCTGACCTTGCCTGGCGCGTCGATCAGGCCCATCAGCGCCATCATCGTCACGCTCTTGCCCGAGCCCGATTCGCCCACCACGCCGACCACTTCGCCAGGGGCGACCTCCAGGTTGAGACGGTCAACCGCAGGCAGGCCATCGAAGTTCACCGCCAGATTACGGATGGTCAATAAATTGCTCATGTCAGGCCATCCGTTTTAGTTTGGGGTCCAATGCATCACGCAACCCATCACCGAGCAGGTTGATCGCCAGCACCGAGATCAGGATCGAAAGGCCCGGCATGGTGACGATCCACCAGGCGCTGTCGATGTAATCACGCGCCGATGCGAGCATCGCTCCCCACTCAGCCGAAGGCGGCTGCACACCAAGGCCGAGAAAACCTAGCGCCGCAGCATCGAGAATCGCCGACGAAAACCCAAGAGTCGCCTGCACGATCAGCGGCGCGGTGCAGTTGGGCAGCACCTGCGAAAACATCAGCCGCAGCGTGCCCGCGCCCGCCACGCGCGAAGCCATCACGTACTCTTTTTGCAGCTCGCCCAGCGCGGAAGCGCGGGTGAGCCTGACATAACCCGGCAGCGCGACGATCGCAATGGCGAACATCGTGTTCATCAAACCAGGGCCGATAATCGCCACCACCGCCACCGCCAGCAACAGCGAAGGCAACGCCAGCAGCACATCCATCACGCGCATGATCGGTGTGTCCGCCCAGCGCTCGAAAAATGCAGCAATCAGGCCCAGCACGATGCCGGGCAACAGCGCCAGCACCACCGAGACAAAGCCAATCCAGAACGACAGCCGTGCGCCGTACATCAGACGAGAAAGAATGTCGCGGCCCGCTTCGTCGGTGCCAAGAATGAACTGCCAATTACCGCCATCAAGCCAGGCGGGCGGAATCTTGACGAAATCGCGGTACTGCTCAATCGGGCTATGTGGGGCGATCAGCGGTGCGCTCAACGCAACCAGGATCAGCAACAGCACGACCAGCCCCGCGCCGACAGCCCCTCGGTTACGCGAAAAATTCGTCCAGAATTCGCGCAGCGCCAGCCCACCAGCACTGCTCGCAACCGGCACCTGAGGCACTGGACTTTGGATCTCGGAGCTCATGCGCGGCCCTCCCTCAAGCGGCCAGCCAGAATCAACGGAATCAACGGAAAGAAGAGAGTCATCGGCTTACCTCGTATGCCGGATGCGTGGGTTCAGCACGCCATACAGCAAATCAACGACCAGATTCACGACGATGACCAGCGTGGCGATCATCAGAATGCCGCCCTGCACCACCGGATAATCGCGCCGGCCAATCGCGTCGATCAGCCATTTGCCGATGCCCGGCCAGGAGAACAAGGTTTCGGTCAGCACCGCGCCCGCGAGCAGCGTGCCGACTTGCAGGCCAATCACGGTCACGACGGGAATCAGCGCATTGCGCAACCCATGCACGACGATCACGCGCGCCGGAGACAAACCTTTGGCGCGCGCCGTGCGGATGTAGTCCTCGCGCAGCACTTCGAGCATGGCTGAGCGCGTCATGCGCGCCACCACCGCTAATGGAATCGTCCCCAGCACAATCGCGGGCAAGATCAGATGGCTCAGCGCCGAACGAAACGCACCTTCTTCACCAGACAGCAACGCATCAATCAGCATGAAGCCCGTGGTGTGCTCAAGATCGTATTCAACCGCGATGCGCCCGGACACCGGAGTCCAGCCCAGCTTCGCGGAAAACACCATGATGAGAATCAGCCCCCACCAGAAAATCGGCATCGAATAACCCGTGAGCGCGGTGCCCATCACGCCATGATCGACCGCCGTGCCACGCCGCAACGCGGCGAACACCCCGGCTGGCACGCCGAGCAGCAGCGCGAACAGCATCGCGCAGAGCGACAGCTCAACCGTGGCGGGAAAACGTGCGAGAAACTCTTCCATCACCGTGGTGTTGGTGATGATCGACACGCCCAGATTGCCGCGCAACGCGTGACCAACGTAATGCAGGTATTGCATCGGCAAAGGCTCGTCGAGCCCGAGGCGGCGCATCGCTTCGGCATGCATCGCCGGATCGACACCACGCTCGCCCATCATCACTTCGATAGGGTCGCCAGGAATCAGGTGAATCAGTGCAAAGGCCAGGATCGTGATGCCAATGAAGGTTGGAATCACCATGCCAATGCGGCGCAAAACGAAGCGGAACATCGCTCGCCCCTATGGTCTCAAGAGGAAAAATGCAACCGGCGACGGGAGCTTGTGACCCCGGTCGCCGGACTATTTCGCCGTGCTTTTCAGCACCGCGAAAAGAAGCGGCAAGCGCAGCATGCAGACACGGCTGCAAACCGGCTATGCGCTTTGCGTGCTGTTGCAGCTATTGCCGCTATTGCAGGCCAACACCATCAAAACGGGCATAGCCAAGCGGCTCGATGCGCATGTCAGTGACTTTTTTGCTGACCGGCTGATACACCGTGGAATGCGCGATGGGTGAGAACGGCAGTTGCTGGGCGAAGATTTGCTGCGCTTCGATATAAAACTTCGTGCGCTGCGCCTGATCGGAGGTTTCCCGGCCCTTTTGCACCAGCGTATCGAACGGCTTGTGGCACCACTTCGAGAAGTTGTTGCCATTCATCGCGTCGCAGCCCAGCAGCGTGCCCAGCCAGTTGTCCGGATCGCCGTTATCGCCGGTCCAGCCGATCAGCATGGCGTCGTCCTCGCCAGCGTGAGCCCGTTTGATGTACTCACCCCATTCATAGGTGACGATCTTCGCCCGCACACCGATCTTGGCCCAGTCGGCCTGGATCATTTCCGCCATCAGGCGGGCATTGGGGTTGTACGCGCGCTGCACCGGCATCGCCCACAGCGAGATATCAAAGCCATTCGGAAAACCGGCCTTGGCCAGCAGCGCTTTAGCTTTGGCCGGGTCGTAGCTGGCACTCTTCAGATTTTTGTCATAAGACCACTGGGTCGGCGGCATCGGATTCGTCGCGGCCTGGCCTGCGCCCTGGTAGACCGAATCAATAATGGCCTTCTTGTTGATCGCCATATCGAGCGCCTGACGCACTTCAAGCTTGTCCACCGGCTTGTGTGTCACGTTGTATGACAGATAGCCCAGGTTAAAGCCTGGCTGCGACGGCATCGCAATTTTGGCGTCCGCCTTCAACGGTGCGATATCGGCCGGACGCGGATAGCTCATCACCTGGCATTCGTCGCGTTTGAGTTTTTGCACGCGCACGCCAGGATCAGGCGTGATCGAGAAGATCAGCTTCGACAGCTTGACCGCACCTGGCTTCCAGTACTCGGGATTGCCATCGAAACGAATCGTCGCGTCCTTCGTATAGCTGCGGAAGATAAACGGCCCGGTGCCTACCGGTTTCTGGTTGATATCGGCGGCCTTGCCCGCTTTCAGTAATTGATCGGCATATTCAGCCGAAAGAATCGACGCGTATTCCATGGCCAGATTCTGGATAAACGGTGCGTTGACTTCTTTGAGCGTGAATACGACGGTATACGGATCAGTTTTTTCGACTTTGGTAATCAGCTTGTCGAGGCCCATATCGGTGAAATACGGGAACTGCACCGGATAGGCCTTGCGAAACGGCTGGTTGCTGTCCAGCATGCGCTGGAACGTGAAGATCACGTCGTCAGCGGTGAATTCGCGCGCAGGCTTGAAAAATGAGGTGGTTTGAAACTTGACGCCGTGGCGTAGATGGAAGGTGTAGGTCTTACCGTCGGCCGAAATATCCCATTTCTCTGCCAGACCGGGTTCGACCTTGGTGCCGCCGCGCTCGAACTCAACCAGGCGGTTATAGACGGTGAAAGTATTCGCGGTGAAATCAGTACTGGTTGTGTATTGCGCCGGATCAAAACCAGCAGGACTGCCTTCGGAACAATAAACCAGTGTCTTGTTGGGAATCTGCGCCTGAGCCAGGCTGACACTAAGCAACGATGCTGCAAGTGCACCCAATGCGGTGCTTCTGATGGTGCGCAACCTATTATTTTGTTTCATGTTTCCCCCTTTATTCAGACTGGCTGACGCCAGCGTAGCGCGATATTACTTGAGCTTGCTCCAGCGCAACAAGCAGACGAAATTCCGTATTGCAGACTGTCCCGGCCATCAGCGCGGCGACGCGCCAGCGTCGTGTTCTGTTTTTTCTGCCTTTGCCTGATTCAGCTTCAGATGCAGCGGTGGGCAGCCCGCCACACCGGGTGATGAGAGCGCCGATGAGTACGCCAGAGGCACGCTCACCTGGCGCTAACGCATATCGTCCATCAAGCCGCAAGCGTCACACCAAGACGCTCGCAAATCGTCCGGGTCGCCGCCGCGCCATTCAGCGTGTAGAAATGCAGACCCGGCACCCGCGCGTCGATGAGCCGCTGGCACAGGCCTGTCACCACATCAAGGCCAAACGCGCGAATCGCTTCGCGGTCGTCACCAAACCCCTCCAGCCGGCGCGCAACCCAGCGCGGCACTTCCGCGCCGCACATCTCCGAGAAACGCATCAGTTGCGAGAAATTGGTGATCGGCATGATGCCAGGCACGATCGGCACCTCGACGCCCAGCTTGCGAGCGTCATCGACAAAACGGAAGTACGCATCCGCGTTGAAAAAATACTGCGTGATAACCGAATTCGCCCCCGCCTTCACCTTGCGCACGAAGTTCTGCATGTCATCGCGGGGGGAGCGTGCCTGAGGGTGATATTCCGGATAACCAGCGACCTCGATCCAGAACCAGTCGCCAAATTCGGCACGTATAAAACTCACCAGCTCGGACGCGTAACGCAGCTCGCCCACCTCGCCCATGCCGGAGGGCAAATCACCACGCAGCGCGACGATATGCCGGATGCCATGCGTGCGGTACTCGTTGAGAATGGCGCGCAGGCTCTCTTTGGAAGAACCGATGCATGACAGGTGAGGGGCCGCCTGCAGGCCCTCTTGCGTCATTTCGACCACTGCATCGAGTGTGCCCTGTTGGGTCGAGCCACCAGCACCAAAGGTGACCGAAACAAATTTCGGCTTCAGGCGGGCAAGTTGTGCGCGCGTGGCACGCAGCTTTTCCACGCCTTCCTGGGTTTTCGGTGGGAAAAATTCGAATGAAAGTTCGATCGGATTCATGAGTCAGTGAGCCAAAAAGAAGCCGCCGGTATCAGTTCAACGTGCGGTCGCCAAGAATCAGCGCACTCAGCACCCACGAAACAAAGCTAAATAGCAGCGAGCCGAAGAACGCAGACCAGAACCCTGAGACTTCGAAACCCTTCAGCAGCGAAGCACACAGCCAGAAGCACAGCGCATTTACGACCAGAACGAAGAGCCCGAGCGTCAGCAAGGTGACCGGAAATTCCAAGGCAAACAATACCGGCCGGATCGCGGTATTAATCAGCCCCAGCACGATAGCGACAAGCACCGCGGTGCCAAAGTTGCGAATGTGGATTGACGGCACGATATGCGTGATCGCCAGCAATGCCACGGCGTTAAGCAGCCAGCCCAGCACGATAACCATTATGTAAATCCCCATGGAATGAAGGTTCGGCTTGAACCCAGAACGCCACCGTGGGCTGCGCGGACGTATCTGAAAACAGATCCCCCGCGCAGCCCACGGCTCATGTCATCGCGTAGCGCGCAACGCTTAATAACGATAGTGCTCTGGCTTGAACGGACCATTGCGGTCCACGCCGATGTAGCCAGCCTGTTCGTCGGACAGCACCGTCAGGTTCGCGCCGATGCGTGCCAGATGCAGGCGCGCCACCTTCTCGTCCAGTTGCTTAGGCAGCACATACACCTTGTTTTCGTACTGGTTGCCACGCGTGAACAACTCGATTTGCGCGAGCGTCTGGTTGGTGAACGAATTCGACATCACGAACGACGGATGGCCCGTCGCGCAACCCAGGTTCACCAGGCGGCCTTCGGCCAGCAGAATCACGCGCTTGCCATCCGGGAAGATGATGTGATCGACTTGCGGCTTGATGTTTTCCCACTCGTACTGGCGGGTCGAAGCGATGTCGATTTCGGAATCGAAGTGGCCGATGTTGCACACGATCGCGTTGTGACGCATCGCTTTCATGTGATCGTGGCCGATCACGTGGAAGTTGCCGGTGGCAGTGACGAAGATATCGGCCTTGTCCGCCGCGTATTCCATCGTCACCACGCGATAGCCTTCCATCGCTGCCTGCAGCGCGCAAATCGGGTCGATCTCCGTGACCCACACCGTCGCGCCGAGGCCCCGCAGTGATTGCGCGCAGCCCTTGCCCACATCGCCATAGCCTGCGACCACCGCGATCTTGCCCGCGATCATCACGTCAGTGGCACGTTTGATGCCATCTACCAGCGACTCGCGACAGCCATACAGATTGTCGAACTTTGATTTGGTAACCGAATCATTCACGTTGAATGCCGGGAACGGCAGACGGCCGTCTTTTTCCATCTGGTACAGACGGTGCACGCCTGTAGTGGTTTCTTCGGTGACGCCCTTGATGTGCTTCAGGCGGGTCGAATACCACACTGGGTCAGCGTCCAGATGGCGCGCGATGGATTGATACAGCGCGACTTCTTCTTCGTTGGTGGGTTTGGCCAGCACCGAGCGGTCTTTTTCAGCCTTGGCACCGAGGATCAGCAATAACGTGGCATCGCCGCCGTCATCGAGAATCATGTTGGCGAACTCGCCGTTCGGCCATTCGAAAATGCGGTGGGAGAACTCCCAGTATTCGTCCAGCGACTCGCCCTTGAAGGCAAAGACCGGTGTGCCGCTGTGCGCGATGGCGGCGGCGGCGTGATCCTGAGTCGAGAAGATGTTGCATGAGGCCCAACGCACGTCAGCGCCCAATGCCTTGAGTGTTTCGATCAGCACGCCGGTCTGGATCGTCATGTGCAACGAGCCGGCAATGCGTGCGCCTTTCAGCGGCTGTTGTGCTTTGTATTCGTCACGCACCTGCACGAGGCCCGGCATTTCGGTTTCGGCGATGTTGAGTTCTTTACGACCCCACGCAGCCAGCGCCATATCGGCAACGACGAAATCTTTTGCATCTTGAGTAGATTGAGCTACGGCGTTCATCACGCCCTCCTTTTAAATTAACCAGGAATCTGACGTGAGCGCCGTTCGAAGCGATAAGCCGGGATGCAGTGCCACACATGCCAGACCTTCCGATTGAATGCCTCCGAGCCTGGCGGGATGCCCCGTCGCAGCGCTCCTCGGAGAAAAGAGCCGCGATTGTAGCAAATCAAGGGGGGCAGTGACGGCGAGGGGGTTTGCTTAACCAGAATGTCTGGTGCTTCTGGTTAAGCGGGATTTAAAAGCTCAGATTTTTCTGGCAGCGAATCTTGGCAACCCATTGTCAACCTCTTGGCAACCATTAATCGCCGCGCCGCTTGATTGAGCTATTTATTCGCAACATATTCGAAAAATCGCTAATCAACCCATGGCGTCATGCTTTTTGCCCTTCGACTGCCGGTCACAATCAATGATTTGTGAGCGGCAGCAAAAGGCAACGTGGCGATTATGACAAACCCACGCAGACGCAGGCTGAACCCTCTAATTCTTTTTTAATTTTGCCGATTTCCTCCGGGCTAAATTTCTCCCAATTCATTTTTAACTTCTGCAATGTTTTTTTATACTCTTTAAGATCGCTTATCAAAGCTGAAAATCTCAGATACTTATGATCAAACCCAGATAAATCCAGGCTGCGCAATTGGCTCTTTTTATCAAAACAAAAAGTACCCATTCGACCATCTTGCAACTCAAGATTAACAACTTTTGGCGTATATTCAGAAATATCATTATCCATATAATTTATGTACCGCAACTTCAGCGTCGTTAATTCTTTAAAAAACTGCAAATTTTCGTGGCCCAAAAAATTGGTCATTGAACTTTCATTTTCTGGCAACAGCCCTATACCAAGCGTTTGAAGTTTTGGCCAGAATGTCGGCAAAATATTTAATACATCCCTGTTACCAAACGCACAATTTATCAAATCCAGCTCTAGAATATTTAAACACCCCAAGGCTTTCAGTTTATCCAGATCCAGTTTTTCACCCCTGGCAACATCAATTGAGCAGAGATTTAATTTCTCTAGCCTGGCGAATTTTTTTAATTTCTCGATATTCGCCCCTCTCGAATTGAGCCAGACAAGTTCATTTAATTTGGCACATTTATCAAGAACAGTAAAATTCAAAGAGAAATATCGAGCATCCGCTTCAAATGCAGACAGCGTTTCCGGCAACGACAACGTCTGCCATTCCGATTTTTCATCGCCTGGAACAAATCGTGGCAATACGATTTTCTCCAGGCCCGGGCAGCGCTTTAGCGCTGCAATTACGAGCTCCAGTTTTTGCTTGTCCTCATCACCGGATGACACCAGCTCTCGCATGTTCAGCGACTCAAGATCTCTCGGCAATAAATACATGTCGTCAACGGAAAATCCCTCCCCCGACAGCGTGATATGGCGTCTGGCACTCCAGTGAGAATTCGTATGCAGCGTTTGTAATTCTTGTGCCGAATTGATAAAAGTATCGCCATAATCTATCGCCCGGCGTTTCATCAGCTCATTAGTGCTCTTACTTACAAAGTGAAGCTGATATCGCAACTCAGGAGCCAGCGCTGCATAGTGATAAAAGAGACGTTCCTTGAGAACCGAACCTAGTTCGGGATTCAGGATAAGCTTCGTGTCACTAACCGGCTGCACATTCTGCGCGCGCGCAGCGGGCGGCTCGGCCTGCTGAATGATGGAGGATTCCTGTTCGCCCACCGGGCGATCCATTTGGGGCGATTTGTATAACGCGTCTTTTTTATCGATTTTCATTATGAAGAGCCCTAGGTGCCCCGCTTCGTTAGTTCGGGAAGTAGTTAAAATCTGGCTAAAAACACTGTAGTAACAACACGGCACAGATAGTTCCAGAATTTATAAAATCTCCTCAAACTCATTCGTCATTCATCATTTGATCTCTTAATCAAATACACTCGCCATGCCAGGCGCAACTCCAGCGCACATAAAAAAAGCCGCCCGATTAAACCTCGGGCGGCACCAAAGACCCCTACGTATAAAACTCTGTTCCGCTCGCCACACCGGCGAGCCAATTTAAATCATTTATTCAATTTCGATAAATTCAATCCGGCGATTGGCAAAGCGCCCGCTTTCCGTATCATTGCTCGCCACTGGATGTAACTGGCCATAGCCTTTGGTCCGCAATGATTCAGCTGGCACGCCCGCTTGCACCAGAAACTCCCGCACTGAAGCCGCACGTTTTTTCGATAACTGCAAATTAGCCGCCGGAACGCCAACGTTATCGGAATATCCCGACACTTCCAGCTGCACGGTTTTGCCGTCAGCCTGGCAACGTTTCAGCGCTTTGGCCGTTTCGTTCAAATCATTAATCGCTGAGACGGGAATGCGTGCAGTACCCGTCGAAAAATTAATCACCTGGAGATTCAGAGTTTTAGCAAAATCGGCTGAAGCGCATGAGCCATCCGCATTCAGTAAGGCTTTGATTTGCTGCTGAAATTGTGTGGTGGCCTGTGCCACGGCCTGATCTTCATTAAATCCGCCCACCCGGTAATCGTTACCAAACTGGGACTGCAATTGCGTCACCCAGTTACTGCCAGGCTGTAGTGCCGTGCCGCTCAGTTCAATCTCGTGTCCTTCCAGTTTGAGTTCCGCGCCGGACTGCGTCATTAAGGGCAGCAGCGCATCGAAATGGGTCAGCCAGGTGGCGGGCTTGATCGCTGGATCGACGCTTAAATCAGCGGAAAAACGTCTGCCCAGTTTCTTTTCCAGCATCTCGATCAGTGCGCTGCGCTCGCCTTCGCTGCTCAGCCGCGCAGTCAGCGTGGGTTCGCCCAATGGGCTCACCCTGAAGCTCAGATAGGTATCGCTTTGCGGGCTAAGTGTGGCGGAGGCAGGCACAGCCGATGCGGCAATCGCCGCTACGCCCGAAGCCTCGGGCGGGACGGAGGCCACTGCCTCGCTGGTGCCGTCGCTGCTGCCGTCGCCCTTGCCGTTATGGCAGCCGCGAATACACAGGAACGCCACGACCAGCGCCGCAGCCAGAAACCACCACAACCCCGTGCGCGAGCGCTTTTGCTCGCGGATCAGCGCATCCAGGGGAGCCTGGGTCCGGGCAGGCTGCACCGCTCTCACACCGCCAACCCCAACCCCTGCGGCAGTCTCGAAGGTCGCCAGCCCAGGTGGCGTGGCGCGTTCCACAGTGGGTTCGAGCTCGCTCGCCACTGTTTTCAATTGCCCGGAAATGCCCTCGGCAAACTCCATCACCGTGCCCATCCCCAATGCCGCGCTCACGGGGTCGTTAATCTGTCCGATCACGTGGGGCAACTGCTCGCTCAGCAATGCTGGCAATGCGCTCACGTCGCTGCGGGTATCGAGAAAATGACGCTTCAGCACGCCCAGCAACGTCGCGCCCAAAACTCCTGCCAGCCCGTGCGCGGGTTGCGTTGCAGCGCCGGTTTGGAGCGCCACCACGTCGCTCAGATGATCTACGCGCCGGTCCAGCACGCGCTCCAGCAAATGACGCCCGGTTTGTTCAAGCTGGTTCAGTCCTGCGGTCGTGGCAATCAGTTGCGGCAGTTGCTCGCTGATCTGCGCGTTCACCTGTGGCCCGAGCAGCGTCGTAAACAATGAGCGCGCGCCGTCGAGCGTCGCGCTTTTATTCATCAAGGCAGTCACCAAGGCGGGCAAGGTCACCGTGAAAACAGCCTGAGTTGCTTGCTGTGTCTGCCCAAGACTTTCTGATAATTGACGGACCACGCTGTCCGTCATCGTAGATCGAACCAGTTGAATCACGTTAGCGCTCATTGACTATCTTCCTTGAATGTTGCGAGCACGCCATCTGGCTTGCTCATTTTCGCGGCGCGATTATAGAGGCGTGAAAATCTCAAAAAAGATAATCGAATGAGAATGTCGGCAAATGTCGGATAAATACCAGATTATTCTCAATTACAAATAGATTAACTAAGACAAAATTGACAAATAAAATACGCAATTGCTTTTTAAATATGCAGTTGCCCAGAGGTGTTTTGATCTGCTTGCCAGAGCGCCTCCTCTATATGAAATGCGTGTCGCAACCCCTGCTGCGCCCCTATGATGCAAAGGCCGTTCAGGCTAAAAAAACGCGTGGCTTGAGCCGCGCCACGCATGAGGCATGGCGCATCGGCCCTGTCCGGCAAAACCAGAGATACGGAGACAGCCAATGGAACCCTTCGGCCCGAGTCACACTCACGACGTCACCAATCAGGTGCCGCCGCTCACGAATTACAACTTGCTGGCTAGCGACCCGGTGCTGGACGCCGCGCTGACCCGCAACGGTGCCGCCTGGCACCGGGCCGCGCTGCTGCGCGATGGCGCGGCGCTCACCACGCCAGAGGTGCTGGCGCTGGCTGATCTGGCTAACCGCCATAGCCCGGAGTTATTCACCTTTAGCCCGCGTGGCGAGCGCATTGATGCGCTGGAGTTTCATCCTGCCTGGCACACGCTGCTGGCGCTGCTTCGCCAGGAAAACCTGCATGCGCTGCCGTTTTCGCTGCCGCAGCCAGGTGCGATGAGCGCGCGTTGCGCGGGGTACTTCCTGCATGCGCAACTTGAATCTGGCTCGCTGTGTCCGTTGACCATGACCTTCGCCAGCATTCCGCTGCTGCAACGCGAACCGGCATTGTTTGAAACCTTGCGCGACAAGCTCTATAGCAGCGAGCACGATCCGCGCGACCTGCCGTTGCCACTCAAACGCTCCGCGATGATCGGCATGGGCATGACCGAGAAGCAAGGCGGCTCGGATGTGCGCAGCAACCAGACGCGCGCGTTCGCCACCCAAGGCAGTGGCCGTGGCGCGAGTTACCGGCTGGTGGGGCACAAATGGTTTTTCTCCGCGCCGCAATGTGATGCTCATCTGGTGCTGGCGCGGACCGGTGAACAAGCGGGCTTGTCGTGTTTTTATGTGCCGCGTTTCGCGCCGGACGGCAGCAAGAACACGGTGCAGGTGCAACGCCTGAAAAACAAGCTCGGGAACCGCTCGAACGCCAGCAGCGAGGTGGAATTCAATGATGCGTTCGGCATCCTGATCGGCGACGAAGGGCGTGGTGTGCCAACCATCATCGAAATGGCGAACTACACCCGGCTCGACTGTGTGATTGGCAGTGCGGCGCTGATGCGCGCGGCGCTGGTGCAGGCGATTCATCACGCGCGGCACCGCAGCGCCTTCGGCCGGACCTTGCTGACGCAGCCGCTGATGCGCAATGTGCTGGCCGATCTGGCGCTGGAAAGCGAAGCGGCGACGGTGCTGTTTATGCGCCTCGCGCGTGCTTTCGAAGACACCGCCAGCGCACCGCAGGAGCGGGCATGGCAGCGCATCGTGACGCCTGCGGCGAAGTATTGGGTCTGCAAGCGCACGCTGGAATTCACCGGCGAGGCGATGGAAGTTTGGGGGGGGAATGGCTATGTCGAAGAGGGGCCGATGGCGCGCTTTTATCGTGAAGCGCCGGTCAATTCGATCTGGGAGGGCTCGGGCAATGTGATGTGCCTGGACGTGCTGCGCGCGATTGAACGCGAGCCGGAAGCCGCCCAGGCGCTGCTGGCGTCGTGGCACACGCTCGCGCAAGGCGAGCCCGGATTGCAGGCGGCGCTGGCGCGGCTCACGACGGCGCTGGCAGCCGATGCGGTGACACGTGAAGCGTCGGCACGCCGGATTGCGCAGCAAATCGCGCTGTTGGCACAAGCGACATTGCTGCTGCAGCACGCTCCTGCTGATGTCGCGGATGCGTTCATTGCAACGCGGCTGGCCGACGGTTGTGGCGAGAGTGGCCGGGTGTACGGCACGCTGCCCGCTCACGTCGATCACGCGGCGCTGGTCGAGCGGGCTTTTTTGATGGGCTGAATGAGGAGCTAACGGCGCGGGTTGGGATGGTGTGAGCTTGTGTTGCTTGCTGGTTTGCTGCATCGCTGCTTCGTCACACCGTCCTGTTTCGCCGTTTCGCCGTTTCGCCGTTTCGCCGTTTCGCCGTTTCGCCGTTTTGCCGTTTTGCCGTTTTGCCGTTTCGCCGTTTCGCCGTTTTGCCGTTTTGCCGTTTTGCCGTTTTGCCGTTTTGCCGTTTTGCCGTTTTGCCGTTTTGCCGTTTTGCCGTTTTGCCGTTTCGCCACACCGCCACACCGCCACACCGCTACATCGCTACACGGCCACACCACCAACCACCGCCCCCCCCGGCCAACTGCACAGGAAGCGTCCATGACTCCCGCAGCACCCAACCGACCGGTCACGCTCGAAACGCTCGATGCGTTGCTCCAGCACCAGCGCAGCGCAGCGCTCGCTACGCCGTTTCCGTCATGGCAAGAGCGCGCGGGACATCTCAGCGCGCTGCGCGCGATGCTGCTGAAGCACCGCGATGCGCTGGCGGCGACGCTGCATGCCGACTTCGGCAATCGCGCGCCAGAAGAAATCCTGCTAGCTGAATTCCTGCTGCTAAAGGAAGAGATTGATCGCGTGCTGCGGCTAGGCAAGCGCTGGATGAAGCCACAGCGGCGGCGCACCAGCAAGTGGCTGCGGCCCGCCAGGGCGCAGGTCGTGCCGCAGCCGCTGGGCGTCATCGGCATCATCGTGCCGTGGAATTACCCCGTGCTGCTGGCCGCGAGCCCGCTCATCAGCGCGCTCGCGGCCGGTAATCGGGCGCTCATCAAAATGCCAGAACTGACGCCGCGCACGTCGGCGTTATTTGCCAGCCTGATCGCGCAAACTTTCGCCGCTGATCACGTGGCCGTGGTCAACGGTGATGCTGCCGTGGCGGCGGCGTTTAGCGCGCTGCCATTCGATCATCTGCTGTTCACGGGATCGACCCGGGTGGGCCGTGAAGTGATGCGCGCCGCGGCGCAGCATCTGACGCCGCTGACGCTTGAGCTGGGTGGCAAGTCGCCCGTCATCATCGGACCCGGGGCGCGCTTCAACTACGCCGTGGACAGCTTGCTGGCGGGCAAGACGCTGAACGCTGGGCAAACTTGTGTCGCGCCCGATTACGTGCTGCTGCCTCGTGGGACTGAGGCGGCGTTCATCGCCCGCGCGCGCCAGCGTTTCGCGCAGATGTACCCCGGCTTCGCGCAGAACCCGGATTACACCTCGCTAATCGCGCCTCGGCATTTCGCTCGCCTGCAGCAACTGGCTGATGAAGCAGTCGCTGCGGGTGCGCAATTGCATCCGCTGGACCCAGCGGCGGCTGATCCGCTGACGCGCCGCTTTACACCTTGTGTGGTGACGGGTGCGCCTGAAAGCACGGCGTTGATGCAGGAGGAAATTTTTGGGCCGTTGCTGCCGCTGGTGCCGTATGACACGCTCGATGACGCGCTCGCCTGGATCAATGCGCGCCCTCGGCCGCTGGCGTTGTACCTGTATGACGATGATGCCGCGACGATCGCCCGGGTCACGCATGAAACCGTCGCGGGCGGGATGGCAATCAACGAAACCCTGATGCACCTGGCGTGCGAGAGCTTGCCGTTTGGCGGTGCCGGTGCCAGCGGCATGGGGGCTTATCACGGCTATGAAGGTTTCGTGCGCTTCTCGCAGATGAAGCCCGTGTTGACGCAGGCGCGCTGGAATGGCCGCTGGTTGATCGCCCCGCCTTATGGCAAAAGGGTTCGGGCGTTGTTGCGGTTTATGTTGCGGTTTTAGTGAGGGATGCTGGGGGATGAATTTGCAGTGAATGGGGTGCGGTGGGGCGCAGATCAGTGACTCAGCGCTGCGGATAGCGGGAGTCAAGCGCGCCATTGCCGCCCACTGTGATGGATGTGGCGCGCCGGTCAGCGGCCTCAGTTGTTCCAGCTTTAGCCATCGTGCCGATACGCCAAACGCATCAGATACGCCACACGAAACGACCAGACAACTCAATGTGTTCACTCAGCCAGTCAACGCTATGAATAACGTGAGCCAAGCGCGCCATTCCCAGCCGCCGCTGTAGACCCAGACCCAGCGCGCCAGCCAACAGCCTCAGTCGTCCCAGCTTTAGCCATCTCGTGCCGATACGCCAAACGCATCAGATACGCCACACGAAACGACCAGACAACTCAATGCGTTCGTTCAGCCAGTCAACGCTATGAATAACGTGAGCCAAGCGCGCCATTCCCAGCCGCCGCTGTAGACCCAGATCCAGTGCGCCGGCCAACAGCCTCAGCCCCGGCCGCTCGTACCCGCCACCCCACGTGCATCAGCCAGATCCGGTTCATGCTCCAGCCGGTGCAGCCACGCCAGCAGCTCCGCCACCGCCTGATACAGCTGCGGTGGAATCTGCTCATCCAGATCAACTTGCATCAAGAGCGACACCATCTCCGGCGCTTCATGCACGTAAAGACCAGCCTCTTTCGCGCGCTGCACGATCATCTCCGCGACCATGCCGTAGCCCTTCGCCACCACACGCGGCGCGGCGTCCGGGGTGCGGCTGTCGTACTTCAGCGCGCTCGCGCTTTTGCGGCGTGCGCGGCTCATGGGAAATCCCAATCAGCCGCGTCAGCACCATGCCGGAAGCCACCGCCACCGCTAGCGCTAGATGCCGCTGACGTAGCTGCCGCACTTTGCGCATAAGCACTCGTTGCCGCCTGGGCCTGAGCCGCATGAGCGCCGTTAGCCCACAGCCCGGCCTCATCCGCCACCGCGCGAATCAACAAGCCGTTCAGCTCGATACCCGCAGCCGCGAGGCGCTGACCGAACTGCTCGCCCTGCTGCACCAGACGCGCTGCGCCCGTGGTGCTGGCCTGGAGCCGTACCGCCAGTCGCACGCCGGTCAATGTCAACTCGGCATCCACCGTGCCCAGCACCGGTAGCGACAGCGTGACCCGGGTGCGCCAGACACGCTCGCTCGTAGCGGCCGGGGCCTCGGTGGCCGTGCCTCGGCGGCGGCGCTCGGCGTCATCGTGTTCGATGGTCCAGTCGAGTTTCGCGCCAGGCCACGCTTCGCCATTCCAGCGAAATTGCCCAGTAGCGAGTAAATCGAGTTGCTGCCGCACCAGCGGCGCTGTCGCCGGATGAATCACGGGCAGCACGCCCGCCTCGGTATCGCCTGCTTCGGCTGAAAGCGCGCCAAGGGTGTCGGCGGGGGCGTGATAGAGGCGGCGGGTGGCAACTTCTGGTGTGGTAGCGGTGGCAAAACCAGCGAGGCGCTCCGCCATCGCCTGGCTCGCTGCGGCCAGCCGTGATGACAAGGCCTGCGCTAACGGCGCGGCGGTTTCACTGGATGACGTTGCCGCCAGATGGGCTGCGCCTGACGCATTCGCGCCAGCTTCCTTGCCGCTTGCAGCCCAGCGCGGGCTGAATCCTGACGGCTCAGCGGGGCCATCAGCAAACGCATCGGTGCCGGACGGCCGCGCTGACGGCATAGGTAACGGTAGGGGTAATGGCCATGGCGATACCGACACCAGACGGTTCTGCGGTTCGGCTAGCAACGCGCTCAGCGGCCGCTGCCCCGCGAGCCATTGCGCAAGATGCGCTTCGTAAAACAAACCGCTTTGCGCCACGGTCTGGCGCAAAGCCTGAACCATTTGCGTGACGGCAGGAGCGCTGCCAGCTGAGCGGGCCGCTGCTGCGGCTGCTTGAGCGGTAGTTGCTTGAGTGGCTGCTGCTTGAGTAGTAGCTGCGGGAGTGGCCGTGGCATTACCGCCTGAGAAGCCAGCCACGCCAGGCTGCGCCGGCAGCTCGCCTGGCATGCCAGATATGCCAGGCCACAGCGGTGTCTGGCCCAGCACCGCCGGAGTAGCCGCGCCCCCGAACGCACGATCGCGTTCAGCGTCAAGGCCATCGCTGACAGCGCGGTTTTCGCCGATGCAGGCGGCGTGCCTGGTGGTGTGGAAGCCGCGCCCGGGCGGAAGGCTTCGGCCTGGGTTTCGGCCTGATGGGTGGCCACGCCCCTTTGCGACGCAGCGGTACTCCCCGGCCCGACCGACAGCAGGCTATCGACCCGGTTCACCAGCAACGCAGCCAGATCCGAGTCGATACGGCTCATAGGTTGCCCCTAGCCATCATGCGCAATCCGCGAAATACCCTGCCCCGGGCGCAGCCAGGGCATACGCGAGTCTTAATGCGCGCCATAAAACGATTTCAGCGCATGCGTCGAACGTCCTGAGAACAACGCTGAGAGCCGCGCCATTCCAGGGTTGAGCAGGTCACGGATCGCCGCGTCATCCGCCAGAATCTGGCGAATCAGGCCGTACTTGCGCGCCCGGCCAGCGTCGTCGAGGGTCACTCCCGCCTCCACGCCATCGAGCCGTTCAATCAGTACGCGGAACTCGTCCTGCAACTGTTCGAGATCGCTCCAGTGCGCGCGCCGCGCCGCACTCAGCATCCGGCCAGACATCGCGGCAATCGCTTCGTAGCGTGCGAAATAGTCTGGGTTCGGTGTCATTTCGCTGTTTCCACCGTTTGCTGTGCCGCCTGTTGTGCCGCCATGCGCGCGACTTCCGGAGCGATCCCCACCCAGGCTTCTTCGAGCGTGGCCAGCAGGCCATCGACTTCAAGCATCATCGCCTCGCTTTGTTGAATACTGGCTTCCAGCAAACGTCGCGTCATGTAGCTATACAACCCGTCGAGCCGTGCCGCGATGTCGCCGCCCGCTTCGAGGTTAAGCGCTTGTTGCAAGCCATTTTCGATAATCATGATGGCCTTGCTGATGGCCGCGCCGCGTTCAGCGACACGGCCGTTCTGCAGATGCATCCGGCCAAGCGCAATGGCCTGGCGCGCGCCCTGATACAGCATCACGATCAGACGATGCGGGCTCGCGCCCATCACCCCAGTCTGGAGGCCAACCTTGGCGTAGGCATTAGCGGCGGCGTTGCCTGGCGAAAACATCGGTACTCCTCCTGTGTGATGCGGCTGTCCTGGCTGGACTATCGAATTTGTGGCGCGAACTGGGCAGATTAAGCGCCATGCGCCAGCGCTATTCTGGTTATCGGAAGCAGCAAGCAAAGCTTTAGGGTTGCCGTCCTCATAACGGTAGGTATTACCGCTTGATTCACGCTAATTCACGCTGATGCTCAATGCCGGGCTTGGCCCGTGTGCGTTTCCTTTTCGTTTGCATTTAAGCGCCGCCCCATGCCGTCGATATCAGCAGCTCGGAGCCGTCCCGGCCGGTCACGAGCAGGTTCAGCGGTGACAGCAGCGCGGCATAGGGCGTCATTTCTGGCCGTAACACCAGCAGCTCAGCAGCAGGCACCGGATAACTGGATTGCACGGCGGGCAGTTCTGCCAGCACCTGGTTCAGGCCTTCATCAAGCAAGCGGCGGTCATCGACAACGCTTAATGCGTCACGCTCTCCGCCTATTGCCAGTGAATCTTTTTTGGCCTTCCAGCCATGTTTCATCATGGCTGAGAGCTTATCTTTCTCACTGAAAATATTATCCAGCCGCAATATCTTAATTGCCTCGTGCTTTAGCCCAAGATTAATAAAGGGAGCATAATCTTCGCGCCGCGCCAGCACTTCCAGCGCTTTCACCTTGCAAAACACCTCATCATCCAGTTTTTCCGAAAAAGACTGATAAACGTCCATTTTCAAAATTTCTATCGCTGAATTTTTAATCTGGCTGACCAGCGCCTCAACTATGCCGGAATGGTGATACCAGTTAGGCGCAACCCTGATCTGGAGCTGCTTGAGATTTTTAAACGCGGGCCTGAAATCATAGTTCCAGAGTCGATTTTCAATATTTTCAGGGAACAGTTGCAGCGTTAAATTCTCTACCGATGTCATTTTAGCCAGCGCATGGCTGAGCCCTTGAATACAGTCAATCCGGCCTAAATAACTTTGCAGCACCAGATTAATGCTCCGAATCGACTTGTTATTCGGCAGTGCCGCAATCATTTCCGCATCGCCGTGCCGGTTATCGCCATCCAGTTCAATGCTGCTAATGCGTTCAGAGGTCAAAAATTTATAACTTCTCGCGCAATGTTTATTGTTGAGATGAAAGCTATATTTAAGCTCAATTGAAATGTATTCCGTGTTGCTGCCTGCATAGAGATTTAATTCAGCGCCCATGCTGCCGATATCGCCCTCAAGTACTAATTTACCTTTAACGGCTGCGCCATCCTGCGGCTGTGAGAAATAAAGCTGATTCAGGTCAGCCGTGCTTAAACCGGCATCCAGCCAGTCTGCCAGCTTGAGATGAACATTATGCTCAGACCGGTTTAAAATTTTCAGCATATCCAGCAGATTTTCTGCGGTTAACGTCTGGCCGCTGCACAAAATCCCCCTTGCCAGTTGCGCCAGATGCTTTTTATCAATATACGCAGAAAATTGTTTATTGCACCCCGCCTTGGCAAGCCATGTATCCGTTTGCAGAAATTTGTCGGCTTTTGCTTTGAGTACTTCATCCGGTATTTGAATCGCCCTGCCGGAAAATAGCCCCGACAGGTTCAATCTCCGCCCAGGCAAACTCAATCTCCGCGCAGGCGGCGCACTCGATACGACTTTTTTCTCATCTCTCACAATGAAAATGCCACGATTTCCCGGCACTTCAGGCAAGGAACCCGACGACTTTAAACCCACCTGCACAGTCTTATTTTTCATCGGGGCGGCATTATCCATGTGTGAGTTAAATCGTCGCTTGAATCGGCCTTGTCAGATGCCGGCTTTTCCATGCCGTAGTGATAATCAAAACAGGCCCATTTTCACGCGTCAGAACGATATTTCTATTAGAAAGCACGGCTTCCAGCGATTTCGGAACAGGCCATTTTTTCATCACTTCATCAGCACTCATGCTCGTCCTGTCACTGGCCGGTGCCAGACTGGCAAGCGCATCATTAAACCTGCCCTCGCGCCAGATTTTCCTGCGCCCTCTCGGGGCTTTATCAAACAGGCCAGCGTTCACCTCCGCAGATAACGCTTCTTCGCCCACTCCCGCAAAATTCGGCGCAGCCGTATTTTCTTCGCCTTCAATATAAATATTGTCTATCCGTAAAACTCTGATGCTCTGGCACTTTAGCGCCGGCTTCATAAAATAAAGATAATCGGTATGGCGTGATGTCACTTCCAGATATTCCACCTTGGACAATGCCGCCCCATCGAATTTTTCCGGCAAAGATTGATGCGTATTAATTTTGAGCATCATGATGGCTGAGTTCTGAATCTGCTCAAGCATCGTTCCAAGCATACTGGAGCTGTCACTGCCTCCGTCGCCAAGCTTGATGTACAGCTCTTTTAAAGCCACGAAAGCAGGCCGGAAATTATAGCGCCATTCCAGATCTTCAAATTTCCCCACCCGGAAATTTAAAATTAATTTTTCCAATGCTTTCATTTTGGACAACGCGCTACTAACCTTCTCGATATCTCCAGCACCTGCGGCAAAAGAAAAATTTAAATCGACCTCTGTAATTGCTGTCGCATTTTTACCAAGCGCCTCGAAAAACTCGAAATTGCGGTGCGATTTATCGACTTCATGCTCCACTTTTTTCAGATTCCGCAATTTTAACAATTCATAATTGCGCACCACTTCATTTTTATCATCAATTTTATTTTTAATAAAAATCGAATCAAATTTATTTTCCTTAAACATGCAATGATTAGACTCATTCACAAAAAGTCCAATATCACCCTCAATAATCAAAATTCCAGAAGCAACCCCACTTCCCGGATGGGTCAAAAAAATCTGGACGAAATCTTTCGCGGTCAAACCCGATTTAAACCATTTCGTCAAATTCACCTTGATTTTGGGGTAATCCGCAATAATTTTATCCAGATTCTGATACCAGACCAGCCTGAATGACTCATTTTTATTAAGCAGCATCTCTGGATACCCAGCCCGGTCGAGCGAGGCTTTATCCAGCTCCGGAATATTATTTTTGCTCCGCATTTTATTCTTTCGCGCAGCAGCCACATTTATCCTTTTTTCTTCAGATAAATCGCTCACTATCTCAATGCGCTCGCCGGAGAAAAGTCCCGATGGCTCTAGCTCAGAACGAGCTGGAATTCTGAGCGAGTTAACGTTCGGCGCGAATGCGACTTTTTTTCCGCTTTTCGGCATTACTGCCGCAGCATCATTACTCAACGCTGACGGCTCTTCCGATAAACCATTTTTTAGCAATGCGATTTGCGGATCAACTAGCAAAATATCCGGCAAGCTATAGCTTTCGATCAGCTTCGAAGCAGTCGGCGTCAATCCAGCATTCGGATTTAAACCACCGCTTGAATCAACATTCAAACCAGGTGAAATCCTCCCGGAATTCAGTGAAACTTTATTACCCATCAAAATAAATATCCAGTGTGATTAGAGATGTAAATACGAACCTCTTAAGTAACCACACTGGCCCCAAACGTTCCATCGCCGAAGGCAAACCCGCTGGCCTAAAACCCGGCAGATGCCGGGACAGGCACTGATTCAAACGCTCATTTGCATCATTTCGTTGTAAGCGGAAACCAGCTTGTTTCTGACCTGCAAGCCAAACTGGAAGCCAATCCCGGCTTTTTGCATATCCACCATCACGTCATTCAGCGACACATTCGGCGCACCCAGTTCAAAGGCTTTAGCCTGGCTGGTCGCCGCTTGCTGGTCGCCGCTGATTTTCTCCAGCGAGGCCTTCAGCATCGAGGCGAAGCCGCTTGACTCTGCCGCACCGGATGCGCCATCCCGCGCCGCGCCCGCACCACCGGCCGCCTCTGCCGCCATTGAGCGGATTTGCGCCAGGCCAGATGAAAGGGCGTCAATGGGTACGGTCATGGTCTCTCCTGGGATCTCGGTCAAAAACGGCTGGGCATAGCCGCCAGCCGCAGAAAGCATAACAACGCGGCACACCTCAAAGCCCCGAAAGTAGAGGGAAAACCGGCTTCTGTTCGACTGATCGGCGCGGCCGTGGCTGCGGATAATCGCCAGCGTGGCAGCCTGCGCCGATGTGTGCCGCCTCTCGCACCATCCGCTCAGTGCTTAGCCGCCGCCGTACCCAAGGTATTCCAGAGAGACCCGCCGCATGGATTCATCCGCTAACCCGCTTGTCACCCCCGAGGCCCGCATGGGCCTCACCAATCCGTCTGGCGGCAACGCAGCGGACATGGGGGCCGCCTCCGGCGCTGGTTTCGCGGGTGGTTTCTCGCAGCGCCTGTCGTCGCTCACGCCGATGCGCGGCAATCCGCGCACGCCGCTGATCCTGGCGGCGGCGTTCTGCGTCGCGGTGCTCGTGGCGCTCGTGCTGTGGTCGCGCGCACCCGATTACCGCGTGCTGTACAGCAACGTGTCGGATGCCGATGGCGGAGCCATCGTTGCCGCGCTACAGCAGGCCAATTTGCCGTACAAATTCAGCGATGCGGGTGGCGCGATCCTGGTGCCTGCCGATCAAGTGCATGAAATGCGTCTGCGTCTCGCCGCTCAAGGCTTGCCCAAAAACGGCTCGGTCGGCTTCGAGTTGATGGATAACCAGAAATTCGGCATCAGCCAGTTTGCCGAGCAGATTAATTACCAGCGCTCACTCGAAGGCGAACTGAGCCGCACGATCGAATCCATTTCCACGGTGCGTTCCGCGCGGGTTCATCTGGCGCTGCCCAAGCCATCGGTGTTCGTGCGTGAGCGTGAAGCGCCATCGGCTTCGGTGATGGTCAACCTGTATCCGGGCCGCACGCTTGATGAGGGCCAGGTGGTGGCGATCACGCACATGGTGTCGGCGGCCGTGGCGAATATGCCGGTGCGCAACGTGACCATCGTCGATCAGGATGGCAACCTGCTGACCCAGGCGGCCAGCCCGAATGGGCTCGATGCCAGCCAGCTGAAATACGTGCAGCAAATCGAGCGCAATACCCAGCAGCGCATCGACGCGATCCTCGCGCCGTTGTTCGGCGCGGGCAATGCGCGCTCGCAAGTCAGCGCCGACATCGACTTTTCCCGCCTCGAACAAACCGCCGAAACCTACGCGCCCAACGGCAACCAGCAACAGGCGGCAGTGCGCAGCCTGCAATCGAGCAATGCCACGGAGCAAGGCCGGAGCTCCGCTTCGGGCGTGCCGGGCGCGCTGTCGAACCAGCCACCGCAACCCGCTTCAGCGCCCATCGACGCGGCCAGCGGCGCGAGCCCCAACACGCCGCCACTGGTGCCGATCAGCGAGCGCAAAGACTCCACCACCAATTACGAACTCGATAAAACCGTGCGCCATATCGAGCAACCGATGGGTGGCATCAAACGGCTGTCGGCGGCCGTGGTGGTGAATTTTCAGCGCCATGTGGATGCCAAGGGCCACGCGACGCTCCAGCCGCTTAGCGCCGACAAGCTGGCGCAAATCCAGCAGCTGGTGAAAGACGCGATGGGCTACGACGCCAAGCGCGGCGATTCGGTGAACGTGGTGAACAGCGCCTTCAGCGCTGAAGTGGATAACAGCGTCGAGCTGCCATGGTGGCGTCAGCCTGACGTGCTCGGGCTGGCACGCCAGATAGCGACTTACGCCGGGATCGGAGCAGTCGCACTGTTCCTCTACCTGGCCGTGCTCAAACCTGCGTTGCGCCGGGCCTTCCCGGCCCCGGTGCCAAGCGCCGCGTTGCCGTCACCGGACGACGCGCTACAACTGGACGGCCTGCCGCCCAAACCCCCGGCGCTCGCCGGAGCGGGCGGCACCGGTGCAGGCGACGACGATGGCATCAACACCTCGTTGCTGTCGTTCGAGAGCGAGAAGCTCAAGTTCGAGCGGAACCTGGAATACGCCCGCACTATCGCCCGTCAAGATCCGAAGATCGTAGCCACTGTCGTCAAGAACTGGGTGTCCGATGAACGCTGAAGGCGTAATGAAGAGTGCACTCCTGCTGATGTCGATCGGCGAGGAAGAGGCTGCCCAGGTGTTTCGTTTTCTTGGGCCGCGTGAAGTGCAGAAAATCGGCGTGGCCATGGCGGCGCTGAAGAATGTCACGCGCGAGCAGGTGGACAGCGTGCTGCACGAGTTCGTCAAGGAAGCGGAGCAGCACACGGCGTTGTCGCTCGATTCCAGCGATTACATCCGCACCGTGCTGACCAAGGCGCTAGGCGAAGACAAAGCCGGGGCCGTGATTGACCGCATCTTGCAAGGCAGCGACACCAGCGGCATCGAAGGGCTGAAGTGGATGGATTCGGCGGCGGTGTCGGAGCTCATCAAGAACGAGCATCCGCAGATCATCGCCACCATCCTCGTGCACCTGGACCGCGATCAAGCCTCTGAGATCGCCGCCTGCCTCACCGAGCGCCTGCGCAACGACGTGCTGCTACGCATCGCCACGCTCGACGGGATTCAGCCCGCCGCCCTGCGCGAACTCGACGACGTGCTGACCGGCTTGCTATCCGGCAGCGACAACCTCAAGCGCAGCCCGATGGGCGGCATCCGCACTGCCGCCGAAATTCTCAACTTCATGCCTGGCAATCACGAAGAAAGCGTGCTGGAAAACGTGCGGCAGTACGACGCCGACCTGGCGCAAAAAATCATCGACCAGATGTTCGTGTTCGAAAACCTGCTGGACATCGAAGATCGCGGCATTCAGTTGCTGCTGAAGGAAGTCGATTCGGAAGCGTTGATCGTCGCGCTGAAGGGCGCGCCCGCTGCGCTGCGGCAAAAGTTTCTGTCGAACATGTCGCAACGCGCCGCCGAACTGCTCGCGGAAGATCTCGATACGCGCGGCCCGGTGCGGGTGGCAGACGTCGAAGCGCAACAGCGGGTCATCGTGCAAATCGCCCGCGACTTGGCGGAAAGCGGCCAGATCGTGATCGGCGGCAAGGCCGAGGACGCTTATGTCTGAACGTGCCCCCACCAGCGGTGCTGGCCTGACGGCGTATCAGCGCTGGGAGATGGCGTCATTCGATCCCGCGCCGCCGGTGGTGGAAGATCCGCTGGTGTTCGAACGGGAATTGCAGCGGCTGCGCGATCAGGCCCATACACAAGGCGTCGCAGCAGGGCATGTGGCGGGCCAGGCGCAGGGCTATCAGGCCGGCTTCGAGCAAGGCCAGGCCCAGGGCTATGAACAAGGCATGGCTGCAGCGCGCGCAGAAGCCGCGCAACTGACGGCGCTAGCGCAGACGTTTAACGACGCCCTCGGTCACTTGCAGAACGAGGTGGCACAGACACTCTGCGCACTGGCGCTCGATATCGCCCAGCAAGTGGTGCGCCAGCACGTGCAGCACGATCCCACCGCGCTGCTGGCGGCGGCACGCGAAGTGCTCGCGGCTGAGCCTGCATTGAGCGGCGCACCGCATCTGGTGGTCAATCCCGCAGAGCTGCCGGTGATCGAATCGTATTTGCTCGGCGAGCTGCAAACGCGCGGCTGGAGCGTGCGCACCGACCCCACGGTAGAGCGCGGCGGCTGCCGCGCCAGCGCCACCAGCGGCGAAGTGGATGCGGGCATTGGCACGCGCTGGGAGCGCGTCGCGGCCGCTCTGGGAAAACTCAGCACATGGTGACGCTCGAAGAAATCTACGCCAGCGATCTCACGCCACTCGAACGGGAACTGGCGCTGGCGTCATTCGGCATGACTAACTTGGCTGGTTCGGCTAACGCAGCCGAGGTGCCTGATGCATTCGATGCATCAGGCACCTTCACCCCGCCCAGCGCATTCGCCACCACACCCGCCGCCACCGCGCCCAATCGCCATACCGAAGCCTGGTGCGCGCAGCTTGACGCGTTGCGCCAGCGCAGCGCCATCGCCCGTCCGTTGCGCGCCTGCGGCCGCCTGACGCGTGCGGCGGGGCTGGTGCTCGAAGCGGTCGGCTTGCGCCTGGCAGTTGGCGTGGAAGTCGTAATCGAGTTGCCCCCAGGCGGCACCCGCGCCACAGCCGAAGCTGAAGTCGTGGGCTTTGCTGGGGATCGTCTGTTTTTAATGCCGACGACCGAAGTCGCCGGTCTGCTGCCAGGAGCCCGCGTCTGGCCGCGTGAAAACGCGCCCGTCGCAGATCCCAACGCCGGGGCCAAGCGCCTGCCGGTTGGCTGGGGCTTGCTCGGGCGCGTGCTGGATGCGTCCGGGCGGCCGCTCGACGGCCTCGGCGCGCTGGCCACTGATCTCGACGCGCCACTCAGCGCGCCCTCCATCAATCCACTGCACCGTGAGCCGATCCATCAAGTGCTGGACGTCGGCGTGCGCGCAATCAACGCCTTACTGACCGTTGGCCGGGGCCAGCGCATGGGTTTGTTCGCAGGTTCGGGGGTCGGCAAATCGGTGTTGCTTGGCACCATGGCGCGCTACACCAGCGCCGAAGTCATCGTGATTGGCCTGATTGGCGAGCGGGGCCGCGAGGTCAAGGAATTCATCGAACAGATTCTCGGTGCCGAAGGGCTCGCGCGCTCCGTGGTGGTGGCTGCGCCAGCCGACGTGTCGCCGTTGCTGCGGATGCAGGGCGCGGCCTACGCGACCTCGTTAGCGGAGTATTTCCGCGACCAGGGCAAACATGTGCTGCTGCTGATGGATTCGCTCACGCGCTATGCGATGGCACAGCGCGAAATCGCCCTCGCGGTAGGTGAGCCGCCCGCGACCAAAGGCTATCCGCCATCGGTCTTCGCCCGTCTGCCCGCGCTGGTGGAACGCACGGGCAATGGCTGCGCTGGGGGCGGCTCAATCACCGCGTTTTATACGGTGCTGACCGAAGGCGATGACCAGCAAGATCCGATTGCCGATGCGGCCCGCGCGATCCTCGACGGGCATATCGTGCTGTCGCGCGCATTGGCCGAAGCGGGCCACTACCCGGCCATCGACATCGAAGCGTCGATCAGCCGGGCCATGACTGCACTGATCGACGACGCGCATCTTGAGCGGACCCGGATGTTCAAGCAGATGCTGTCGCGCTACCAGCGCAACCGCGACCTGATCAACGTCGGTGCTTACGCCAGCGGACGCGATGCGTTGCTGGACCGCGCCATCGCGCTCTACCCCCGGATCGAGGCGTTTTTGCAGCAAGGTTTCCGTGAAAGTGCCGGGTTCGACGCCAGCCTCGCCGCACTCGATGCGCTGTTCACACCAGGAGGCTGACGATGACGCAGCACGCTCCGCTCAAAACGCTAATCGGGCTGGCCCAGGACGAGGTGGAAGCCGCCGCCCAGAAACTAGGCCGAGCCCAGCGCGAACGTGGTGAAGCGCAAACCCAGCTCGATGCGCTGGTGCAGTACCGCGACGAATATCACGCGCGTTTTACGCAGAGCGCGCAAACCGGCATGGCCGCAGGCCAGATGCGCAATTTTCAGGCGTTCATCGACACCCTCGACCACGCCATCAGCCTGCAACGCGGACAACTCAGCGCCGCCAGCGGACGGGTGGCGCAGGCCCAGCCGGAATGGCAGCAGCGCAAACAAAAGCTGGGCTCGTATGAAGTGCTGGAGGCACGCGGCGAAGCAGCGCTCGCGGTGCGGGAAAACCGCCGCGAACAACGCGACGCCGACGAACACGCGGCGCGCATTTTCCGCAGCCACCCCAACGAATCCTGACTTCAGGTCTGGATCTGACGCCAGCTAATGCAACACGTCTCACGTATCACGTAGCAACCGCTGAAACACGCTGACTTTTTCTCACTGCTTTGCTGACAGGACTTGCGATGTCACCTCTTTCGTTCATGCAGGCGCTGACTGATTCGCCGAAAACCACCAGCGCATCGGCCAAAGCCACCGATGCTGGCGCGCTGTCGTTTGCGCAAACGCTGCAAGCCAATCTCGACGCGCAGAGCGGCGGGGTGCATGCGATTACGAATAACGACCGCAGCGCAGCGGATGCGGCCCGCGCCGACGGCAGCAAAGCGAGCAGCAAAAACAACGGCAAAGCCAAAGACAGCAGCGCTGCCGCCAAAGCAGAAACGGAGTCTGCGAGCGGACAAAGCGACGCCAAACCCGCCACACCCGCCACACCCGGTGCTGAAACCGCTGCAACCACCGCAGCGGCAGCGGCACAAGCGCAAGCCGAAGCACAAGCTGCCGCGAAAGCCAAAGCCGCCGCCGAAGCCGACGCTGACGCGAGCGCCCAAGTGCTGAGCGCGGACGATCTTGCCCGGGCCCTGGCTGAAGCCGCCGCAGCGGCCGCCGCCGATGGCAGCACACTGGCCGGCACCACCACCGCGACTACTGCGGCCACTGCGTCTACCTCAGCCACGAACCCAAGCGCCACGACTTCCGCCGAGGCCATGCAAGCCGCCCTCGCCGCGCTAGCGGCGAGCCAGAACGCGCTTATCGCGCCGAGCCCCGCGCCTGACGCGGCCAGTACCGGCGCGACCGATGCGCTGATACAAGGCAACGGCCTTGCTAGCAGCGCCGATCTCGCCGCAGACAACGGCGCGGCGAACCCAGCGCTGACCTCCGGCAACGATGTTTTGGATGGCCCGTCAAACGGCACGCTAAACAACACATCGGCCAGCCCACGCTCCGCCGTCGACGCACTGCATAACAACCACGGCAGCGCCACAGCGAACGCAGCAGCCGCCGCTGCTGCCGCAGTCACGGTGAGCGCCACGCCAGCACCGGCCACGCTCGCCGCGACGCAGCACAGCGCCGCCAGCCTGCTGCAGGAAACCAGCCCGGCCGAAGCCCACGCAGACAATGTTCTGCTCGCACCGCCACTTGGCGCGGGCAGCGCCACAGCGGCTTACCAAAACGCCAACACCGCTTCGAGCCCGGCCCTCGCACCGCCGGTCGGCACGCCGGACTGGGACGAAGCCCTCAGCCAGAAAGTCGTGTTTTTATCGAATGCACACCAGCAAAGCGCTGAACTGACGCTGAATCCACGCGAGCTAGGCCAGCTTCAGGTGACGCTCCAGGTCAGCGGCAATCACGCACATGCGCTGTTCGTCTCACAGCATCCGCAAGTGCGCGAAGCGATTGAAGCCGCGCTGCCTCGCTTGCGTGAAGCGATGGAAGCGGGTGGCCTTGGGCTGGGCAGCGCCAGCGTCAGCGATGGCTTTGCCCGCGATAGCGGCCAGCAAGCACGTGAAGGCTGGAGCAGCGGCCAGCAAGCACACGGCGGCCATGGCGGCGGCTTCGACGATGGCGTCACGGGTGGTATCACGACCGTGGCCACGCCACGCAAGCGGGGCCTGGTTGATACGTTTGTTTGAGTCTGCAATAGCGCAGCGGGGTGGCGTGGAATGGAATGAGGCATCAAGCGTGAGCTGAACGGGGCTCATGTTGTGTGGCGCGCGCGGTGCCCGTCATGCTGAAGGACAGGCTGAGCCCGCAAAGCCGTTGGCGGTGCCATCAACTCGCACGCGCGTTTCACAGAAAAAGCCGGCTCACCCCACGCATCGCACCACCGGCACCGACGGACCGCTCATCCAGCCCCCGCCAGCCAGATCCCCACCCCATCCAACCCGTCAAGCGGCGAGATAGCCGCAAATCTGCCTTCTTTTCCACCCATCGCGCGTGCCGGGTTGCGCCAACAATGCACCCTATCCGTATTCCGACAAGCAAGCCCCTATGGCCACCACCACCGCAGACCAGCCCGCCATCGCCAAGCCGCTGCCCCGGCGTCGCGCCCGGCTTCTTCTCGTGCTGCTTCTGATCGTCTTGCTGCTGGCGGGGACAGCCGCCGGCGTCTGGTACTTCATGGATCAGCGTCAGGCCACTTCAGCGCAGCCCGCGGTCAAACTCCCGCCGCCGCTACCGGTGTTTTTCCCGCTAGATCCGATGACCGTGAATCTGCAAACCGACGATGGCCAGCCGCACTATCTGCGTATCGGCCTGACGCTCAAACTGCGCGATGTCGAAACCCAGACGCAACTGACTGAGCGTATGCCTGAAATTCGCAGCCGCATCCTGCTGGCGCTATCGAATCAGCACCCAGATGCGCTCTCGCCACTAGAAGGCAAACGCGCGCTCGCCAAAGAACTCGCCACCCTGATTGCCCAGCCAACAGAGGCCGGTACCAAGCCCGCCCGTGTTGACGAAGTGCTGTTCACCGAATTCGTGGTGCAGTAAGCCACTGCTCGCCAACGCGAGCCATCAACCCCGCAAGGGACGCACGAGGAGCCGGAGTGGCCCACGAAGAATTCATGTCTCAGGAAGAGGTCGATGCCCTGCTCAAAGGAGTCATCGGCGACAGCGAGACGCACAGCGAATCCGCTGAAAAACCCGGCGTGCGCCCGTACAACCTGGCGACGCAAGAGCGCATCGTGCGCGGCCGGATGCCTGGCCTCGAAATCATCAACGACCGCTTCGCGCGCTTGTTTCGTCTGGGCATCTTCAACTTCATGCGGCGCACGGCGGAGATTTCCGTCGGCGTGGTAAAGGTCCAGAAGTACAGCGAATTCACCCGCAACCTGCCGATCCCGACCAATCTGAATCTGGTCCATGTGAAGCCATTACGCGGCACCTCGCTGTTCGTGTTCGATCCAGATCTGGTGTTTTTCGTGGTCGACAACCTGTTTGGCGGCGATGGGCGTTTTCATACGCGGGTCGAAGGGCGCGACTTCACGCTGACCGAGCAACGCATCATCAGCAAGCTGCTGAACCTGGTGTTCGAGCACTACACCGCAGCATGGAAAAGCGTGCGGCCGTTGCAGTTCGAATTCATGCGCTCAGAGATGCACACGCAGTTCGCCAATGTCGCCACGCCCAACGAGATCGTGATCGTCACGCAGTTCTCGATTGAATTCGGCTCGACCGGCGGCACGCTGCATATCTGCATGCCGTACTCAATGATTGAACCGATCCGCGATGTGCTGTCCTCACCGCTTCAGGGCGAAGCGGTGGATGTGGACCGGCGCTGGGTGCGCGTGCTGTCGCAGCAAGTGCAGGCCGCCGAAGTGGAACTCACCGCTGATCTGGCGCATATCCCCGCGACCTTCGACCAGATTTTGAACATGCAGGTGGGCGATGTGCTGCCCGTCGATATCGCCGAACACATCGTGGCGAAAGTGGATGGCGTGCCGGTCATGGAATGCGGCTACGGCATTTTTAACGGGCAATACGCGCTACGGGTGCAGAAGATGATTAGCGCAGCAGACACCATCAAGGAAGGTGGATATGAGTGAACTGAATACCGGGCCGGACATCGCCTTCCCTGCCCCAGAACTGCAGGACGACCCTGCTACAGCAACGACCGCGGAGCCAGTAAGCCCGGCCAGCGACGACTGGGCCAGCGCGCTGGCGGAACAAAACAACGGCGCTGAAGTGAATCCTTCAGCGGCAGGAGTGTTCCAGCCGTTATCCAAAGTCGCCGCGTCCGGTGCCCGCAACGACATCGACATGATCCTGGACATCCCAGTGCAGATGACGGTCGAACTGGGGCGCACCAAGATCGCCATTCGCAACTTGCTGCAACTCGCGCAAGGCTCAGTGGTGGAGCTTGACGGCCTCGCGGGCGAGCCGATGGATGTGCTGGTGAATGGCTGCCTGATTGCGCAAGGCGAGGTCGTCGTGGTGAACGACAAGTTCGGCATCCGGCTGACCGATATCATCACGCCTTCCGAACGCATCCGAAAACTAAACCGATGACACGTCTCCTGACCCGCCTCAATTGCCGTAGTCGTTCCATGCGTGATGCGCTGCGCCACCACCGCCTGGCTGTTTCGGGCTGGTTCGTGGCGCGTGCCTGGCTGCCTCTGGTGAACACCACGCTAAGCGTCACGCTAGCCACAACCACCGTCACCGCCTCAATCACCACTGCACTCACCCCTTCGCTCGCGCACGCGGCTGACATGAACGCGCTCAATCACTCCGCATCGGCGGCCTCCGCCGCCACCTTCGCCTCTAATACAAGCGCAGGGATGGGCATGGGCACCGCCGTGCCAGCGGTGGGGATGGGCACGATCTTTCAAACCATCACCGCGCTGGCGATCATGATCGGCGTGCTGTTTGGCGCGGCCTGGCTGGCCCGGCGGCTCGGCTACAAGCCAACGCCACGCGGCCGCATTCTGAAAACCATCGCCAATACTTCGCTCGGTGGCAAAGAGCGCGTCGCCGTCATCGAGATCGGCGAAACCTGGCTGGTGCTGGGCGTCGCACCCGGCAACGTGCGGCTGCTGCATACGCTGCCAGCGGATTTCCCCGATACGCCGCTGCCTGCCAGCGATGACACCGGCTCCCCTGCCCCTGACCCGCTAACCAGCGCATATGGCCAGCGCTTCCGCGATGCGCTCAAAAGCGAAATCGGCAAACGCTTCACTTCACGTTCGGGCGGAGACAAGTAAATGCACAGCACTTGGGCGCGCGTTTCGCCGCGCTGCGGCAGCTCAATCTCACGCGGCGCACGCAAAACAGCGCTGACGCGGGGTTTGACGCTAGGTCTGGCATGCGTATCAGCACTGCTCCTGCCTGCGCTGGCCATGGCGCAAGTCGCTGGCATGCCCGCCTTCAACGCGAGCCCAGGGCCTAACGGCGGCACAACTTACTCGCTGAGCGTGCAGACGATGCTGCTGCTCACGATGCTGTCGTTTCTGCCCGCGATGATGCTGATGATGACCAGCTTCACGCGCATCATCATCGTGCTGTCGTTGCTGCGCCAGGCGCTCGGCACCGCCACCACGCCACCTAACCAGGTGATGGTCGGGCTGACGATGTTTCTGACGTTCTTCGTGATGTCACCGGTGTTGAACAAGGCCTATACCGACGGCTACAAGCCGTTCTCTGAAGGCACGCTGACGATGGAGCAGGCCTTCGACAAAGGCGTCGCGCCATTCAAGAGTTTCATGCTGCGGCAAACCCGCGAGTCCGATCTAGCGCTGTTCGCGGGCATCGCACACGCCGCGCCGATGCAGGGGCCGGAAGATGTGCCGCTATCGCTGCTAGTGCCCGCCTTTATCACTAGCGAGTTGAAAACCGGCTTCCAGATCGGCTTCACGATCTTCATTCCGTTTCTGATCATCGACATGGTGGTGGCGAGCGTGTTGATGTCGATGGGGATGATGATGGTTTCGCCCTCCACCATCGCCCTGCCATTCAAGCTGATGCTGTTTGTGCTGGTAGATGGCTGGCAGTTGCTGATTGGCTCGCTAGCGCAGAGCTTTGTGTAGCGACGGCCCAGATGACCCCTGAAAGCGTGATGACCCTGGCGCACGAGGCGATGTATATCGCCTTGCTGCTGGCCGCACCGTTATTGCTGGTAGCGCTGGTGGTCGGGCTGGTGGTGAGCCTGTTTCAGGCAGCAACGCAGATCAACGAAACCACGCTCTCATTTATTCCCAAGCTGCTGGCACTGGCCGTGACTATGGTGATCGCTGGACCGTGGATGCTCACGACCATGCTCGATTACATGCGTCATATGTTCACGAGCGTGCCCGCGCTCGCGCACTAAACCGCGCACACGATGTTCTCCGTCACTTACGCCCAGCTCAATGCATGGATCAGCGCTTTTCTCTGGCCCTTCGTGCGGCTGCTGGCGCTGATCGGCACGGCCCCACTGCTGGGCCATCGTTCCGTACCGACGCGCATCAAAATCGGCCTCGCGGCCTTTACCACGCTGATCGTCGCGCCCACACTCGGGCCCTTGCCCGCCGTGACCGTGTTTTCCGCTGATGGCGTGTGGATTCTGCTGAACCAGTTTCTGCTGGGCGCGGCGATGGGCTTTGCGATGCACCTGGTGTTCGCCGCGATTGAAGCAGCCGGTGAAATCATCGGGCTCGGCATGGGGCTCGGCTTCGCCACTTTTTTCGACCCTCAGGCGAACGGCTCAAGCGCGGTGCTCTCGCGCTATCTACACACCATCGGGTTGCTAGCGTTCCTCGCCATGGATGGCCATTTGCAGTTGATTAGCGCGTTGCTGGCGTCGTTTCAGTCAGTGCCGGTATCGGCTGACCTGCTCGGAGCCGCAGGCTGGCGTACGCTGGCAGCCGCAGGCGGATCGATTTTCTCGGTGGGATTATTGCTGGCGCTACCGGTGGTCACAGCGTTGCTGATCGCCAATCTGGCGCTGGGCATCCTGAATCGCGCCGCGCCGCAAATCGGCATCTTCCAGATCGGCTTTCCGCTGACGATGCTGGTCGGGATGCTGCTGATCCAGTTGATGACGCCCAACATGATTCCGTTTTTCGCGCGGATGTTCGAAAACGGCATCGACTTGATGGGGCGTGTCGTTGGGGGATTTAGATAGTGTGAGCGTCTGAGTGGCCTGTGGTTCTGGTGCGGCGGAAGTCAATGATCTGAGATGCAATGAAGTGTTTGCGATGTCCCGTGACCTCCCCCCAATTTGAGTAGCGAGGCGATTTAGAGTCCTACCCATAACTTTCGTCTTGCCATACCGCCAAGATACGGCGGGCATCGCTCAAATGTCCGGGTTGTGTTAGCGAGCTTAAAACGGACTCAATTTAAATCCTCAACGCCCTACCCTAATTAGAGATAAGCTGCGCGCAGGGCGTCAGACAACTCCAGACGTGGCCTGTGCTTCCAGCCACCTCAATAAGGCGCTTGCCGCGAACAACGGCAAGCGCTTTTTTTATTTGTCAGCGCTTGAAAGCCATGGCGAGGCTCTCTACACTCGCCATGCGTTTTGCATTGGCCGGTTTCCTCCCGAAAGCATTCAAAAGGAACATGGCCGATACAAAAAATACTCAATCCACAGGCTGGAGACATTGATGGCACCGGCGTCAAAAAATCTCAACACCCGAGCTGTAGCGGCCGCCGTCGTCGGCAATGCGCTCGAATGGTATGACTTCACCGTTTTCGGTTTCATGACTGTCGTCATTGCCGATTTGTTCTTTCCAACCAGCAGCGACTATTCCTCGCTGCTTCTCGCTACGGCTAGTTTCGGCGTGGCGTTTTTTATGCGCCCAATTGGCGGCATCGTGCTCGGGCTTTATGCCGATCGCGCCGGACGTAAGGCGGCACTCACGCTGGTGATGGGCTTGATGACGCTCGGTATTTTGCTGCTCGCCATTGCCCCGCCCTATTCGGCGATTGGTATCGGCGCGCCAATCATCATCGTGGTGGGCCGGTTGTTGCAAGGGTTCTCCGCAGGGGGCGAATTCGGCAGCTCAACCGCGCTGCTCATTGAAGCCGCTCCGTTTTCCAGACGCGGCTTTTACGGCAGCTGGCAAATGGCCAGCCAAGCGGCAGCACTGCTGATCGGCGCGCTCGTGGGAGCGGCCATTTCGCGTGGCCTGTCGCCAGAAGCGCTGAAATCATGGGGCTGGCGTGTCCCGTTCATTCTTGGTCTGCTGATCGGCCCAATCGGTATTTATATCCGCCGTCATCTGCGGGATTCCGAAGCGTTTCTGCACGCCAAACAAACTGCGCGCCGCGTCACGCTGCGTGAAGTGTTCAAAGACCACACGCGGGAAATTTTTTGCGGTCTTGGTGCTGTCATCGCCCTCACCGCAACGGTGTATGTGTTCATCAGCTACCTGCCGACCTTCGCCGTGAAGCAGCTCAAACTGCCTTATGCCGAGTCGTTTTACGCCTTGATTGTGGGCAACACGCTACTGACGGTGCTGTCACCACTGGCTGGCGCATGGTCGGACAAGATCGGGCGCAAAGGCTTGTCGCTGTGGTCGCTCGGGCTCTCGCTGGTGCTGATCTATCCGCTGTTTTCATGGCTCGCGGCTGAGCCCAGCATCACGCGGCTCATCATCGTGCAAGCCACTTTGTCAGTCACGTTATCGGGTTACTACGGGCCGTTTGGTGCGATGCTCGCGGAGCTGTTTCCCGCCAATGTGCGCTCCACCGGGCTTTCGCTGGCGTACAACATGGCCGTGATGCTGTTTGGCGGTTTTGGGCCGTTTATCGTCACGTGGCTCATCAAAACCACCGGCTCGCCGCTTGCGCCGACGTATTACGTGATGGCGGGGCTGGCCTTGTCGCTAGTGGCCATCGCCTGCATTCCGGCACAGCGGCATGTGGATCTGGATGCCCAGCGTCAGCCAACCTGAACGATGTTCCCAGGGCGTGACAGCGCCCTGAAAAAAGCACACGGGCGAGAAAGCAAGGCAAGGCACGCTGCGGTGCTGCACGCGGTGTACGAGGTGATGGCCTCGTACACCGCGTGTGTCTTTAACGGGCTGCTGTTACATGCGAGCCAGGTCCGGCACTGCGCCGCGCATTGGCCCGCAGTCAAAAGAACCAATCAGAAAAACCCAGCTGAAAAATCAAGCACGAGCTGGTGCCAGCGGCGGACGGCGCTCAAACCACGGGCGCGCCGCTTCAAGCTGAGCCGCCAGCCTGAATAACGTAGCTTCGTCGCCATGACGCCCGGCGAACTGCACCCCCACCGGTAAATTGCGAGCGTTCCAGTAAAGCGGAACCGACATCGCCGGTTGCCCGCTCAGATTGAATACCTCCGTGCAACCAGCCCACGCAAAAGCCTTGTTAGAAGCTTCTTCCAAGAGCTTTTTCAGTAGCGGCTCAAGCGGCACCGCGCTAGCCGCCCGCATCTGCATCCGCTCTGCCTGGCTCGGCAGCATCTCGCCGATCTTGATCGGCGGCGCGGCCAGCGTGGCACACAGGATCACGTCGTAACGGGTCAGCCAATCAGTCAGCCTGGCCGATACGCGCTGCTGCTCCGCCAGCGCTTCAGGCAACGCGCGTGCGCCCAGCTTGCGGCCAATCTGCGCCATCACCCAGGTTTCAATCTCAAACTCCGAGCGCTCAGGCTTGTTGCCTGTCATCTGCTCGGCGTTCAACACCAGGCTTTCGGCTGCAACCGACCAAAGCGTCAAAAACGCGTGCCGAACCTGCGCGAAATCTATCCCCAGCGAAACCGGCTCGACATGATGTCCAAGCGAAGCGGCAAGCTGCGCAGCATCTTCCAGCGCCGCCAGCGTATCGTCAGATAGCTCGAGCGCCAGCATGGGATCAGTGACGTAAGCGATATGCAGCGGTTTGCAGGGCTCGCTGACTGCGGCGAGAAATGTCCCTGGTGCGCCAGGCGGCAAACCGGCATGACCCGAAGTCAGATCGAGCAGCAACGCGCTATCGCGCACGCTGCGCGAAATGGCGTGATCGACACCCAGTTCACCGGGAAACGATATCGCCGCAGCAGGTTGCCGCCCACGCGATGGCTTCAGGCCAAACAAGCCACAGCACGAAGCCGGAATACGGATCGAGCCGCCGCCATCAGACGCATGCGCCAGCGGCACGACCCCTGCGGCAACGGCTGCCGCAGCACCACCGCTGGAACCACCCGGCGTGTGATCGAGGCTCCATGGGTTACGGCAGGGGCCAAATAATTCCGGTTCTGTATAGGGCATCTGGCCCAGCTCAGAAGTGCTGGTTTTGCCAAAAATATTGAGCCCAGCGGCCTTTGACAGCGCAATCACCGGCGCATCTTCAGCCGGGACAAAGTGGCGATAGTGACGGCTGCCCATCGACATCCGCAGCCCCGCAACCGCCGCGCCAAGATCCTTGACCAGATACGGCACTCCGCTCAGAGGCCCGCTGTCAGCGCCATGTTGATCTACCAGCGAGGCCCGTTGACGCGCCGCGTCGTAGTCTTTAAGCACTAGCGCATTGATCGCCGGGTTCGCTGCTTCCGCGCGCGCGATGGCGGTATCGAGCAGTTCCCGGGCACTCAGTTCGCGCTTGCGCACAAGCTCAGCAAGACGCATGGCATCGCAGGCGAGGTAATCGGATTGCATGGCAAATGCGCCTTTCGTTTGACTGGGTGAATTAAATGAAACCGTGAGGGGCCTGGTGCTACACCGGACAAGCACAGCCTGCACGGCGTCCGGCCCATTGCCAGCACGGGTTGCCGCCGCTAGCTGCAACTGATCGAACTAATCGAACTAACCAACCTAATCGAACCAATCGCCCCGGCTCTTCGAACCTGGCCGGGAAAATGCCCTCGTTGCCGCAACCGGCACGCAGAGGGCATGGGTCAAACTACATCCGCTCGCCGAGGAACGTCAGCGTGCGGCCATGCGCAAGTGCTGCGGCGGCCTGGTTATACGAGGCGCGATCGGGGCAGTTAAAGCCATGATCGGCATTGGGATACAGATGAAATTCAGCGCCGCTGTGGCCGGTAAAACGCTCTTTGACCTGGCCCACGGCCGACAACGGAATGCCTGCATCGAGTTCGGCATAGTGAAACTGAATCGGCACGTTGATCCGGGCTGCGGCATCAAGCTGGTTTTGAATGCCGCCACCGTAATAAGCCACCGCACCATCCAGCCAGCCTTGCGCGGCAGCCAGATAGGCCAGCCGCCCGCCAAAACAATAGCCAATTGCGGCGATCTTGCCGCTCACTTCCGGCATCGCACGCAACGCCGCCACAGTGGCACCTATATCGGCCACGGCCAGATCCACATTGGTTTTTTGCAGAATTTCGATGCCTTTGTCGCGGTCGAGACCGGCATACGTCAGCTCAACGCGAGGCTGGATGCGCCAGAAGATATCCGGTGCCAGCGCGACGTAACCGTCTTGCGCGTACTGCTCCGCCACCTCACGAATGTGGCTATTCACGCCAAAAATTTCCTGGATGATGACGACGGCGGGCCCCTTGCCACTTTTCGGCAGCGCCAGATAGCCACCAAAACTGCTATCGCCTGCGGGGATGTCGATCCATCGGGACGTTACGCTCACCTTGCTCTCCTTGAATAAAACAGCGCGCTCGGGCTTCAGGCGCAATCATGGCCGCCAGTTAGCCTGAATGAAGCCGGGGATTTAACCGCAAATGGCCGGCCAGTGTGCCACCAAACATCCGGGCCATGCATCCGGCCAGACAGCCGCCTGGCACCCTAACGGCATGCGCCGATGCGAACGCTTCGCTCATTGCGCGACCGCCTATCCGCATGCATGCAGTGTGGCCGCTCCGCGCATGGTGACGCGACTCCGTACCAATCCGGCCAAGCCAAGCCACGGCATCGCGCGTGCCATCACAACGAAAGCAAAGCACCACCAAAGCCATCTGGTTACAGCTTCAAAGCCATGCGATGACAGTGCGATTACAACCGCGCTTCTGCACTCTCTCCCCTCCTCTCTTTGCACCAAGCGAAAGCAAGCAACTGGACCTACCGCTGGCCATATTGTCTTCCTACAATCTCCGCAAGATATCGTCGATAAGGGCCACGAAATAATTTGCCTAAAAATATCGGCCAGTTGCGTGCCGGGTTAATTCGTCAAGCGCGCAACCAATAACGCGCCAAAGCAATGCGCCCAATAGTTCAATGACTGAAGAATAAAAACGTCCGGCAATACCCTGTAGCAGATACGTCAAATACAGCAAATACATCGGAATACAAAGCAACACTCTGCAAGCATGCCGCCCCTCAACGCAGCACACCCGAGGCAAGTTCTTAATCTTGACGAGGAGTTTCGTATGGCGCACAGCGCAATTGACCGGATCACCGAAGGCATGCCTGTTGAGCGCAAGGATGCTACCCGCTACGACCCGCAATACGATCCGTTGACCTCGCCAGGCCCTGGCCACGGCAAGCAATATGCGCCGACGTACTGGGTGGCCACCGCAGGCGTTGCGCCACCCGACGATGGGCCGCTGACCAAAGATCTCGACATTGATGTGGCGATCATCGGGGGCGGCTACACCGGGCTCGCGGCAGCACTCTGCCTCGCCCGTGAGCACGGCATCAAGGCCGTGGTACTCGAAGCCAACAAGACCAGTTGGGGCTGCAGCAGCCGCAATGGCGGGCAAGGGCAGAACGCTTCAGGGCGCTTGTCGCGCTCGCAGTGGATTGAACGGTGGGGCAAAGATGTCGCGTTGAAAATGCATGACGAGATTCAGGAAGGCTTCGACCATTTCAAGTCGCTGGTAGCGGAGATAGATTGCGATGCGCAGCCAGGCGGCCACTTTCTGATCGCGCACCGGCCGCGCATGATGGAGAAGCTCGCCGCCGAAGCGAAAGTCTGGAAGGAGGTGTTCGGTTACCCATCCGAGCTGATCGATCAGGAAACCTTACATCGTGAATACGTCAACGATGCAGAAGCCGCCGGGGCACTTCACGAACCCGAAGGGATTGGCATTCATGCGCTAAAGCTCGCACATGGTTATTTACGGCTTGCCCGTGCAGCGGGTGCGCGCGTGCATCCAGGCAGCCCTGTGACTGGCTGGGAAACCATCAACGGGGTTCATCACCTTCATACCCCCGGGGGGATCGTGCGGGCACGTGCCGTTGGCATTGCAACGGGAGCCTATACCGCACCAGGTCTGCATGCCTCATTGACCAGCCGCGTGATGCCGATCCTGTCGAATTCAATGGTGACTCGCCCGCTCACGCAACAGGAAATCACCGCATGCAATTTCCGCACGACACAGGTGCTCACCGATACGCGAACCCTGCGTTTCTATTACCGCTTGCTGCCAGATAACCGGCTGCAGATCGGCAGCCGCAGTGCAATCACGGGTGCCGATGCGCCGAACCCCCGTCATTACGATTTGCTGCTCGAAGGCATGTGCCGCAAGTTTCCCGCATTGCGCGGCATTCGGATTGACTACTCGTGGTGGGGCTGGGTGGATGTCTCGCACGACATGATGCCGCGCATTTTTCAGCCAGACCCGAAGCAGACGGTCTATTACGCGCTTGGCTATGGCGGCAACGGTGTGTCGTACTCGCAGCAGGCGGGCCGTCGTTTGGCCGAGCAGATTGCTGGCCAGTCTGCCAGGCAGACCCTGCCCATTTTCACCTCGCCATTACCGGGCCATCTGTTCGCTCCCTTCCGCCGGATCGGCCAACGCATGCTCTATCAGCTGTATTTCAGGCGCGATGAAAAGCCCTGAATGAAGCCCTGAGTGCCGTCCGGTCAGTCCGGTCAGCGACTGATGCGGCCTCACATGCCGCACATGAGCAAAGCGGCACCTTAAAAAAATACTGCGTAGTGGGATGCACCAGCGTCCTTACTTACTCAATCAATCACGAGACAGCGTCCGGCTTTCAGGTTAGGCACTGCATGACCCAAGTGCGTAGTCGACGTTTGCTTTAAATACGGAGGCGTCATGCGGCCAGCGATAGAAAAAAACAGCCTGAAAGCGGGGCTCAAGCAACGTCATATGACGATGATTGCGTTGGGAGGAGTGATCGGCGCAGGGCTTTTCGTTGGCAGTGGTGTGGTGATTCAGCAAGCTGGCCCCGCTGCGGTCCTGTCATTTCTGCTAACCGGTGGCCTGGTCGTATTAGTGATGCGCATGCTGGGCGAAATGGCGTGCGCGATGCCTGCGGTTGGCTCGTTTTATGAGTACGCGCGCCTGGCATTCGCCACCAAACGAGGGCCCGGCGAGTTGGCCGGTTTCGTCACTGGCTGGATGTACTGGTATTTCTGGGTCATCGTGGTTGCAGTAGAAGCCGTGGCGGGCGCCAAACTCGTGCAGTTCTGGTTGCCCGATGTCCCCGCCTGGGCCATCAGCCTGGCGTTGCTGGTCCTGCTGACAGCAACCAATCTGTTTTCGGTCGGAAGCTACGGAGAATTTGAATTCTGGTTCGCCTCGATCAAGGTGGCCGCGATCATCGTTTTTCTGTTCCTCGGTGGCCTGTATATCCTGGGCTTGTGGCCTGCGTCGATGCATACCACGCAGGTGCTGCCGACACTGCTGGCGCATGGCGGCCTGATGCCGAACGGAATCGGGCCGGTGTTAAGCGGAGCCGTCGCGGCGACAGGGTTTTACTTCGGCGCAGAGATCGTCACGATTGCGGCGGCTGAAGCGAAGGAGCCGGTCAAGGCCGTGGCGAAGGCAACCAATTCAGTCATCACGCGCGTGCTGGTGTTCTATGTCGGCTCGATTCTCGTGGTGGTGGCGCTGGTGCCCTGGAATTCTTCGCAGATGACGACGCCTTATGTCAGCGCGCTAGATGCGATGGGTATCCCCGCTGCTGCGAACGTGATGAATGTGGTCGTACTGACCGCCGTGCTATCGGCCCTCAACTCGGGGCTCTACGCGGCATCGCGGATGTTGTTCGCGTTGACCCGGCATGGCGATGCGCCCGCCGGCCTGGCGAAGCTCAACCGTCACGGTGTGCCGGTGCGCGCGATCCTGATGGGCACGCTGTTTGGTTACGTCTCCGTCGTGATGTCTTACTTGTCGCCCGATACCGTGTTTGCCTTCCTCGTCAATTCGTATGGCACGGTGGCCATCTTCGTCTATGTGTTGATCGCGCTGTCGCAACTGAGATTGCGCGCGCGCCTTGAAGCCAATACAAGCCACACGTTGCGCGTCAAGATGTGGTGCTACCCCTACCTGACGTGGCTTGCGATTCTCGGCATGATCAGCATTCTCGTCGCCATGGCATTCATCCCTGAACAGTGCAAGCCGCTCTGTCTCGGAGTGGTGAGCCTCGGTGTGCTGCTGCTGGCTTTTGCATGGCGCAGCTGGCGCAAAAACCGATCAAGCGCCGAACCGGCAGGGCTGCAGAAATACCATCCGCCGAACTACTGACGGACATTAAAAAACTCAGGGAGGAAGTATGGCCAGCCGGATGTCGTCGGCAATGTGGACCCAGCAGTTCCAGCGTCCGGCTGAATCTGGTGCCAGCTTGCAAGGGCAAATCAGGCAAATGCTGGTCGCCGCGATTCTTGACGGGCAGGCTGCCGCCGACACCGCATTGCCATCGAGCCGGGAACTAGCCGATCAATTGAGCGTGGCCCGCAATACGGTCGTGCTCGCTTATCAGCAACTGGTCGAAGAAGGCTATTTAGTCTCCCGCGCCCGTAGCGGCTATTTCGTCAATCCAGCCGTGCTCGAAGGGCGGCATACCTTTGTCGCGCGGCAGGCCGTTGCGGCCAGCGACATGACCGGGCAGCCAGACTGGTCTCAGCGCATGACGCGCTTGCCCTCGACGCAGCGCAACATCGTTAAGCCCGCCAACTGGCAAAACTACGAATTCCCCTTTGTGTATGGCCAGTTCGACCAGACGCTGTTTCCGACCAGCGACTGGCGCGAATGCTGTATGAAGGCGCTATCTGTGCTGGAGATTCGCAACTGGGCACCAGACCTGATCGAGCGTGACGATGACACGCTGGTGCAGCAGATTCGCACCCGCGTGCTGCCACGGCGTGGCGTGTTCTCAATGCAGGATGAAATTGTCGTCACCATGGGGGCGCAGCAAGCGCTCTATCTGATCGGAGATTTGCTGGCCAGCAGCCGCACAACCATCGGTTTCGAAGAGCCGGGCTACCCCGACGCACGCAATATTTTTCTCGACCGCCACGCCCCACTAGTGCCGCTTCCAGTCGATGAATACGGCATCCGGCCGGAACTCGATGCCGATCTTCTAGCGCGCTGCGACTACGTCTATGTGACCCCGAGCCATCAATGCCCGACCACCGCGACCATGCCGCTTGAGCGCCGGCATGCGCTGCTGGAGCTAGCGCAGAAGCACGATTTCGTCGTGATCGAAGACGACTACGAAAGCGAGAACAATTTTTCCGGCACTCCGCACCCCGCGTTGAAGAGCCTCGATACTGCTGATCGTGTGCTTTATGTAGGAAGCCTGTCCAAAAGTTTCGCCCCTGGGCTACGGCTCGGTTATGTCGTAGGTCCACGCGCACTCATTCAGGAATTGCGGGCATTGCGGCGGCTCATGGTGCGTCACCCCGTGGCTTATATCCAGCGCGCCTTCGCCGCCTTTCTCGCGCTGGGTCATCACGATGCGTTACTACGGCGTCTCATGCTTGCCTACAAGGAACGTGCACAAGCGCTCAATGCCGCGCTCGACACCTATCTGCCAGAGTTCCGCCACGCGCAGATCTCCGGGGGCGCTTCAAGCTGGATCGAAGGGCCACGCTGGCTTGACGCAACACGCCTCGCGGCTGAAGCCGAGGCGCACGGCATTCTGATCGAACAGGGCAGCGTGTTTTTCATGGCCGGGCTTGAGCAGCGCCATTGCTTTCGCATGGGGTTTTCGTCAATCACACTGGAAAAAATCGCACCTGGCGTGCGCGCGCTGGCCGACCTGGTGCGTCAGCAGCAACGCCAGGCGTGAAGCCATGGCCCAGCCAGGCACACCACGACGACCACGCTGGCCTAAGCGAATCGGCGCATCTGGCACTACCGCAGCGCGGGGGAGTTATTTAACGTAGCCATGAAGCCGCACCGCATGACCCATCGGTTTGCGGCAATACCCGTTGGATGACAGGAGACACCCATGACCGACACGCTTACCGCACCGCCCAGGATGACGGCCGACACCCTGGCGGCTTTTTCCCATGCCTTCAACCGCCACGACGCCAATGCGCTGATGGGCTTTATGACCGAAGACTGTGTGTTCGATACAGCGGGTGGCAACGAAATCCACGGCACCCGCTTTACTGGACGCCAGGCCGTCCGCGCCGCCTTTGAAGCGGTATTTAAAACCTTTCCCGATGCTCACTGGGGACAGGGGCGGCACTACGTCGCGGGCGAACGCGGTGTGTCGGAATGGGTTTTTACCGGCACGCATGCGGAAGGCTGGCGCATCGAGGCCGAAGGCTGTGATCTCTTCGAGTTCCGCGACGGTCTGATCGCGGTCAAACGCGCCTTTCGCAAGGAGCGCCCGAAACAACCGGCCTAAGCCCCCGGATTAAAACGTACTGGACAGTTCCCGCGCGGCTTCTTGCAGGCGCGGCACAAACTCCAGCGAACGCGAAAGCGGTGCCCGCGAAACCGGCGCATGAACCGCAATCGCGGCGACGCAGATGCCATCCTGGTTCATGACCGGCACAGCGACGCACGCAATGCCCACGAGAAACTCCTCGTTGTCGATGCCGATGCGCTTGTGTGCAGTGCGATCGAGTTCGGCTTCGAGCATCTCGGGATCGGTGATGGTATTCGGCGTGAAGCGTTCAATGCGCAGCGCGCGCACGATGGCCGAGCGCTGCTCGCGCGAGAGCATGGTCGCTAGCAGCAACTTGCCGCTGGCGGTGCAATACACCGGCACCTTCGAGCCAGGCTTGAGATCAAGCCGGAGCGGCCACGGCGCTTCCATACGGTCTAGATAGATGACTTCGGTTTCATGCAGCATCGTGAGGTTGCAGGTTTCCCCGAGATCCGCCACGAGCCGCGAGAGGATCGCGTGACGCAAACGCCGTGCGCCTGAATGCATGACCACGCCGAGGCCTAACTGTGCGAGGCGCGGACCAATCACATAGGCATTTTTCTGACCGGGCTCGCGGATCACGAGGCCACCCGCTTCGAGTGACGCGAGCATGCGATGCAGGGAGGCTTTCGGCCACGCGGTGTCCTGAGCGATGTCCGCGAGCGAAACCGGACCGTCCGCATTGACGAGATGTTCTAGCAGCGCGAACGCGCGCAGCGTCGGAGTATCAGCAAGGCTCATTGAAACCGTTCCGGAAAATAGAAGGCAGTTGTAGTACTGAAGCGGCCCGCAGCGGACAGCCTCCGGGTGTAGCGGCGTATTTTAACCAGTTAGCTTGATATTTTCGGAATGAAATGTTCCGAAGTTAATGCTGTCTCCAATGACGCAATTGGCCTTGGGCGAATGGCCGCGCAGCGTTGCACCGGCACCGCATCCGGCAGACGTCATCCCGTTGAGGGGCAGCCTGGATACGCGCTTGAATGCTGCTTTGGCCGTAGCCCGGTTTTTCTGCAGGCGAGACGACTCATTCGTCGAATGAATATCGAATGAGCACCGAATGAGCCAGGCACGCCGGCGCTCAAAGAACCCAGTGCAATGGAGACCTTCCTGATGGCACGAAGCTTCGACTACATCATCGTCGGCGCGGGATCGGCTGGCTGCGTTCTCGCCAACCGCCTCTCGGCAAATGGCCGCTATTCGGTTTGTCTTCTCGAAGCCGGTCCCACTGACCGGTATCTGTGGCTGCACATTCCCATTGGCTATAGCAAGACGATGTTTCATCCGGTCTACAACTGGAGGTTCAAGACCGAGCCTGAGCCCAACATGCATGGCCGCGCGTTGTACTGGCCACGCGGCCGGACCCTCGGTGGCAGCAGTTCAATCAATGGGCTGATCTACGTGCGTGGCCAGCGACATGACTACGATCACTGGAGCGCGCTCGGAAACCACGGCTGGAGCTGGCCGGAGTGCCTCCACTACTTCCGGCGGCTCGAACACAATGAACTAGGTGCCTCGGCTACGCGTGGCATGGAAGGTCCGCTTTGGGCCTCGACGATCAAGCAGCGTCATGAACTCGTGGATGCGTTCATCAGCGCTGCAAACAAGATCGGCATGCGTACCGTTGACGATTTCAATAGCGGCGACCAGGAAGGCGTGGGCTATTACCAACTGACGACACGCAAGGGCTGGCGCTGTTCGAGCGCCGTGGCCTATCTCAAGCCCGCGCGCCGCCGCCCGAACCTGCATGTGGAAACCAGCGCACTCGCAGCGAAAATCCTCTTCGAAGGAACCCGGGCCACCGGGATTCGCTATCTGAAGCACGGCCAGACCGCCGAGATCCACGCCAACAAAGAGGTGCTGCTGGCCGCCGGTGCGCTGCAGTCCCCCCAATTGCTGCAAGTCTCGGGCGTGGGCCCGGCGCAGTTGCTCAGAGACTTCGGCATTCCTGTCGTGGCAGACCGGCCCGGTGTCGGTGAGAACCTCCAGGATCACCTGCAAGTGCGCCTGATCTATGAGGTGGCACGGCCGATCTCGACCAACAACTTGCTGCACTCCTGGCGTGGCCGGGCACAGATGGGGCTGCAATGGGCTTTGTTTCGGGAGGGACCGCTCGCGGTTGGTATCAATCAAGGCGGCATGTTCTGCCGCGCGCTGCCCGATGAGGCCAAAACGCCGGACGTCCAGTTCCATTTCTCGACGCTATCGGCCGATGCCGCTGGCGGCGAGGTTCATGCGTTTCCGGGCTGCACCTATTCGATTTGCCAGTTGCGGCCGGAATCGCGCGGAGTGTTGCGCCTCCGCACGACCGACATGCGTGATGCGCCATCACTACAGCCGAACTATCTTTCTACCGATCTCGACCGGCGTACAACCATCGCAGGCGTGCGTTTCGCGCGCCGGGTCGCTGCAGCCGAACCGATGGCGGCCTTGATGAAACGTGAAATCAGGCCAGGCGCGGACGCTCAAACCGACGACGAGTTGCTGCAGTTTTGCCGCGAGTATGGTCAGACGATCTTTCATCCGTCGGGAACGGCAAAGATGGGCGTGGCAAACGATCCGCTCGCAGTCGTCGATGAACGTCTGCGCGTGTATGGCACCCGTGGCTTGCGGGTGATCGATTGCTCGATCATGCCAACCCTCGTCTCGGGCAACACCAACGTGCCGGTCGTGATGATTGCCGAGAAGGCCTCGGACATGATTCTTGCCGATGCAGACACCGAGCCGGCGGCATGATTCCGTGCAGCTGGCACGCAGCATCAGACTCAGGCATCACGGCGGCTTTCGTCACTACTTTCATCAGGCCATCAGCCGCACTTTCGAGGCGCAGCTCGCTGCGCTGCTGAGCGTACTAAAACGCACGCGCCTTCATCGCCGAGCCCATCCAGATAAGCCGATTGCTTCGAGCCTTGATTGAATACCCGCATGCGCAGCTCACGCTCATCAGCGCTTACGCGCTTGCAGAGCGCAATAGAGGCCCATGCCTTACCCGCCATTGCGGGCAAGGCATGGGCCTCGTTCAAAAGGCTTAACTCAAACCCTCACACAAAGTCTTTGTATTTATCGAGCAGACGGATGGGCTTGGCGAGCGCATCGCGGCGGAAAGGATCACCGAGTTCGCGGGTGCACATGATTTCGATGATGGTGGTTTTACGGTGATTCATCTGCAAGTCGATGGCGCGCTTAAGTGCGGGCCCAACGTCCTCAAGACGGTCAACCACAATCCCCTCGGCCCCCATGGCCTGCGCAATCGCGGCAAAACTCTGGTTATCGAGCTCACCGGCGACGAAGCGGCGGTTATAGAAATCAACCTGGTTTTTCTTCTCCGCGCCCCATTGGCGGTTATGGAACACGACGGCGGTCACCGGGATGTCGTGGCGCACGCAGGTCATGGTTTCCATCAAGCTCATGCCCCAGGCTCCATCACCGGCATACGACACCGCAGGGCGCTCGGGTGCGGCGACCTTCGCGCCAATGATGGTCGGAAACGCGTAGCCACAGTTGCCCCAGCTCATCGCAGCAAAGAAGCTGCGAGGCCGGTTAAAGCGCAAGTAGCTGTTAGCGACCGAGTTGATATTGCCGATGTCGGTGGAGACCATCACATCGTCAGGCATGGCCTTTTCGAGCTCACGCAGCACCTGGCGTGGATGAAGATACTGTCCACCACCTGGGAGGCGCTCGTGTTTTTGCTCCTCGATCATGTCCAGGCTATAGGCGTCGCGCTCGTGGGTCCACGCGTCGAGCTCCTTCTCCCAAGCCGCCTTCTCTGCCGCAATCAGGCGCGCGCGTTCGTCGCGGCTGGCATCGCAGGCCACTGTGCGGCCAGCGAGACGCTGGCTGAGCGCGATGGCAGCCGCCTTGGCATCGCCGCAGATTCCCACCGAAATGGTTTTCACCAGTCCGAGCATCTTGTGATCGGCATCAATCTGGATGATCTTCGCGTCTTTGGGCCAGTAATCCATGCCGTGCTGTGGCAGGGTGCCGAAAGGCCCGAGACGCGAGCCGAGCGCGATCACAACATCGGCCTGCGCCAGCAGTTTCATCGCCGCCTTGGAACCTTGATAGCCAAGCGGGCCGCACCACAACGGGTGGCTCGCCGGAAACGAATCGTTGTGCAGATAGCTGTTAACCACCGGTGCGCCCAGGCGTTCGGCAAGGGCCTGACACTGCTCGATGGCATCGGCCATCACCACACCGCCGCCAGAAATGATGACGGGGAAGCGAGCCTGCGCGATCAGATCGGCGGCGGCGTTCAGGCTTTTCTCTCCCCCGGGGCCGCGATCGAGTTTTTGTGGCTGGGGAATCGTGGCCTTGATCTGGCCGTAGAAATAATCGCGCGGGATATTGAGCTGAGTGGGGCCCATCTCGGCCATCGCGCGGTCAAAGCAGCGGCCGGTGAATTCGGCCATGCGCGCGGGATGCGTGACGTGGCCCTGGTATTTGGTGAACTCCTGGAACATCGGCAACTGATGCGCTTCCTGGAAGCCGCCGAGGCCGATGCCCATGGTGCCAGCCTCGGGGGTGACGATCACCACCGGGCTGTGGGCCCAGTAAGCGGCGGCAATAGCGGTAACGCAATTGCTGATGCCCGGCCCGTTCTGCCCGATAACCACGCCATGGCGGCCAGAGACACGTGCATAGCCGTCGGCCATGTGGCCCGCACCCTGCTCGTGGACCACCGGAATCAGGCGAATGCCAGCGGGCGCGAAGATGTCCATCGCATCCATGAAGGCTGAGCCCATGATGCCGAACATATCGGTGACGCCGTTGGCGACGAGGGTTTCGACGAAGGCTTCCGACGGGGTCATGGCCTGTGCGCCGGTTGGGACAGTGGTACGGCTGGGTGCGGGATCTTGCTCGCTCATGGGGCTCTCCGTGCGTTTAAAAACGGAACAAATAGTTCCGAAAAACGAATCACAGAGAAACTTAGGTTAAGATCCCGGCACAGTCAATACTTAATTCCATTAAACGGAATGATTTGTTTCCAAAAAATAAACTTATTACCATGACTGATCGTGCCGAACCGCGTGCCGCATCTCGTGCACGAACCGTCAGGAAGGAGAAAAAGTGAGCGAGAACGTCATGACCAAGCCGGACAAACTGGTTTCCGTGCGCGCGTTGTTCGGCATTGATTCCGCGCTGATGGTCCCGGCCTTCAGCGAACCTGACGACCATGTTCCGGAAATCGACGAGGCTTACCGCTTCAATCAGGAAGTGACCATCGCTATCCTCGCGGGCTTTGCCCACAATCGCCGCGTCATGCTGCAAGGGCTGCATGGCACGGGCAAATCGACCCACCTCGAACAAGTCGCGGCCCGGCTCAACTGGCCATGCGTGCGCATCAATCTCGATGGACATATCAGCCGTCTCGACCTGGTTGGAAAAGATGCTGTCGTGGTGCGCGACGGCATGCAGGTGACCGAGTTCCAGGAGGGCATCGTGCCGTGGGCTTTACAGCGGCCGGTCGCGCTGATCTTTGATGAATACGACGCGGGGCGTCCAGACGTGATGTTCGTGCTTCAACGCCTTTTGGAGCGCGACGGCAGATTTACCCTGCTCGACCAAAACCGCGTGCTGCGCCCACATCCGTATTTCCGTATGTTCTCGACGACCAATACCGTCGGGCTCGGCAACCTGAACGGCCTGTATCACGGCACCCAGTTGTTGAATCACGCGCAGATGGATCGCTGGAACGTCGTCGCTACGCTCAATTACCTGCCACGAACGGAAGAAATGGCGATCGTGCTCGCACGCGTGCCGGAACTCGCCGATCACGCAGGCCGCGCGTTGCTCGAAGCGATGGTGAGCGTGGCCGAACTCACGCGCAAAGGCTTTATGACTGGCGACCTATCGACGCTCATGTCGCCTCGCACGGTGATCGACTGGGCAGAGAACTGCCGGATTTTTCATGATCCCGCGCGCGCGTTCCGTCTGAGCTTCCTCAACAAGTGCGATGAAGCTGAGCGGCCGGTTATCGCGGAGTATTTCCAGCGCTGCTTCGGCACTGAGCTGGACGAAATTGCCGGAGAAAAAAACCTGGAAACGGAGTCTCGCTAATGGCCCCGGCAACGGACCGGCAAGCGGTGCGCCGCCGCGAACGACGCGAGAACCTGTGTGCTGCGACGGTCCGCGCGCTCACGGGTGATGCCGCGCTTGAGTACCGTGATGGCCGCCTGTGCCGCGACCTGCGCCCGCTGCCGTTCCATGCGCCACATCTGCGCCACGACACCCAGAGCAGCCGTCTTGAGACACTGCGCGGCGTGACCGACGGCGCAGCGCTACGCCTCATGCATTCCGCTGCGAACCTCCACGCCCGGTTATGCCCGGCTGATCCAGTCGAACGCCTGGTGTTCGAACTGCTGGAGCAATTGCGTTGCGAAAGTCTGACGCCGCAAGGCATGCCAGGGCTGGCTGACAATCTGCGGCATCAGTTCGAAGCGTGGTCGCGCAGGTTTTATCGCTCGGGTCAGGCTGAAAGCCATCTCGGCAATCTGCTCTATACCGTCGCGCAAATTTCGTGGTCGCATCTTTCTGGCTGGCCGGTGCTTGAAGAAAACGACGGGCTAATCGAGGCCACACGCGCAGCGATCACGCCAACGCTGGGCGCGTCGCTGGTGGGATTGCGGCGGCATCGAGCGGAGCAAAGCGCCTTCGCGCTCCATGCGCTGGAGATGGCACGCCTCGTGAGCGCCATGATCCACGCAGCGCGCGCTCAGGAAAAACCCGGCCACCACACCACGGGCAACGCCGATGAGGCCACCCTCACCGCGTTATCGCTATGGTTCGACGGCGAAGACTTCGAGAACGCCGATATCAACACACCGCTGATCGCCGCTAGCGATGGCGATGGTGATGACGTAAAGCACGCCGGGAAGACATCCTCCGCTACGGGCTATCGGGTTTTCACCACGCGCTACGACCGCGAGCTTCATCCGCACTTGCTCATCCGCCCGGTGATGCTTGCCGAGTATCGGCAGCGGCTTGATGAACACCTCGCCACGCAACACCTCAACCTCCCTCGCCTATCCCACGCGTTACGGCTTGCGTTGGCGCTGCCGCAACGCGATGGCTGGTCGTTTGGCGAAGAGCACGGCCAGCTCGATGGCAGACGCCTCGCCCAGCTCATCAGTTCTCCGGCGGAAAAGCGTCTGTTTCTGCTCAGCCGAAACACGCTGCAAGCCGATTGCACCATCAGTTTCCTGCTCGACTGCTCGGGCTCGATGCGCACGCATATTGAAGCGGTGGCCGTAATGGTCGATGTCCTCGTGCGGGCGCTGGAGCACGCGGGCGTGACAACCGAAGTGCTGGGCTTCACCACCGGTGCCTGGAACGGCGGGCGCGCCCGGCTGGACTGGCTGGCACGCGGAAGTCCCGCTCGCCCCGGACGGCTCAGTGAACGCTCGCACATGGTGTTCAAGGAAGCCTCTACGCGGTGGCGGCGAGCGCGTAACGGAATTGCCACGCTCTTCAAGGCTGATCTGTTCCGCGAAGGGGTAGACGGCGAAGCCATCGACTGGGCCTGCCTGCGCTTGCTGGCGCGCCCCGAACGCAGACGCATCATGATCGTGATTTCGGACGGTAGCCCGATGGATCGCGCCACCGACCTCGCCAACGCTCCCGGCTATCTCGAGCAGCATTTGCGCGCCGTGATTGCACGCCACGAAACCGCGCGAAAAGTCGACGTGCTAGGTCTCGGCATCGGACTGGACCTTAGCCGTTTCTATCGCCACTGCCTCGCCATAGACCTATCCGCGATGCCCACTATGGCGCTCTTTAGCGAACTGGTGCGCTGGATCAGCAACGGCGGCAGGCCTGTAACAGGCGCGCGATAGCCAGGTTTTCCTTGAGCCCCAGGCGTCAGCGCTGACTTCAACGCTGACGTACCAAACGCCGCTGGCTTTATTCCGCATAGCTGAACATTTTTCCTGTCCCGGTTTGGACGCAGTGCATGACCATGTTCAATCGACACGCCTCTCGCACGACAACGGCTTCTATCTAGTGCTTTCATTTCTCCTCACGCTACGCACCCGCATTCAACTCCGCCTACGCCTCTTCGACTCGCACAGCATGCTCGTCTGGGCAGTGGTGGCCGGCGTGGCTGGGGCGCTGGCGACGGCAGCGTTTCGCCTCAGTATTGATGAGCTACAACGGCTGTCTGGCGGCGCACACGGGGACTTCGTCGAGATGGCTCGCCATCTGCCCTGGCCCATGCGCGTTGCCCTGCCTGCGGTGGGTGGCCTTATCGCAGGCCTGTGTTTGCTGCTCGCCCGGCGCCGTGCGGCTGATCCTGGCTGCGTCGAATATATGGAGGTCGTGACGCTCGGCAATGGCGTGGTGCCGGTCTGGCAAAGTTTCTGGCGCAGCGTGTCATCGCTGCTCTCGATTGCCAGCGGCGGCTCTATCGGACGCGAGGGCTCGATGGTGCAACTCGCAGCGCTCTGCGCATCGCTGATCGGACGCTGGATTCACTTCGATCCACCACGTCTGCGCTTGCTCGTCGCGTGCGGTGCAGCGGCCGGCATCACCTCGGCTTATAACGCGCCAATTGCAGGGGCCTTTTTCGTAACCGAGCTTGTGCTCGGCTCCATCGCAATGGAAAGCTTCGGCCCAATCGTGGTCTCGTCCGTCGTGGCAAACATCACGATGCGCCAGTTTCCAGGGTATCGGCCCACTTATGAAATGCCAGTGTTCCCAGCGGTGACGGGCGTGGAAGTGCTGTTGTTCGTGCTGCTGGGATTGATCTGCGGCGTACTTGCACCACAGTTTTTGCGCCTGCTCGCAACAGCAAAAACGCGCTTTGCCGCACTGCCTTTGCCGCTTCCGTTCCGTCTTGCGCTAGGCGGATTGATTGTCGGCGTGATTTCTATCGGGTATCCCGAGGTGTGGGGCAACGGCTACGAAGTCGTCAATTCAATCCTGCATCAGGCGTGGACCTGGGAAGTGCTCATCGCCGTGTTGTTCTTCAAGATAATCGCCACCGCCGCTACGGTGGGTTCGGGTGCGGTCGGCGGCACCTTCACGCCAGCGCTATTCGTGGGCGCGGTAACCGGTTGCCTGTTTGGACTCGCGGCGCACGCTATCTGGCCAGCGGCAACGTCCGCACCGTTCGCTTACGCGATGGTCGGCATGGGCGCGTTCCTCGCTGCCGCCACGCATGCGCCGCTGATGGCGATTTTGTTGATCTTCGAAATGACGCTGAGCTATCAGGTCATGCTGCCGTTGATGCTGGCTTGTGTGGTGGCGTTTTTTATCGCACGAGCATCGGCACAGACCTCGATGTACGAAGTCACGCTGCGCCGTCAGCGCAACGAGAAAGAGCGCCTGCATCTAGCCGCGACGCTGATGGGCGCACTCGTGCAACCAGCCAGCACGGTGGTGCCGCTTGATGCCGAGGTGAAAAGCATGACCCGGTTGTTTCTCGAATATCCGGTGAAATACCTTTATGTCGTCGATGCCGCAGGCCAGTTTCGCGGTGTCGTCGCGCTGAAGGACATCGCGTCTGATTTGCTCGATGCACGCGACACCGCGACGAAATCAGCAGCGGATTATCTGCAACCGCATGTCGATGTGCTGACACCGGACATGTCGTTAGGCGAAGCACTGCAGCATTTCCTTGCGTTTCAAGGTGAGCGCTTGCCGGTTATCCGCTGCGTAACGCAGCCCGTGTTGCTGGGCGTGGTGTACAAAAGCTCACTGCTGGAAGCGTATTTCCGCCTGAATCAGCCGAATTGCTGAATTGCCAAGCCACGCCCGCCCGGCCGTCAGGACCGCACCGCATCAGCCACGCCCGTTATTTCCATTTCCTTCAGCACGTCGTGTACAGCGGCGATCAGGCCACGCATCTCTGTCTCGTGAATCCGTCCAATGCAGCCGATACGAAACGATTCCGCGACGGTCAGCTTGCCCGGATAAATCACGAAACCACGGGTTTTCAACCCGTCATAGAAATGCTGAAAATCAAAGCGAGGATGTTTCGGCATCCGGAATGTAACGATGATCGGCGCTTGCAGCCCGTCCTTGAGCAGCGGCTCGAAACCGAGCGCCGTCATACCTTCGATCAAGATGCGGCAGTTGTTCCGGTATCGCCCGCCACGCCCCTCCACGCCACCTTCCGCCGCGAATTCATCGAGCGCCTGATGCAGTGCAGCGATCACGTGCGTAGGCGGCGTGAAGCGGTATTGCCCGGTGCTTTCGAAATTCCGCCATTGGTCCAGCAGATCAAGGACCAGCGTGGTGGCATTGCCCTGGGTCGCGGCCAGCGCCTCGCGTCGGCAGACGACGAAGCTAAGTCCAGGCACCCCCTCCAGACACTTGTTTGACGACGCGGTTACCGCGTCCGCCTGTAGCGCGGGTGCATTGAGCGGCACCGCGCCGAAAGCGCTCATTGCATCAAGCAGAAAGCTTTTTTTGTACTTCGCCGCCAGCGCGCCGATCTCGGCAACGGGATTGAGAATGCCCGAGGTGGTCTCGCAATGAACCGCAAAAACATGCGTGATCGAAGGCGTTTGGCGCAATAGCGCCTCGACTTGAGCGAGATCTGGCGGAGTGTCTTCGGCTGACGCATAAACGACGGTCTCGCGCCCGGCGATATCCAGCATGCGTTTCGCGCGCAAGCCATAGGCCCCGTTGATGAGCAGCAACACCTTTCCAGCGCGCGGCACAAAACTCGTCAACATGGCTTCCACGGCAAACGAGCCTGAACCTTGCACCGGCACCGTGACATAAGCGCCCTCGCCGTGAACGATCTCAGCGAGTTGCGCGAGCACCGCGTGGTTGATCGAGATGAAGCGCGCATCGCGCGAACCCCAGTCATGCATCATCGCCGCCTTGACGGTGCGCGAGGTCGTCAACGGCCCCGGCGTCAGCAGCAATGGATCACCTGTTTCGGATACAGCGGGGGTCAAGGCTGAGGGTTGAGTCATAGGGAAAGTGTCCTGTAGCGATGAGTGAAGCTGAAGGAGCATGCCGTATCGCGTCGTTCGCGTGGCCTGGCGTTGCACAAGGCCATGATTCTGGCGGCTCTCTCTTCTCTGTGAAAGCGCAGCAACAATAGAAACAAATTATTCCGCTTAACAAAATCACGCATTGACTGGCTGGCGATCTTATCCTAAGTTTCTCTGGTTCTTCATTTTTCGGAACTATTTGTTCCGCTTTTAAAAAACCAGAGACACCCCATGAGCGAACACGAATACTCCAGCGCGCCACCGTCCTCGCCAGCAAGCACACCGTGCCCCCCATCTGACTGAGCGTTTTAGTGACTTTCGGGACCTCCTGAAACGGAAGGCTCCCGCGCAATCCGATGGACAGGAAATAGGCCTCTATTAACGGCCCCTGATCGCTTCCTGCCCAGTGCCTTCTGTCCTGGCAATTACGCCTGGCAACTACGACCGAGCCCACCATGAAGCCGATTAACCACGTCATCGAGCGCGCCCGAACCCATCCCATGCGCATCGTCTTAAGCGAAGCGGAGGATCTGCGGGTTCTTCAGTCGGCGCAACGCGTGAGCGACGAACGCATTGCTCACGTCATCCTGGTGGGCAACACCGCACGTAGCCGTCAAATCGCCGCAGCCGCTGGCCTCGACCTCTCGGGCGTTGAACTCGTAGACCCCCTCACCTCGCCGCTCGGGCCCGCCCTGTGCCAAAGCCTCTACGAACTGCGCGCGGCAAAAGGCATGACCCTCGACGAGGCACGCCGGGAAGCGCTCAAGCCACTCTGCTTTGCCAATCTGATGGTGCGCCTCGGACACGCCGACGGCACCGTCTCCGGTGCAGTTCACGCCACGGCCGACGTGGTCCGCAGCGCGATCCAGATCATTGGCGTAGATCCCTCATTCAAGCTGGTTTCCAGCTTCTTCCTGATGCTGCTGTGCGAGCCGTTTCATACGCTCAAAGGCAGCCTGATCTTCTCTGATTGCGCACTGGTAGTAGACCCCGACGCCGCGCAACTGGCCGGGATCGCCATCGCGGCAGCGGACAGCGCACAGCACCTGCTGCTGGATCAGCCACGCGTGGCCATGCTGTCGTTTTCGACCAGCGGCAGCGCCCGGCATGCTGCCGTCGATAAAGTGGTCGAAGCGACACGCCTGATCCGGCAGCAGCGCCCGAACCTCGACGTCGATGGCGATGTGCAACTCGACGCGGCACTCGTCGCCGAGATCGCCGAACGCAAGATCGAACACTCACAGGTTCACGGCCGGGCCAACGTGCTGGTGTTCCCGAGTCTCGAAGCCGGCAACATCGGCTACAAGCTCGCCGAACGCATAGGACGAGCGAAGGCCATCGGCCCGTTATTGCAAGGCCTGCGACAACCCGCCAACGATCTCTCACGAGGCTGTAGCGCAGACGATATCTATTACGTCATCGCTGTGACGGTGGTTCAGGCGCAGGCGGCACAGGCGGCGCAGACTGCAGCGCTTGAGCTTGAAGGACGCAGTTAGAAGCACCCCGGCCGTGACCACAGGCAGCGAATTTTGTGCCGCTGTCTCTGCGCTGCCTCACCACAGCACGGCAGCACGGCAACCTGACGAAAGGTCGCTGAAAAATATCGGCCCATCTAATACTTGCAATCCAGAATCACGATTTAAGGTAAGTGAGCACTGCGGGTAGGATCGTGCCCCAGCCTCTGGCTGACCATCCGCCGAGCTCATCCGTACCAAGCGTTAAAAGGATCGCCTCATGGAACACCGTTCCCGCACGCAAAACGAGCAGCTCGAATTCAAGACCACGACGTGTTACATGTGCGCATGCCGGTGCGGCATCCGAGTCCATATGCGCGAAGGCGAGGTGCGCTACATCGACGGCAACCCGGACCATCCGCTCAATCAAGGCGTGATCTGCGCCAAGGGCGCGGCGGGAATCATGAAGCAGTATTCCCCCGCACGCCTCACGCAACCGCTGCTGCGCAAGGCAAATGCCGAACGCGGCAGCGCGCAGTTCGAAGCGGTTTCGTGGGAAGCCGCTTTCGCCATGCTCGAAAAGCGTTTGTCTCATCTACGTGCCACCGACCCGAAAAAATTCGCGCTGTTCACCGGACGCGACCAGATGCAGGCACTAACCGGACTCTTCGCCAAACAGTTCGGTACACCGAACTACGCAGCACATGGCGGTTTTTGCTCGGCCAATATGGCGGCGGGCATGATCTACACCATCGGTGGCTCGTTCTGGGAATTCGGCGGCCCTGATCTCGACAGCGCCCGGCTCTTCCTGATGATCGGTACGGCGGAGGACCATCATTCAAACCCGCTCAAGATTGCCATCTCGAAGTTCAAGCGCGCGGGCGGGCGTTTTATCGCTATCAACCCAGTACGCACGGGTTATGCCGCCATCGCTGACGAGTGGATTCCGATTCGCCCTGGCACTGACGGTGCGCTGTTCATGGCGCTAATTCATGAGCTGATTGAAGCCGATGCTTACGATCATGAATTCGTCGCCCGCTTCACCAACGCAGGCGAGCTGCTCGATATAAACGAGGCGAGCGATACCTACGGCCTGTTTGTACGCAATCACACTGCCCCGGAACGCAATCCGCTGTTTCCGCAGAATCACCTCTGGTGGGATCGAGCAACGCAACGTGCTGTGCCCCATCACACGAAGGGGGCTCAGCCCGCACTCTCGGGCCGGTACACGCTCGATGACGGCACGCCGGTCACGCCTTCGTTTGCGTTGCTGCGTGAACAGGCCTCAAGTTGCACCCCCGAATGGGCCGCCGGCATTACCGGCATCCCTGCCGCGACTATCCGCCGCCTCGCCGCTGAAATGGCCACCACTGCGCGCGAGCACAAGATCACGTTGCCAATCCGCTGGACCGATGCCTGGGGAGAGACTCACGAAACCGTGACCGGCAACCCCATTGCTTTCCACGCGATGCGCGGGCTAGCGGCACATTCAAACGGCTTCCAGTCGGTTCGCGCTCTCGCGGTACTGATGTCACTGCTCGGCACGATTGACCGGCCAGGCGGGTTCCGCCACAAATCGCCATTCCCGCGCGCCGTGCCGCCATCAGCGAAACCGCCGAACAGCCCGCATGACGTGCAGCCCAACACACCACTAGCCAACGGTCCGCTTGGCTGGCCCGCAGCACCAGAAGACCTGTTTATTGATGACGCTGGCGAGCCGGTACGAATCGACAAGGCGTTCTCGTGGGAATACCCGCTCGCCGTGCATGGCGTGATGCACAGCGTGATTACGAATGCATGGCGGGGAGACCCGTATCACATTGATACGCTGATGATCTTCATGGCCAACATGGCGTGGAATTCGTCGATGAACACGACCGAAGTGCGCAAGATGCTGGTCGACAAGCAGGATAACGGCGAGTACAAGATTCCCTTTCTCGTGGTTTGCGACGCGTTCCAGTCAGAGATGACCGCATTCGCAGACCTGATCCTCCCCGACACGACTTACCTTGAACGGCACGATTGCATGTCGATGCTTGACCGGCCGATCTCCGAGTTCGACGGTCCAGTCGATTCCGTGCGTGTGCCGGTCGTGCCGCCCACTGGCGAGTGCAAACCGTTTCAGGAAGTGCTGATCGAACTGGCAAGCCGCTTGAAGCTCCCGGCCTTCACCACGGCCGAAGGTCAACGCAAGTTCCGTGACTATCCGGATTTCATCGTCAATCACCAGACCGCACCTGACTCCGGTGTTGGCTTTCTGATCGGCTGGCGGGGCAGCGACGGCAGCAAGGCACTCAAGGGCGAGCCCAATCCACGTCAGTGGGAAGCCTATGCCAGGAACAATTGCGTCTTCCACTACACGCTGCCCGAATCGCTGCAATACATGCGCAACTGCAATGGACCGTATCTGGAGTGGGCCGTGGAGCAAGGTTTGCGCAAATTCGGCGAACCGATCCTGATCCAGCTGTACTCGGATGTCATGCAGAAATTCCGCCTCGCAGCACAAGGCAAGACCCAGGGACGCCAACCGCCCGCGCACCTGCGCGCACGCGTAGAGCACTACTTTGATCCATTGCCATTCTGGTACCCGCCGCTGGAAAGCGATGTCACCGACAACGCAAAGTTTCCGCTCGCGGCAATCACCCAGCGCCCGATGGCGATGTACCACTCATGGGATTCGCAAAATGCGTGGCTGCGCCAAATCCACGGTGAGAACTATCTGTTCATGAACCCGCTGATGGCGGCGCAAAACGGTATTACAGACGGCAGCTGGATTTACGTCGAATCGCAATGGGGCAAAGTGCGTTGCATGGCACGCTTTAGCGAAACGGTCGAGCCTGGAACGGTATGGACCTGGAACGCGATCGGCAAGGCTGCAGGCGCGTGGAATCTCGGCACCGGTGCCAGCGAATCGCAACGCGGCTTTTTGCTGAACCACTTGATTACGGACGAGCTGCCCGCTGCCGGAAAGCAGGATGGACGCTTATCCAATTCAGATCCCATTACCGGCCAGGCAGCGTGGTACGACGTCCGCGTGCGGGTCTATCCAGCCGAACCCGAGGCAGATCACACACTGCCCCAGTTCGCCCCGATGGCCGCACTGCCGGGCGAAACCGGCATGGTGTCGCGCATCGTGCAAACCTATTTCGCGGGGCACGGCGAATTCGCCGCGCGGCTACGCCGATCCATCAAACGCAAATAGTCAGGAACCCTTTATGACCCAGATGGCGCTAGTGATTGATCTAAACGTCTGCGTGGGATGCCACGCCTGCGTGACGAGCTGCAAGGAATGGAACACCTCGGGTGAAGCAGGCAGCCTGGCGGACCTAAATCCCTATGACGGCGATCCGTCCGGAACCTTTTTCAACCGTGTGCAGACTTTTGAAGCGGGTGAATATCCGAACGCCGATACGATTCATTTCCCCAAGTCATGCCTGCACTGCGAAGATCCGCCGTGCGTACCGGTCTGCCCAACGGGAGCGAGCTACAAAAGAAAGGAAGACGGCCTTGTGCTAGTCGATTACGACAAGTGCATTGGCTGTAAATACTGTGCCTGGGCATGCCCCTACGGTGCGCGCGAGCTGGATGAATCGCGCAAGGAAATGACCAAATGCACGCTCTGCGCCGACCGGATTCATGACGAGAACCTGGCCGAACGTGATCGCAAACCGGCCTGCGTGCTGGCCTGTCCAACCTCGGCAAGATTGTTCGGCGATATCCACGATCCGGAGTCAGTGGTGTCCAAAGCGATTCAGGAGCGCGGGGGATATCAACTGATGCCTGAATGGGGCACCAAGCCCTCGAACCATTACCTCCCGCGCCAGAAGGTGAGCCCCTGCAGCAGCAGTGCCTGCGCCTGCGAGCCAGCATCTGGACAACAACCGACGATAGCGCCGCAAAGCCTGTCCGAGCAGCTTGAGCGCGGGCAACTCCAACTTGCATCAGCCGCCATCCAGACTTGAAGCCGCGAAGATAAAGGACCCCAAAATGAATCCCGCTTTCTCAGTCGTGTTTCTCACGACGCTCAGTGGCGCAGCGCAAGGCCTGTTGATCGCCCTCGTCGGCGTAGATTGCGCCACCCGGTTGGGTCTCATTGCCGCCAGTGCCGCGCCACAACCAATGTTCTTTGTCATCGGCGCGGCCTTGTCCGTCGTGCTCGCATCGCTTGGCCTCCTCGCTTCGTTCTTTCATCTCGGTCATCCAGAGCGGGCATGGCGCGCGATTGCGATGTGGCGAACCTCGTGGCTATCGCGGGAATGCCTGTGTCTGCCCGCCTTTCTCGCCTGCGCCTTCGCCTATGGCGTCGCCCACTGGTTCGCTTTGCCCTGGGCGCTGGCAGCAGGTTTGCTCGGCGTGCTGGCGAGCGCCGGCCTGTTCGTGTGTACCGCGATGATCTATGCGTGCCTACGCTTTTTGCAGGAATGGGCGACACCGCTCACGCTGGTTAACTTCGTCTTGCTCGGATGTGCGTCGGGATTCACGCTGGCAACCGCGAGCACCGTCTGGTTTGCGCCAGGCTTGACGGTTCCGCTAGCAGTCTGCGCCTGCCTGTTGACTGCGGCGGGATGCGTGAGCCGAAGCGTGTCGCTGGTGCGTAACGCGAGGTTGCGGCCGAAATCGACCGTGCAAAGTGCCACGGGCATCCAAGGTGTCAAGGTGGTGCAAACCTCACGAGGCTTCACCGCTGGCGCATTCAATTTGCGCGAGTTCTTCCATGGCAAAGCGCCGGGCACGCTGCGAAAACTGAAGTGGGCGTTTCTTGCTGGTGCATTCGCGGTGCCTTTTACGCTGGTTGCGCTGGCGGCGAGCGTGCACTCCGTTGGCCTATCGGCGCTTTTGCTCTGCACCGCATGCGCGGTGCAGTACGCAGGTTTAGTCACCGAGCGCTGGTTCTTCTTTGCCGAGGCACGTCATCCCCAGAACCTCTATTACGCGCAAGTTTCCTGATTAAGAAGCCGTTGCGAAATTGGGTTTTGGGTCAGTTAACTTTTCTAGACTGGTGTTGACTTTCTGTTTTGTTTTGCCTGACAGGAAGCGATGCCGAAAGAACTGATAGACGATGAATTGTGGTCACTCATCGAACCGTTTCTGCCCGCGCGAGCACCACGCAATCGCCAGTACGCAGGCCGCAAACCGACGCTAAACCGAGCAGTGCTGACTGGCATCGTGTTCGTACTGCGCCCGGACATTGCTTGCACGAACGTGGCTCACGCCGGTGCTCGCAAAAATTGGCTCGCCCCATGGCAGCGGACTCGGCAAAACGCATTGGCCAGTCGAGCGCTCGATTGCCTGGCTTCGCTCGTTTCGATGTCTGAAGATTCGCTATGAACGCTACGCTCATATCCACGAGGCTTTCCTCTCGTTAGCCTGCGCCTTGATTTGCTGGACCCGCCTCAAACCTTGGGTTAACTAATTTCGCAACAGCTTCCAAGTCTCTACCAACAGGTGGATAGCCTGCCCGATACCGAGCAACAGACGTTGATCCTGACGGACATTCTCGTACCAAAGGCGTCTAGAGAATCACGGCCCCAATGGTTGAACTACGTTCGCTAACCCGGCGGAATTCGGCCGGGGTCAGGTACTGCAAACTCGAATGCGGGCGCACCTCGTTGTAGTGAGTACGCCAGTCCTTGATCACGATCTTCGCTTCAATCCGATGGCGAAACCACTCCATCGCCAAACATTCATCACGGAATTTTCCGTTGAAGCTCTCATTGGTGCCGTTCTGCCAAGGCTTGCCGGGATCAATCAATGCTGTCTCGATGTTCTCCTGCACAGCCCATTTCAACAGCGCCATGCTGACAAATCCCGGCCCATTGTCCGACCGAAGATAACGCGGTGCGCCGTGCACGCTGATCAACCGACTTAGCACTTCAATGACTCGACGAGAGCGAATCGATCCCGCCACATCGATCGCCAGGCACTCCCGCGTATATTCATCGACCACCGTCAGGCATTTGACTTGCTGCCCGTTCGCGCAGGCGTCGAATACGAAGTCATAGCACCAAACCGAGTTGCGAGCTGCCGGTGCGTGGGGTCTTGGACGACTGCCTGCGACGCTTCTTTGGCACTTGTAGACCAGCCTGCGCCCAGAGCGAAGTGACCTGCCTGATTTCTTCGGGCCATTTCAATCTTGGAGAACGGCCTTGGTTGCTTCAGTTGAACAATGCCGCTGCTTGAACTCGTCGGGCGTCAGGTACGCCAGACTTGAATGCGGCCGGATCGCATTGGAGTGGCACCGCCACTGTTCGATCACGACCTTTGCCTCCGCGCGGCTGCGGAACCACTGGCTGGATGTAGTTCGTTCTTTGAATCGTCGCGCACCGCACCCCGGCGTGCGCGCGGATACGCTTTACCTTGCGCTGTACATTCCGCTTGCATTTAGAACGTTGTCTGAACGTAGATAGCGTGGCGCACCGTGAACACTGATCAGTTTCGAGAGCACTTCGATGACGCGCTTCGAGCGGATTGATCCTGCAACGTCAAGCGCCAGGCTCTCACGCGTGTACTCGTCGATCACCGTCAGACACTTCAATTGCTGGCCGTTCGCGCAGGCATCGAATACGAAGTCATACGCCCAGACATGCCGGGCAGCCGTCGCCGGCCGTGGACGGGAGCGACGAACCGAAACGCGCCTGCGCGAACGCTTGCGCCGCACCTGCAGGCCAGCAAGACGCCACAGTCGCCACGCCCGGTCCGCACTCATCTCGTGACCCTGGCGCCGCAGAAAGATCTGGATGCGGCGCTAACCATAGCGCGGATATTGCGCCGACAGGATGCCCATGGCCGCGAGCACAGGCGCGTCCCGCTCAACAAGCTTCGATTCGTAGCGCAACGCTGATCGCGCGACGGACATCCGCGCGCACGCACGTCGTTCCGACAGGCCCCGTGACTTTGCATAGGCAACCTGCTGGCGACGCGCCGGCGCGCTCACCACTTTTTTGCGTTGATCTCTTTCATCACGTCCAGTTCGAGATCCCGCTCCGCCACCATCTTCTTCAGCCGCGCGTTCTCCTGCTCGAGTTGCTTGAGCCGCTTCACATCGGCCGTCTCCAGAGCGCCGAAATGCTACCGCCAGTTGTAGATCGTCTGCTCGCTGATTCCGTGCTTCTTTGCGACCTCGGCGACTGGCGACTTGTCTGCCTCACGCAGAATCGTGACCCTCTGCTCGTCGCTAAACCGGCTCTTTTTCATGACTCCCTTCTCCGTTGGAAGCCATCTCTCAAGTTTCAGCTGGTCCGAAAATTCCAGGGCAGGTCAATGTGTCCGACTGCACGGTATCCACCGTGATTAAAGCATTGCACGCTTATTCCGAGCACTACGCTACCGTCCCGGAGATCATGCGCTGGCGATCCAGCCCGAAACAAGGCCGACCGTGGCGAACACCCACGTTTGTTCCGTGGCTGTGCATCGCCGGCAAGTGGCTTGAACAGGCTGGCATCGATCTTGGCCAGCGCGTGAGGATTGAGATCCAGCATGGCAGGCTCGTCACCACGCCAGATTGACCCACAAACGACAAACCCAGCGCGAAGGCTGGGTTTGTTTCTTTAACTAAAGAAGAAGGCTTTGATCAGTAATCCGCCAATAAACGTACAAGCAGCAGTCAAGCAAACCCAATAGTAGATCTTCTGTGTCTTTGACATCTTCGCCCATTGCTCCGGGCTAGGCCCACCGCCTACCGCCTACCGCCATACATCCTCCTATTGTGTTTTTCCGGTCACTTGCTTGATATGTCCCCACGGGCTTATCCCGAAGGAAACGGAACCGGGTTGGCCTACACCGAACTCGATCGCCGTGGCTCCGTCGTACGCGTGAGTAACCGCTCCAATCGCGTTAAAGCCAAAGGGCGTCGGAATGGAAACGAATCCTCGCATTCCATCACCAGCCAAGAAATCCCGCGTTCCTTGAGCACTGTTTTTACCAATGATGTATCCAACGGTTCCGCTTATACCTGGCATGAATGCGATCGATGATGGATTGGCCATCACGACGCTACCTCCAACATAGAGCGAATTGTCGTAAAGATTAACGGCACCCGTCACGTTTCCAGACAATGAACCGACGTTTACGGTCGCATAATCGCCAGCCAAACCTCGGCCAACCGTACCAAATCCAGCCGAATAATCCCCTGTGTTAAACGTTGGAGAGAACGGCCCATAGGGATCGATCTTCGGCATTACTGCCTGAGCGGTTGACGTTCCCCAACTGTACGGAGAGCTTGCACCGCCTGTGTTTTTCGTAATCAGGTTTTTCAGCGTCTTTGACGGCGTTACCAACATCGACGGATCTTGCACCAGATAATTGCCGGTGCTATCTGACGCCAGTTTCATGCCTGTCGCATCGTAGATCGCGCTTGTTGGCGTATTTGCGTTCAACGGCACAACGACGCCCGCCGCAGCACTTTCCCCATACTGGCTGTTGCTCGCTGCACGCATGACATTTTCGATCTGTACCGCTGTGATCGGTGAACCATCAGGGTTCGTTACCCCTTGATTCTTTGCCGTCGCTGCAATCTGTTGTGCCTTCGTCTTTTCAGGCTGATGCTATTGATAAAACCACCACCATTCACGCTAATACCCGAGCCATTCGCAATCACGACTTCGGCACTCGGGCCAGCGACTTCGAGATACCCGTTGATCTGGCTCGCCGCACGGCTGTTAACCTGATTGACGATGACCCGCGCAGACTGGCCCGGCCCGAAGTTAGGATTCCCGTTGATCACACCCGCCTGCTGCGTCTGCACGATCACCGGCGAGTTGTTCAGAATCGCACCGCGCCGGGGCACGTCGAACTGACCATAGGTATTCAGCGACACCCCGGCACCCGAAGGCCGGTTGAGGTTCACCTGGGGCAAACCGTTTTGCGTTTGTACGACCGACGGCGAATACACCCCACCCGGAACAATCTGCGCGCGCGACCAGACAGGCAGGGTGCCGAGCAGCACGAGCGTAGCCAGTGCGGCAGGACGAAGTGCAAACGTGACTGGCCAATGTCCTGCACCTGAAGTGCCCGCCACGTTTGCCGTAGCACCGTAACAGCCAGTCCTGACTTGCTGCGTTTGCTGCCTTTGCTGAACGGTGGCCTGGGTGCCTGCTTTAACCACAGCGCGCCCCACTCTCAGACGACTGAACAAAAGTCGTTTATTGCCTTGTTCCATCTGGTCTCATTCGCTTTACTAATTTTTAATGAGCGGCAATTTAGCGCCAGATGAACTGGAGGATTTGGGTTAACACGCTTTTTTGAGCCAGATACAACGCTTTTAGACAAATAGGGTTGCGCTTATCGAGCATTTTATGAATCTGCGCTAGAGCAGGAAAAGAGCGAGGTACGAAGAAGGGGAATAACCTGAACCAGACACAAGCAGGAAAACGAGCGCAGCTTTGGCTGCTGCGCTCAACCACCCAGCGATGCCAGCCCCGCCGGGCAATGCGCGCCGTGAGATCCCACGCTGTTTCAGGTACTGCCAACGCTGGCCGCATCCACACTGACCCGTTCCCAGTCAATCTGGTCATGCTCGCGGCCAGCCAATCCCGCAAGCATCGCCAGCAAGTCATCCCGCTACCGAAACCGCAGTTCCTGCAAACAGCGCTTCCCAAGCAATGTTTGCAGGACACACCGAATGCCGTTCGATACAGCCAGCTCATCAACCGTGCGCCCGCAACCGCCTTTGCGGCGATGGGCGTAACCGCCGGAGTCAACGCTTCCAGGCCTACCCATAACTTTCGTCTTGCCATGCCGCCAAGCTACGACGGGCATGGCTCTCAATGTCCGGGTTGTGTTAGCGGCTCTTAAAGCAGCGTCGAAATATCCACCCACGCAATACCCGTCGTAGCCGGATGATTTGGGTGCCCCATGCAGAAGATCAGGCGTTTGCCATCCGGGAAGAACTTCGCATGCTGGGCCTCGCCCAGGCTCGGGTCCGTCACCTGAGTGACCGTGCCTTTGTCGAGGCTGTAGAGAAAGATCGCGTAACCCTTGCCGGTCCGGGACGATTCGAAAGCCACGGTCCGGCCATCCGGTGAAAACGCTGGTGCGCGTCCTTCATGGCTGGAGGCGAAGGCGCTGACCGATGCGGCAGTTTCCAGCGGCGAGCTGGTATAGGTGCCGTTTTGAAACTGGTTGATGAAGATGTAGTTGGCGTCCTGGTCGTAATCGTTGGATGAGCTGCTGGGGTTGGACCAGCCATTCACCACCGGTTGCCCGGCAAAGACGATTTGCGGTAAATCCTGTGGCCCAACGCTCGGCATGCCGCCATACAAGGTCTGGCCATTGCTGGCACTCACCCCTGACACATCGAGCACAACGGTCGTGCCATCGGGTTTGAAGACGGTATTGCAGGGTTTACGGGGTGCGGCCGGGCCGCTGTTTTCCGCCACCAGCAAGCTGCCGTCATGGTTCCATTGCGGGTAGTCGTAGCCTTCCGTGCCGTTGATGCGGCGCGTAGTGATGCCGTTGGCATCTACGATCCAGGCATGAATCGGGTCGCCGTTGTTCATGCCGCTGAAAGCGACTTCGTTGGTGTTCCAGCTCCATGCCGGACGGGTTTGCTGGAGCGCTGGCGCTAGTGGGTCGGTTAAAAACCGGACCGGCGCAGCTTTTCTCTCGAGTCCGTCGATCCAGTACAGGTAGGTGGGCCCGCCACCCGCCGGTGAACGCTCGAAAATAATCACATCGCCCGTGGCGTTGATCGCGGGCCGGTAGTCCACCTGTTGGGTATCAGTGGTAAGAAAGTGGACGCTCGGAAGGGTCGGGAGGGACGGGGTCTCTCCGCCATTGCCGTTGTTGCCGTTATCGCCACCGTTGCCGTTATCGCCACCGTTGCCGTTATCGCCACCGTTGCCGTTACTGGCAGCAGGGAGGTTGACCTCGCCGCCGCAGGCCGCCAGCGTCGATAAACCGGCCAATGCCAAAAAATCTCGCCTTTTCATTTCTTTCCGCCTGATTCACTGATTCGCTGATTGGTCGGCCCAATGGGCTCGATGTGGTCCGGACCGATTCAACGAGGTGTTGAGGTGTCCAGTACCTCTGCTGTAACAAACCAGTGAAAAAGGTTCCGTCAGGCAGCGCTTAGCGCGATAAAAAATACGCGCATGGCGAGTTCATGGCGGAGGTTTACTTCGCAGGCAGCTTGCCATCTGGGCCATAGAACGCTGCAGGTTTGGGGATCACGACCTGTAGCGAGGCCAGCGCTCGTGCGTTGTAATCCATCCGGGTGGCGATCAGCGCGCCATTTACCAGGTTCAGCCCGCGTGCATGATCGACGGCTTCTTTCACGCGCGGCCAGAGCGCGCCGAGCCGTTCATCCGCATGAGCGGCTTGCTCAAGCCCAGGCCGTCCTGCTGGAAAACCCAGTGCGGCCAGTTGAGCATCCCGGGTTTGCTCCAGCACGGCGAGCTGGTAAATCAGCGCGGTTTTCTGCTCGACCAGGGGCGGCAGCAGCTCAAGAGGCGAGAGGGCGGTGAGCGCGTGCTCTTCTTGTGCGAGCAGTGCGGCAAAGCTCAGCACAACAGCGTGTTCTTCGGCGACGGTGGCTAGCAGGGCATCTTTCATCGCAATGGGCTCGCAAAAAAGCACGGGCCCGCGTGCAATACGCGGGCCCGTAGATCGGGAGATACAGCTTGATGGTGGCGAACCGCGCTGTGCGCGGTGATGTTTAACGGCTCGTGGATGGCGTGTCTTGCAGCAGCGCGCGGGCGGTTTCCAAGACCCCATCGGCGATTTTGCTGGGGTTGATTTGCAACGTGCCGTCCTGGATGGCCTGCTTGATGGCTGCGACGTGCGCTGTGTCGATATCCGCTGCGCCTGAAGCCGCAAGGCTGCGCAACTGCGCCGAGAGCTCGGACAAATGCACGCTGGCGTCCGGGCCGCCGTTGCTGCGCGGGCTGGCCGCGGTTGAGCTGGCGTGGCTGGACGTGGCTGAAGCCTGGCTGCCAGTGGGGTTGGCGATGGCAGGCGCGCGCGCCGGTGCCGGGCTGTCTTTCAGGCTTGGTGCGGTGGTTTCGAGGGTGGGGTCGATATTCACGATGGGCTTCCCGAACGATGTAAGCGCAATAACGGCAGTTGCCGCGCGAAACTTTAGCCCAAAGCGTCATCACAAGCGAATCTCCACCGTCGAGCCGTCCTTGACGATGCCCGTAATGATTTGTCCCGCCGCTGTTCGCACCCGCACGGGCTGGCCGGGCGTGGCGTTGTTCATGGCGTTGCCTTCAGCCGAAATGGCAAAGCCAATGCCTTGCGCCACGACGCGCACGGATTGGCCGACCGACACTGCCAGTGTGCTTTTCAGCATGTCGCGCCGCAGCGGCAGTCCAGCCGCGATGCGCATCAATGCGACCGAGCCAACCGCTTGGGACGGTTCGGTAATCACCGCTTGCGGCAACAACGTCAGATCGCCTTCGCGTGCGATGAGATCGTCCTGGCCCAGCAGTTCGCCCGGCGCGATAGCGCGGGCGGCGAGGTAATAGGTTGCGTGAATCGAGATGCGGGCTTGCAGATATAGCGTCCAGGGACGTTCGCCGATGCAGCGCACGCCGACCGTCGTACGGCCCCACAGACGCGCACCGGTCGGCAAGAACGGTTCGAGCGTGGTGCAAGCCGCGAGGCCGCGCGGGAAGGTCGGGGCGATGCTCAGCTCAACTTTGCCGGGAAGCCCGGTGACTTGCTGCTGGAGATACGCCAGCGCAGCGCGGCGGATCGACTCGCCATCTTGCTGGCCGGGGAGTGGGGGGCTGGCTGTTGGTGCGCGTGCGGTGCCTGGTTGGGGCGATGTGCTGGCTGTGGATATGCGTGTGGTGTCTGGCCCGGGTGAGGTGCTAGAGGTCGATGCGCGTGCGGCTGCGGGCTGAAGCGCGGTGCTGGCCGTTGGCGTGCGTGTGGCTAGAGGCTGAGGTGGAATGCTGGCCGTTGGTGCGCGCGCGGTGCCATTCACACTCCCCACGGCCTGCTGACGCATCGCGTAGTTCGCACCACCCACGCGCGTAGCTGCTGCCTGGGGCCGCGCGGCGGCATTGCCTGCTCCCGCCGGGGGCAAGGTCATCACACGTGGTGGGCTGGCTTCTGCGCCAGAAGCGGGAATCACGATGGCCCCGCTCGCCTGTGCGGCTTGAGCGAAGCGATCTGAATCTGAATCCGAATCAGCCAATGGGCTGGAGGGTACCCGGGAGGCCATTGCCGCCGGCAACGCAGTGGAGGACGCAGCCGCAGTGGCCACTGGTGCCGTCACCGTAAGCCGCTCAGCGAGCTGCGCCAACGCGGCCGGATTGTGTTCCGCAGGCCCGGGAATCACGATCGGCGCATGGCTGGCACTAGCGTTCTCATCCGCCTCCGGCCCGCTACTGGCTTGCGCATGAGCGCTTAACGGCAGCCCCACTAGCAGCCCCACTAGCCACGCGCGCGCGATGCCGCTGAAGACATGCGTCAGCGCCTCGTGGCACAGACGGCGCGGGGCAGCAAAAGCGGACAGGGCGGCCATCGTAGATCTCCATCGAACAGCTAGAACACAGCCAGGCGAACGCAATTGAAATCGAGTGAACTCGATTGAACGCAGCAGGACGCATCGAATTCTAGAGTGCCGTGGGGGGCGGCAATCGTTGAATAGAGGCGCGCTTTCCCGGTTATTCATCCGATTGCGGCGCTAGTCCGGCTCATAAGATGCTGTACATGCAAAAAGGCTTTTCCCATGACGCGCGCTGCAGCCACACGCACCGGACTCCTGGGCTGGCTAGCTGAATGAGTAGCTGACTGAACTTGCGGAGGTTTTCATGCTGGACCGACTCGATGCCGAATTTGCCTTTGGCCGTGAAGCGCTGGATGTCAGAGCGCATCGCCAGGCGCTGCTGTCGTCGAACATTGCGAACGCCGATACGCCGGGTTACCAGGCGCGTGATGTCGATTTCGCTGCCTCGCTGGCAGGCGCATTGCGCCGCACGATGGGCGCGAGCGGCAGTGCCGCAGGCAGCGCAGCAGCTAAGCCGGTGACGGTGGGCGTGAGCGTCTCGCTGGCAACAACGGCACCGGGGCATTTGCCTGGCACCACGCGCCTGAGCACGACCGGTGGCACCAGCACGGACTACGGCAAGCTGCTTTACCGCACACCGGCTCAACCTGCGCTGGATGGCAATACGGTCGATCTCGATATGGAGCGGGTGCAGTTTGCCGATAACACCCTGCATTACCAGTCGAGCATGACGCTGGTGTCGCAGCAGATTAAGTCGATGCTCTCCGCGATTACTTCAGGTACTTGAACTGAATAGCTGAGTAACTGAACCCGACACCTGAGCCAGAGCCCGGCACCAGCAGCGCGGAACAGGCAGCGCGGCAAAACAAACCGCACGACAGAACACAAGACACAAGCGCGAGGAATCATGTCAACGCTAATGAGTATTTTCGAAGTCGCAGGCTCGGCGCTCAGCGCGCAATCGCAGCGGCTCAACGTCACTGCATCGAACCTGGCAAACGCCGACAGCACCACCGGCCCGGATGGCAAACCATACAAGGCCAAACAGGTGGTGTTCGAGGTGAAACCCGCAGGCGGCGGCTATACCGAATCCGGCCAGCAGATTGGTGGCGTGCGGGTGAGCCGGGTGATTGACGATCCCTCGCCGATGAAAACCTCCTACGAGCCAGGCAATCCCGCTGCCAATGCAGAGGGTTACGTGACCCAGCCCAACGTTGATCCGGTACAGGAGATGGTGAACATGATTTCGGCATCGCGTTCGTACCAGGCCAACGTGGAGACGCTGAATACCGTCAAACAACTGCTCATCAAGACACTCACGATCGGTTCCTCCTGATCGCGCATCGCAACATCGCACACCGCAACATCGCACCGCTTACGCCTAAACCTGCCCCTGCCGCGCTTGCTGCATGGGTGGCCCCTATGCTCCCGAGGAGACTGATTTGACGACCCAAACCACTGTCGGCGATGCCGTTTCGTCCAGCTTGCTGGACACAATGAACGGCACCAAAGGCAAAAGCGCGGCTACGGGCAGCAATACGCTGGCGGGCAATTCTGCGGCTGATCTGCAAGACACGTTCATGCAGTTGCTGGTGGCGCAGATGAAAAACCAGGACCCGACGAATCCGATGGACAGCTCGCAGATGACGACGCAGATCGCGCAGATCAGCACGGTCTCTGGCATCGGTCAGTTGAATATCTCGCTGGCATCGCTTTCATCGCAATTGACGGCGGGCGAACAAACCCAAGCCGCAGCCCTGAAAAACAGCGTGGTGCTCACACCGGGCAACGCGATGGCGGTGGCGGATGGCAAGGCCACGCCTGTGGGCGTGCAACTGGCGAGCGATGCCACCAACGTGAAGATCGAAGTCAAGAACGCAGCGGGCCAGATCGTGCAAACGCTTGATCTCGGCAACCTGAAGGCAGGCACCGTGCCGGTGGCCTGGACGCCGGTCGATACCGCAGGCAATCCGCTGCCGGATGGCACTTACACCATCACCACCAGCGCGACGATTGACGGCAAGGCCGCCGTGCCCACCGCGCTGACGGCGTCACAAGTGCTGGGGGTGGTGCAGCAGGCCGACGGCAGGGCTGGGCTCGTGCTGTCGAACGGCAGCACGGTTGGCCTGAACAGCGTGGCCGCAATTCTGTAAACGGTTTAAGCAGCTTTAAACGTGGTTCCAGCGCACAGGCGGATAGGCAGATAAGCAGATACCGCACTGGCGCACGGCGGTTTTAAGCACCGGCGGTTTTAAGTCACCAGCGCATCAAAAGTGCTGGGGTCGCAGCGAGTGACACATTCATGCAGTAATGCCGGTGACGGCGATCCTGATACTGATACGGAGATCATCATGGGTTATGAGCAAGGCTTGAGCGGGTTGGCGGGGGCATCGAACGATCTCGATGTGATTGGCAACAACATCGCCAACGCGAACACCACTGGCTTTAAGCAAGGTGACGCGAAGTTCGCCGATGTCTACGCCAATTCGGTGGCGACGGCGGTCGATACCCAGATTGGTCTCGGTTCAAGGTTGGCCTCGGTGGTACAGCAGTTCACCCAGGGCACGATCAGCACCACCAACCAGGCGCTCGACGTCGCTATCAACGGCAATGGTTTTTTCCAGATGTCGGGCAGCAACGGCGTGACCTACAGCCGCGATGGCTCGTTTCAGCTGGACAAGAACGGCTACATCGTGAATAGCTCCAACTTGCAGCTGATGGGCTATGCAGCAAATGCAGCGGGCGTAATCAGCACCGCGCAAACCGTGCCGCTGCAAGTGCCGACCGCAAACATTCCGCCGATCGCCACCACCACGATTACGGGTGGCTACAACCTCAACGCGCAAGATCCGGTTCCGAGCAAAACGCCCTTTAGCGCCAGCGATCCAACCAGCTACAACTACCCCTCGACGGTCCAGGTCTACGACACGTTGGGTGGCACGCAGCAGGTCAACATGTATTTCGTGAAGACCGCGACCGGCGCATGGGATGTGTACGCGGGCCCCGCTACTGGCACCGTGGCGAAGATTGGCAGCGCGACCTTCGATACCTCGGGCAACCTCTCCAGCACGACCAATGCCGCTGGCGCGCCAACCGCGAACGCGCTGACCTTCGATTTCAGCGTGCCGAACACCGATGGCTCGGTCACGCCGCAAAACCTGCAACTGAAGATCGCGGGCACGACGCAGTTCGGTGGCAAGAATGGCACCAACAACCAAGGGCAAGACGGTTCCGCCTCTGGCCAGCTCACGGGTTTTTCGGTGGGCAAGGATGGCGTGCTGACGGGCAATTATTCGAATGGCCGGACCACGGCGCTGGGCCAGGTCGTGCTGGCGAACTTCAACAATCAGAACGGCCTGGTGAATCTCGGCGGCAATCAGTACGCAGAAACCGCCGCCTCCGGCGTGCCGCAACTATCTGCGCCTGGCACCACCAACCACGGTGTGCTGCAAGGTGGCGCGCTGGAGAATTCCAACGTCGTGCTGACCAACCAGCTGGTGGATTTGATTACCGCGCAACGCAATTACCAGGCGAATGCGCAGACGATCAAAACTCAGCAGGCCGTTGATAACACCCTCATCAACATGTAAGCGCTAGCGCTTCCGGGACCACCATGGATCGCTTCATCTACACCGCCTTGACTGGCGCTTCCCAGGCGCTGGAACAACAGGCTGTGGTTGCGAACAACCTGGCGAATGTTTCGACCACGGGGTTTCGCGCGCATCTGGCGACGTTTCGTGCGGTGCCGATGGGCTTTGGCGATGGCAGCTCGCCCGACGCCACCGCAGATACCACTCGCACCTTCGTGCTGGCTTCGACCCCTGGCGCGGATTTCACGCCAGGCCCGATCCAGCAGACCGGCAACCCGCTGGATGTGGCGGTGCAAGGGCCTGGCTGGTTCGCCGTGCTCGGCGCGGACGGCAATGAGGCCTACACCCGCGCGGGGAATTTTCAGGTGGACCAGAACGGTCAACTGGTGAACGCATCGGGTTTGCAGGTGCTGGGCAGTGGCGGTCCGCTCTCGGTGCCGCAGGGCGCTCAGGTGACGCTGGGCAGCGATGGCACGTTGTCGGCGCTGGTGCCTGGCGACCCGCCCACGGCCGTGGCCATCATCGATCAACTGAAGCTGGTGAACCCTGATCCCCAGACGCTCAAGCGCGGCGATGACGGCTTGTTTCGCGTCGCAGACGGCAACCCCGCAGAAGCCGACCCAACCGTGGTGATCGTGCCGCAGTCGCTGGAAGGCAGCAACGTGAATCCGGTGGCCGCGATGGTTTCGATGATTGCCAATGCGCGCCAGTTCCAGATGCAGACCAAGCTGCTGGAATCGGCCGACCAGAACGAACAGGCCGCTAACCGGCTGCTCAGTTTTACCTAACCGGCGGGCGTTTCGGGCATGCCTGAACGACGTCTGACTGAAGGAGAAGGATCACCATGAACCGTTCGCTTTATATCGCTGCGACTGGGATGAATGCGCAGCAAGCCCAGATGGATGTGATTTCGAACAATCTGGCCAATGTCAGCACCAATGGCTTCAAAAGCTCGCGGGCGGTGTTCGAAGACTTGCTGTACCAGACCACGCGCCAGCCCGGTGCGAACTCGACCCAGCAAACCGAGCTGCCTTCCGGCATTCAGCTCGGCACAGGCGTGCAGCAAGTGGCCACCGAGCGCCTGTACACCCAGGGCAATTTGCAGCAGACCGGCAATGCGCAGGACGTTGCCATCAATGGCCAGGGATTTTTTCAGGTGCTGATGCCAGACGGCACCAACGCTTACACCCGCGACGGCTCGTTTCAGACCAATGCGCAAGGCCAGTTGGTCACGGCGAGTGGTTACCAGATCCTGCCCGCGATCACGCTGCCACAAAACGCGACATCACTAACGATTGGCAGCGATGGCGTGGTGTCGGTAACCCAGGGCGGTAGCAGCGCCAGCGTGCAGATCGGCTCGCTGCAAGTGGCAACGTTTATCAATCCGGCCGGGCTCGAAGCCAAAGGGCAAAACCTGTTCGCTGAAACCACCGCATCAGGGCCACCTAACGTCACGCAGCCGGGGCTCAATGGGGCAGGCATGCTCAACCAGCATTACGTCGAAGCCTCGAATGTGAACGTGGTGCAGGAACTGGTGAATATGATCCAGACCCAGCGCGCGTATGAGATCAATAGCAAGGCGGTGACGACTTCCGACCAGATGTTGCAAACGCTGAGCCAGATGCAGATTTAAACCGATAGGCCTGGCGTGGCAGCCATAGGGTGACTGCGGTTGCCTGCCACGCCGGCAGCGGCCGCTGCATCGCCGGTAAGTCCGGCCGTCAGCCAGCTTGCGCATCGGTTGCATCAGCCACAGCAGTCACACCCGCTCGCCCCAACAAAGGCCATGAGCGCCCGAGCCAGAGTCCGCGCACAAGCACACAGGTAGCGTTTCATGTCGCATTTCAAGTTCCCGGTTATTCCAGGCCAGCCGCGCGCCACGACGGCATGCACCACGGCGTTGCTGCTAATGGCCTTGCTGGGCGGCTGCGCCCTCGTGCCGAAGCAGCCGATCATCCAGCAGCCGATGACCGCCGCGCCACCAGTGCCACCGCAAGCCCAGTCGCCGGGCTCGATCTACAACCCTGGCTACGCTGGCCGGCCATTGTTCGAAGACCAGCGGCCACGCAACGTCGGCGACATCCTGACCATCGTGATTGCTGAAAACGTCAACGCGACTAAATCATCCGGCGCGAATGCCAACCGCCAGGGCAGTACTGATCTGGCCGTGCCAACGGCGGGCTTTTTGCCCGGCTTCTTCAGCCGCGCCAGCCTGGACGCGACCGGGGCCAACAAGTTTCAGGCCAATGGCGGCGCGAATGCCTCGAACACCTTCAACGGCACGATCACCGTCACCGTCACTAGCGTGCTGCCGAACGGCAACCTCGTCGTGAGCGGCGAAAAGCAGATGCTGATTAACCAGGGGAATGAATTCGTGCGTTTTTCCGGGGTGGTGAATCCGAACACGATCTCGGGCGTGAACTCGGTGTATTCAACCCAGGTTGCTGACGCCAGGATCGAGTACTCCGCCAAGGGCTACATCGACGAAAGCCAGAACATGGGCTGGCTGCAACGCTTCTTCCTGAACGTGTCGCCATGGTGAGCCCACTCACGTTAATGCGCCTGCTGCGCCTGCTGCGCCGCTGTGGTGCGCTGCTGCTGGGTGCGGCGCTCGCCCTCACACCGTTTTCGCTGGCTCAGGCCGAACGGCTGAAAGATCTCGTGTCGATTCAAGGCGTGCGTGACAACCCGTTGATCGGCTATGGCCTCGTGGTGGGGCTCGATGGCACTGGCGACCAGACCATGCAAACGCCCTTCACCACGCAGACGCTATCCAACATGCTGGCGAACCTCGGCATCTCGATCAATAACGCGGGCCCTGGGGGCAGCGGCGGAGGTGGGGCGTCGAACATGCAGTTGAAGAACGTCGCCGCAGTGATGGTGACCGCCAAACTCCCCGCCTTTTCCCGCCCAGGCGAAGCCATCGACGTCACAGTGTCATCCCTCGGCAACGCCAAGAGCCTGCGCGGCGGCACCTTGCTGCTGACACCGCTCAAAGGCGCAGACGGTCAAGTGTATGCGCTCTCGCAAGGCAATCTCGCGGTGGGCGGCGCGGGGGCCAGCGCCAATGGCAGCAAAGTGCAGGTGAACCAGCTCGCCGCCGGGCGGATCGCAGGCGGCGCGATTGTCGAGCGAGCCGTGCCCACGATGGTGTCCCAGGGCGGCACGATCCAGCTCGAACTCAACGAGATGGATTACGACACCACACAGCGCATCGTCGGCGCGGTGAACCGCACCTTCGGCGACGGCACGGCAAACGCACTCGACGGCCGCACGATCCAGCTACGCGCACCGGCCGATACCGCACAGCAAGTGGCCTTCATGGCGCAACTGCAAAACCTCGATGTGAAGCCCGCTCAAGCCGCTGCCAAAGTGATCCTGAACGCCCGCACCGGCTCCATCGTGATGAACCAGATGGTGACGCTGCAAAACTGCGCGGTCGCGCACGGCAACTTGTCGGTGGTGATCAACACCCAGCCGGTGGTGAGCCAGCCAGGCGCGTTTTCGAATGGGCAAACCGTGGTGGCACAGCAGTCGCAGATTCAGATGAAGCAGGACAACGGCGCGCTGAAATACATCACCGCAGGCGCGAATCTGGCCGAAGTGGTGAAAGCACTGAACGCGTTAGGCGCGACGCCTGCCGATCTGATGTCGATCTTGCAGGCGATGAAAGCCGCAGGCGCGCTACGGGCCGAACTGGAAATCATCTAAGGAAGACACGCGATGAGCACCGACTCCAATCCGCTTGGCAGTGACCTGACACAACGTTTCGCACTCGATGTGCAAGGCTTGGCGGCATTGCGCGCGAAGGCTGCCGCTGCGCCGAAGGCCGGCTTGAAAGAGGCCGCGAAGCAGTTTGATGCGATGTTCGTGCAGATGATGCTCAAGAGCATGCGCGCCGCGACACCTTCGGATGGCCCACTCGATTCGCGCGACAGCGCGACCTTCACCTCGATGCTGGACCAGCAACTGGCGCAGCAAATGTCGTCCAAAGGCGTGGGCGTGGCCGACGCCTTGCTCAAGCAATTGATGCGCAACGCAGGCGTTGCTGGAGCCGATGGTGGCATGGGTGGCATCGGCGGTGCATCGGGTAGCGACGCGAACGCGGGCAATACCGCTGCACTGAACGCGCTGGCGAAAGCCTATGGCAACGCCGCCGCGAATGGCGCGCTGGGCGCGGCGCAAGGCAAGCAGGGTTATTCCGCCAACAGCGCGCTAACCCCCCCTGTTGGCGCGAATCTCGCTGAGGATGCCGCACCGCATGTCACGGCGTTCGTCGACAAACTGGCGGGCGCAGCGCAAAGCGCGAGTGCGGCGACGGGCATTCCGGCGCGCTTCATCGTTGGTCAGGCTGCGCTGGAATCAGGCTGGGGCAAACGTGAAATTCTGCGCGCCGATGGCAGCACCAGCCATAACGTGTTCGGCATCAAGGCGGGCAAGAACTGGAATGGGCCGACCGTGGCCACGGCCACCACCGAGTACGTCAACGGCCAGCCCCGGCGCGTGGTGGAGAAATTCCGCGCCTACGATTCATACGCCGATGCGATGACCGATTACGCCAGCCTGCTGAAGAACAACCCGCGTTACGCCCAGGTGCTGGACGCCGGGCAGGACGTGCGGGGCTTCGCCAACGGCATGCAGCGCGCGGGTTACGCGACAGACCCCCACTACGCGAAAAAACTGATCTCGATCATGCAGAAGCTGGGTTAAGCCCAGGCCTGAGCGTCAGATGATGCCGCCGCGCGCACGAACAGACAGCACGAGTTTTGTTGCCACAGGCCCTTCATTTTTGCGCCAGCCTGCCGATAACACGTCAGTTCCCGCAACATGACGGCCAGCTTCGCTGGCGCGTCTTTCTGGATGAAACATGTCAGGCGACCTGTTCAATATCGCGCTTAGCGGCCTTAACGCAGCCCAGTGGGGCTTGACCACCACCGGCCAGAATCTGGCCAATGCCGCCACGCCGGGTTATTCCGTCGAGCGCCCCATCTTCCAGGAAACCGCTGGTCTTTACAGCGGCTCAGGTTATCTGCCGCAAGGCGTATCGGTGACAACGGTTCAGCGTCAGTACAGCCAGTACCTGACCAACCAGTTGAATACCGCGCAAACCCAAAGCGGCGCATCGTCTTCCTATTACGGCCTGATCGCCCAGTTGAACAACCTCGTCGGCAGCCCAACAGCCGGCATTTCGAGCGCGATCACGAGCTACTTCACCGGCTTGCAGGGCGTGGCCAACGATGCAGGCAGCCAGGCCGCACGCCAGACCGCGATCAGCAACGCGCAATCGCTGGCGAACCAGATCAATGCCGCAGGCCAGCAATATGGGCAGTTGCGCCAAACCGTCAACACCCAGCTCACCGACGCCGTCTCACAGATCAACAGCTACACCGCGCAAATCGCAGAGCTGAACTCGCAGATCACCGCCGCCAGCACCTCAGGCCAGCCGCCGAACCAGTTGCTCGATCAACGCGACCTCGCAGTGTCGAAGCTGAGCCAGCTCACCGGAATCCAGGTGGTGGCAAGTGGTTCGAGCTACAGCATCTTTATGAGCAACGGTCAGACCCTGGTGGCGAACGATAAAAGTTTCAACCTGGGTGCCGTGACGTCAGCGGCTGATCCGACCGAAGTGTCGATTGCCTACCTCGGACTAGCGGGAGCGAACCCCGCACCAGCGGCACAACTGCTGCCAGATACGTCGATTAGCGGCGGCGCGCTAGGCGGGTTGCTAGCGTTTCGCACCCAGACCCTCGACCCCGCCCAGGCTCAACTAGGGGCGATTGCCGTCAGCTTCGCCGCGCAAGTTAACGCACAAAACGCGTTAGGCATCGACCTCTCCGGCAACAAAGGCGGCGCGTTGTTCAACGTGGGCAACCCGCTGGTATATGCCAACCAGAACAACACCAGCAGCGCGACGCTCAGCGCCGGAATCAGCAATCCCGCGCAACCGCCCACCAGCGATTACACACTGTCCTACGACGGCACCCAGTACGCACTCACCGATAAAGCCACCGGCACAGTAGTGGGCACCGCCAGCGATCTGAGCGGCCCCATCGGCGGTTTGCAGTTCAACCTCAGCGGCACCATGGCAGCGGGCGATTCGTTTTCAGTCTCACCGACGCGCGGCGCGCTCAATGGCTTTGGCCTCGCCACCAGCAACGGCGCAGCGATAGCCGCAGCGTCTCCAGTGCTGGCCAGCGCGAGCGCGACCAATAGCGGCACCGGCACGATTTCACAAGGCAGCGTGACCACCGGTTATGCCTTGCCCTCAACCCCGACCAAGCTGACCTACGACTCCGCCACCGGCCAGATGAGCGGTTTCCCACCGAACTCGGTCGTGACCATTGCCGGCACCCCGCCCACCACCATCACGATTGACGCGACCGGCACCACCCCCGTGCCGTACAACCCTGCCACCGGCGCGACACTGACGATCAACAGCGCCACCACACCCGCCCCAGCAGGATCGATGAATGGCGTGACCGTGACCTTGAGCGGCAGCCCAGCGAACGGCGACACCTTCACGATTGGCGCGAACACCGGCGGCGGCAATGACGGCCGCAACGCCCAGAGCATGTCGAACCTGGTGAGCGCCACCGTGCTGAACGGCGGCACCTCGACGCTGACCGGGGCCTACGCGAACTACGTCAACCTGATCGGCAACCAGACCAACCAGATCCAGGGCATGAACAAAGCCCAAGCCTCGCTAGTGACACAAATCACCGCAGCGCAGCAAGCGGTATCCGGGGTGAACGTGAATGAAGAAGCGGCGAATTTGCTGAAGTACCAGCAGCTCTACCAAGCCAACAGCAAAGTGATTCAGGCCAGCTCGACCCTGTTTCAGACATTGCTGTCGGTTTTTTCGTGAGGAACTGAATCATGCGCATGTCCACCAGTGATTATTTTTCGCTCAACGTCAGCACGATGATGGACCAGCAAAGTTTGCTGGGGCAGATGTACCAACGGATAGCCAGCGGCATCAGCCTGAGCACACCCTCGGACGATCCACTCGGCGCAGCGCAAGCGGTGCAATTGAGCATGCAAGGCGCAGCGCTAGCGCAGTATTCGAACAACCAGAACACCGTGCTGTCCTCACTGCAAACCGAAGACACCACGCTGAGCAGCGTTAGCAACGTGCTGCAGAACATCAACACCTTGCTGGTGCGCGCCGGAGATGGCTCGCTGAACGACGGCAACCGCAGCGCGATTGCGACCGAGCTACAAGGGCTACGCAACCAGTTGATGACCCTGGCCAACGCCACCGACCCCCAAGGCAATTTTTTGTTTGCGGGCTTCAAGACCACGGCACAACCGTTTGCCATCGACGCCAGCGGCGCCGTGGCCTACAGCGGCGACACCGGCTCACGCGATGTGCAGGTTTCGGATACCCGCCAGATCGCTTCCAGCGATAACGGCGTACGCGTGTTCAACGGCGTTGCGGCGGTGGGCACGACCTCGATTCCAGCCGGCAATCCAGCGAATACCGGCAGCGGCACGATTGGCGGCGTTAGCACCAACAACGCAGCTGACCCAAGCAACGCACACGGATATCTGATTACGTTTTCCGGCACAGCACCGGCGATCACATACAGCGTGACCGACCAGACCACAGGCGTGACAGGCACACCACAGCCCTATACCGCTAGCGCGGGCATCACGCTGGGCGGCCAGAGCGTGACCATCACAGGCGACCCCGCTGCAGGCGACAGCTTTACCGTGACACCCGCGACCCAGGCCGGCACCGATGTGTTTGCCAATATTGATGACGTGGTGAAAGCACTTCAGTCCCCAACCGGCAGCCCAGCAGCGGTAGCGAACCTGACTAACGCGTTGAGCACAGGCATGGGCAAGCTGAAGAACACGATGAATAACGTCGTGACCGTGCAGGCATCGGTGGGCGGACGGGAACAGGAAATCATGGCGTTGCAGGCAGTGACGCAAACCAGCACGCTGCAAAACAAAAGCACGCTGGCGGATCTGACCACGACTAATTTGACCGCTGCGATTAGCCAGTATTCGTTGGCGCAGTTTTCACTTCAGGCGGCGCAGCAGGGCTTTATGAAAATCCAGGGTATGTCGCTGTTTGATTACATGGGGAATTAGGAGGGGGCTTGAGACAGCACGGTTGCATCAATATCGCTTGATCGGCGTAACCGTGTTTGTTCAACTTTTTTTGGGGGCCACCAGGCGACGTCTCCCCCCACTCAACAACGCGTTACCCGCTACCCCGCCGCCGCATCCGCGCTAACCCACGCGGCATCGCGCAAGCGGCCACGCAGACGCGCCACGGCCTGGCTGTGCAACTGGCACACACGCGATTCACTGACTTCCATCACCGCGCCAATCTCGCGCAGATTCATCCCGTGCTCGTAATACAGCGACATCAGCAGCTTTTCCCGCTCGGGCAAGCGTTCAATCGCTTCGACCAGCGCACCGCGCAAGCTCTCGTCGAGCAGCGCCGAAAGCGGGTCAGCCGGGTCCGAGCAATGGCGGTCCAAAAACGGTTCGTCGTCAGCAGAGCGGTCGAAGTCTTCGTAATAAATCAGCTGGCTGCCGTGCAGCTCCTGCAATAGCGCCTGATATTCGTTGAGCGGCATCTTCAGATGCCCGGCGATTTCGCTCTCGCTGGCCGCGCGTCCTTCGTGCTGTTCAACCTGTTGCACCGCCCGCTCCACCTCGCGCGAATTGCGTCGCAAGCTGCGCGGCAGCCAGTCGCTGCTGCGCAGCTCGTCGAGCATCGCGCCACGAATGCGCTGGCTCGCATAGGTTTCGAATTGCGCGCCCTGATCGTCCTTGTAGCGGCTCGCGGCATCTAGCAGCCCTATCATTCCCGCCTGGATCAAGTCATCCAGATCGACGCTCGCGGGCATTCTGGCCACCAGTTGCAAACCCAGCCGACGCACCAGCGGTGCGTACTGAGTCAGAACGTCGGCCTGGGAAATCTTCCCCTGAGCGTTGTACATCGTGCTCCCCTTCCTCTGGTTCTAGCGCTGGCCGTGCTGGGCTGATCCAGCGCGTGTCAGGCGTTCTATCAGGCGTGCTTGCTATCAAGCGTCAGACATCTCAGGCGTGCCGCGCAAAAGACTGCGCGAGAGGCGGCGGCGCGTTCACGCTCACCGCGCTGGCCGATGCCTCCACTGCAGGTGCCGCTAATGCATGGCGCTGCGGCCAGTGCGGTAACGCAGCGGCAAGCTGGCACAACGCACGCGCCGCCGCAGTCGAAGGAAATGCATCGACAAGGCAACGCGACAGCGTGAGTGCACGCCCCATTTGCGCATCAGCCGGAATATGACCGGCATCTTCAAGCGTGATGCCAAGGTAGCGTCCGGCCACCCCAGCGAGATTGTCGAAAGCGGTTTGCGCGTCGCGCTCACGCGGCACCTGGTTGGCCAGCAAGCGGAACTGCGCCAGCGCGTGCACGTAATGCAAACGTTTCAGGCAAGCGTAGGTTTCGGTGATCGCCACCGCGCCGACACGCGTCACCAGCATCACGTCATGCGCTTGCAACGCCAGATCCGACAACGTGCCGTGCGCCCCCAGTTGAGCGTCGATCAGCACGATATCGGCGTTGCCGCTCAGCAGCGCGATATCTATCGACGCCGCGAGCGAATGACGTGGTGCCGCGAGTAGCGCAAAGCCCAGCGCGTGACGCGCCACGGCCTGCTCCAGTGGAATCTCGCCGCGCACCACTGCAGCCGCCTGCGCCACACCACGCAGCCCGCCCAGCATCGCGCTGACCGAAATCCCAGCAACACTCTCATCGAGCACCAGCACTTCCTTGCCCTGCTGCGCAAGCGCCGCTGCCAGATTCACCACGGTGCTGGTGCTGCCAGCGCCGGGGGCCGCGCCGGTCACCGCGAGCACGCGCGTTTGCTGGCGCGCCAGCAAACGGCGCAAGCCCTCGGCCTGATCGGCGACGAATTTATCCAAAGCGAACCTCGTGCAAGCCAGACCCAGCGCGCGCAGCAGGATCAGATAGCAGCATCGGCAGATCGTCATCATCTGGCGCAAACGGCGAATGCTCACGCGGAATGCAAAACGCACTCTTGATCAGGAAAGGACTGGTAGCGACATACAGGTTCTCTGGAACCTTCTGTCCAGTCGAAACGTAATGCACTGGCAAGCGATAACGCATCACCGTATCGAGCGCGCTGCCAAGATGCGTGGCTTCATCGAGCTTGGTCAAAATGCAGCCCGCGAGCGGCTCGCTGTCTCCGGTGCTCTGACTCTGATAGGCCTGCACGACTTCGTTGAGGGTGTCGCCATGGCTCGTCGCGTTCAGCAGCAATAGCCGCTGCACGCGCTGCCCAGCGTTGCACAGCATCGCAATCTGCTCCGACACCAGCCGGTCACGCTGGCTCATGCCAATCGTGTCGATCAGCACGATGTGCTTGTTGCGCAGCTCGGCAAGCGCCAGTTGCAAATCAGCCGTGTCTTTCACTGCATGCACCGAAACACCCAGAATCCGGCCGTAAATACGTAACTGCTCATGGCCGCCGATGCGGTAACTATCGGTCGTCAGCAGCGCCACCTTGCTAGCGCCAAAGCGCATCACGCAGCGCGCCGCGAGCTTGGCCGTGGTGGTGGTCTTGCCTGCACCTGTCGGGCCCATCAGCGCGAACACCCCGCCGCGCTCCAGCAGCGCTTCTTCATCGGCCATCACCGGCAGATTGGTTTCGAGCACGGAGCGCACCCAGGCCAGCGCGGCATCCTGATGATCGACAGCAGGCAGCTTGTCCACCAGTTTGCGCACGAGCTGCGCAGAAAATCCGGCGGCAAAGAGCTGGCGCGCCAGCGCGGCATGCACCGGGCTGCGGCGTTGGCGTTCCGCCCATTGCAGACCAGCGAAATGCGTTTCCATCATTTCGCGCATTGACGCGAGTTCGTGCATCACCGTGTCGTTGACCACCTGCTCCATGCGCGTCTTGATCGCTTCGCTAACCGCAGCAGCGGCGTTCGGATGCAGGCCTTGGGGTGGGGTGGATGCGGTGGATGCGGTGGTGGTGGTGGTGGTGGATGCGGTAGCAGTAACGGCAGGTGGCGGCTCGCGGCGTAGCTCTTCGGCGGCCAGATGTTGCGCGGCGCGGCGCGCAGCGCTTTGCGCCGCCTCACGCGCCCAGGCCGGAGTTGCATGCGCGGCGGTGGTGGCAGCAGTAACCGTGGTGGTGGCGGTGGCACTCACACGCGGGCCTGGTGTGCCAAGGCCTTTGCGCGTCGCATCAGCCGGGCTCATCGAAGCGGCGCTTTTGCCGAAAGTGGGGGGTAGTGGCTCTGACGTTTGCGCCGTAACAACCGCTTGAGCCCCTTCGCGGGCAGAACTTGCTGCGCTGTATTCGCCGCGCCAGAAATTCGTTTCAGCTTGTGTGCGGGAGGGTTGGGCGGAATGCGATGCGCTGCCTTGTTCCGGCGCACGCTGGGCAACCGGTGCCGGTGCCTGGGACGGCACGGTGCTGCCAGACGAAGCGACTTCATCGCTCACCTCGACGCTCGCGCCAAACATCGACGAGAACACGTCAGGCATTTCACTGGCGTAGGGGTTCGGGCGCGCAGCGGCAACGGTGGCGGGAGTAGTGGAAGTGGTGGTGGTGGCGGTGGCGGTGCCAGCAGCAACAGCGGCAGAAGTTGTCACCCGCGCTGCGGCGGGGGGCGTCAGCGCGGCCAGATCGCTGTCGGCCAGCGCGACGATCTCGACCGAGCCATCGTCACGAGTCCGGTTCGACAGCACCACGGCATCGGCACCCAGGGCCTCGCGCACGAGGCGCAAAGCGTCGCGGCTCGTCGCCCCGACAAATTTACGAATGTTCAACCTGGCCTCCCGATGCGGTTGAGCGGGCCGGCAAAATACCGCTTCCCATGCACGGATTATTTCGCAGCGGCCTGCTCGACGATTGCCCGATCAGGGTGGAGAAAGGCAGGTAATTCGAGCAATTCAGCGCGTGGCCTGATGCATGCTGGGTGAGTGCTGGGTGAGCGCTGGGTGAGCGCTGGGTGAGCGCTGGATGAGCGCTGGATGAGTGCTGGATGAGTGCTGGGTGAGCGCTGGGTGAGCGCTGGGTGAGCGCTGGGTGAGCGCTGGGTGAGCGCTGGATGAGTGCCAAGTGAACGCCGAGCGAGCGGATGAATACCAAGCAAGCGCCGGGCAAATGCCAAACAGCACCCCGACACACACCCCGCGGCGTTACACCGTGCCCCCGCCACCACCCCCACCCCCGCCACCAATCAGCGTAGCGATCTTGATGGTGCGGCTATCCGGCACTTCGGCATACGACAGCACCTTCAGTTGCGGCAGGCTGCGCCGCAAAAAGCGCGCCAGCATCGGGCGTAACGCGTGCTGCACCAGCAGCACAGGCGGCAGCCCCATGTTCTGCTGATACATCAGCGCTTTTTGCGTTTCGTTCAGCAAGGTATGCGCCAGCCCCGGCTCAAGCCCAGGGTTCGGCCCGGTCGACAACGCTTGCGACAGCACCCGCTCCAGGCCGCTGTCCAGCCCCATCACCTGCATCTCGCCCTGGCCCGGAAACCACTGCTGCGTAATCGAGCGCCCCAGCGCCAGCCGCACCACCGCAGTCAAATCAAAGGGATCGCTCAGCTTCGGCGCGTGCTCAGCCAGGGCTTCGAGAATCGAACGCATATCGCGTATCGGCACGCCTTCTTCGAGCAGGTTTTGCAGCACCTTTTGCAGCGTCGTCAGCGACAGCGCCTTCGGCACCAGCTCTTCCACCAGCGAGGGCGAATCCTTGCTCACCCGGTCAAGCAGCGCTTGCACCTCCTGGCGGCCCAGCAACTCAGAGGCATGCAGCACCACCAGATGATTCAGATGCGTCGCCGCCACCGTGCTGGCGTCCACCACGGTATAGCCGTACACCTGTGCTTCTTCGCGCAGCGACGTATCAATCCAGACCGCAGGCAAGCCAAACGCTGGGTCCGTGGTCTGCGGCCCCGGCAGCGCCGCGCTGGCCTGACCAGGATTAATCGCTAGCCATTGCCCCGGAAATACTTCGCCGGTCCCGATCTCCACGCCCTTGAGCGCGATCCGGTAACCGTTGGGATGCAATTCCAGGTTGTCGCGGATATGAATCACCGGCGGCAGAAAACCGATCTCCTGAGCGAACTTCTTGCGAATGCCCTTGATCCGTTTGAGCAGCTCGCCATCCGCCTGGGCATCAACCAGCGGAATCAGGCGATAGCCCACTTCCAGCCCAAGCTGGTCGATCATCGCCACGTCATCCCAACTCGCTTCGCTGCCCTCGGTCGCGCTCAACGCCGCAGGCGGCAAATCTTCCAGCGCAGGCGCGGCAGCGCGTTGCGCGGCCTTGCGCTTCATCACCCGGCCCATCTGAATCAAGCCCGCGCCCAGCAACAAGAAAGCGAAATGCGGCATCCCCGGAATCAGCCCCATCAGCACCAGAATGCAGCCGGTAATCATCAACACCCGAGGGTTAGTAAAAAGCTGCCCCGTGAGCTGCGTGCCAATGTCTTCATTCGTAGCGACGCGCGACACGATCACGCCTGCCGCCGTCGAAATCACCAGCGATGGAATCTGCGCTACCAGGCCATCGCCAATCGTCAGCAGCGTGTAGTTCCGGCCTGCGGCGGCGAAGTCCATGTCGTGCTGCACCATCCCGACAATCAGCCCGCCGACGATGTTGATCAGCATGATGATCAAGCCCGCAATCGCATCGCCGCGCACAAACTTGCTCGCGCCATCCATCGAGCCGTAGAACTCCGCCTCTTGCGCCACTTCAAGCCGCCGCTTGCGCGCCTGGTCTTCGTTAATCAGACCCGCGTTGAGATCGGCATCGATCGCCATCTGCTTGCCCGGCATCGCATCGAGCGTAAAGCGCGCCGATACCTCAGCGATCCGCCCCGCACCCTTCGTGATGACCATGAAGTTGATCAGCATCAAGATCACGAACACCACAATCCCAACCGCGAAATTCCCGCCGACGAGAAAGTGTCCAAACGCCTCGATCACTTGGCCCGCCGCATCCGGGCCGGTATGACCTTCGAGCAGCACGACACGGGTCGAAGCAACGTTCAGCGACAGGCGCAACAACGTCGAGAACAACAGCACGCTAGGGAATGCAGCGAAATCGAGCGGCTTCATGGTGTACATGCTGACCAGCAGCACCATCACCGAGAGCGCGATATTGAAAGTGAATAGCAGATCAAGCAGGAACGGCGGCAACGGCAAGATCATCATGCCGAGGATCATGCAGATCAGAATCGGGCCAGCCAGCGCCCGCAAGTTCGCCCCGCCCAGCGCCTCTGGACGGCGAGAGAAAAATCCAGCGCGCACGTTCATGCGGTACCGCTCCGGTTATCAGACTGGCCAGCCGCGCCAGCCCCTGTGCTTTTACGTGTGCCTGCGCTGGTGCCGGTGCCGGTGCTAGTGTCGGGGGCCAATGCTTCAGCGGCTTCAACCTCGGCGTCCTCATCGGAGACCGCACCCTTGTCGAGTTCGGCTGGCACATCAAAGTGCGTCGGCGCGACCGGGGCGGTGCCGCCCTCCGCATCGAAACGGCGCAACTGATAAACCCATGCCAGCACCTCTGCCACCGCGGCATACAACGGGCCAGGAATCTCCCGGCCAATGTCGACGTTGTGATAAAGCGCGCGCGCCAGCGGCGGCGCTTCGAGCAGCGGCACCCGATGTTCAACGGCAAGCTCACGGATGCGCGCAGCGACCAGGTTCACCCCCTTGGCCACCACCTTGGGCGCACCCATCTCACCATCGGCGTATTGCAGCGCGACCGCGAAATGTGTCGGATTGGTAATAACCACATCCGCCTGCGGCACATGCGTCATCATCCTGCGCCGCGCCATCGCCCGCTGCTGCGCACGAATGCGGCCCTTCACATGCGGATCGCCCTCGTTTTCGCGGTGCTCCCGCTTAACTTCATCCTTGGTCATACGCAGCTTCTTGTTGTGCTGCCAAAGCTGATACGGCACATCCAGCGCCGCGACGAAGAACATGCCTGCGACCGTCAGCGCGCAGCACACCGCGATCAGATGACCCGCATTCGCCAACGCCAGATCAACCGGCTGGGTCACGAGGCCCAGCAAATCATCCTTGCGCCGCCAGATCGCCCAGCCACCAATGCCGCCCACCACCAGCGTCTTCACCAGCGACATGCCAAGTTGCACCGGGCCATTAATCGAAAACATCCGGCCCAGCCCCGCCAACGGATTCAAACGCTTGAACTTGGGCTCAAGCGCCTGCGCCGAAATCAGCCAGCCACCCAGCGCAATCGGCGCGAACAAAGCCGCGCCACCCGTCAGCGCCAGCACCGGCCACAGCGCGAACAAGCCCTCACGGCTAATCAGCGCCGCATCCGCCAGCATCCGGTGCGTATCGAACACCGTGGCGTGATTAAAACTAAACGCCTTGTGCAGCATCGTCTGGAAATGCTCACCGATTGGCACGGCAAACGCCCACATGCCAAGAAAGCCCGCCGCCAGCAACGCGAATGAAGTCAGCTCGCGCGAACGCACGACCTGCCCCTCCTCCCGCGCTTTCTCAAGCCTTCGAGGGGTGGCTGATTCGGTTTTTTCGAGGTCGCTATCCTCTGCCACCAGATTCTCCAGGCGTCTTCAAGGGTTGGCAGGAGGCACAGTGTGATGCCCGTTTTAGTAGCAGCGATTATTGCCGCGCACGGCAAGCGGCCATTGACGGATCAGGCGAGGAAAAGGGGGGTATTTCGCTGGATGAGGAGCCTTTGCCAGCGTGAACCGTGCAACCGTATTGCGCTGTCGCGGCTGCGTAATTTCTGTGCTGGCAGAACGTGCGGACTGTCTCGACATCCGCTCAATTGGCTAGGCCTGGAGCAACACGTAATCGCCGTCCGTATCGCCCGCTGCACGGTACACGGTGAGCACGGTGGAATCGGCAACCTGCGCATTCATTGCGAGCGCTGTCTCGGCAATGACACGGTGTTGCTCACTGTGATGAATGCCGTTATCTGTTCGCGTTTTGTGAATGGCGGGTAATAGCAATGCCAAAAATATTTCCAATTATTGCCTGAGACAGATGCCTGGAACGGAACCGCGTAGTGCGTTACTTATATCCGATTTTCAGTAATTTTTTACTTTCAAATAGAGGATTAAAGCATGTTGTCGTCAAGATTAAATAATTCACCCATCAACACACACAAAACCAACCATCCACACGCGACGCCCTCCTCCAGTAACCAGGAAATTTCAGCTGGCCAGCATATTCAGGACATTAATCCAGTCACACTCGAAGGCAGAAATATTGCAAGCGCCGCACCAATAGATAAAATAACTGACTCTGCCATACTCGACTTTATAAAAATTTTAAATATATTTTCCCCAAAAGACTTGAGCAGACAAAATTTGCTCGGCGTATCAATTCCGCAACGATATAAAATAATATCAAATGAGCTCGACAAAATAAAAACATCTCCACAATTCTCCCTTTACATGAAGAAAGTCGCCACAGCCCACTCACCAAACACAACCCTGGCCGAGACCACAAGTTATTACAACTCTTTACTTTTCTCGTTAATCAGGCTTGAACAAAAACGAGTTGAATTTGGTGAATTTATTAAAAATCACCCCAATCCGTTGATTAATACCATAGTCGACCCGGAGATTTCTGGCTACAAACTCGTAATGGAGCCAGGCCACTCATACGTCAAAGCATTCGGGCATCTTGGTTTCGAGGAGGAGCGGGGATATTTGCCCGCCATGCTGGATGCCGCAATGGAAATGCTAAATTCGATTGACAAGATATTCGATGAAAATATTTTTGAGAAATTTCACAAACTGGCATGCCGCAACGTCACCCAAGCAAATGACCCAGTGCTATTCATGAAATCTGGATTTCGAGACAAAAAACAAGGTTCCATTCAAGTTAGTCTACATCCGGGACCGTTTGTTAACGATACTACTTTTGATGATGGACGTATTAATTTTTACAATTTCACTCAGGATGGCATCAAAGAATATAAAAAAAAATTCGTGCCAAAGTGGCATTGTCTAGCTAGTGACGGAGTGAAAGACTATATCGTGCTCCTCCCCCGCTCGGCCAGCGAACTTCGTGCAAAAGCGAAAGAGCTAATTGAGCAATATCACTTTGAAATAAAATGCATTCAATCTAATTCATACAAGCCTGGGCAGCGCAATACGGCCATCATGAAAGCCATCGCCACGCTCTGCCAGGATCTGGATCAGCATCATCTATTTTCAGATGGAAATATCCGCGTTATCGTTTTTCTGGTCATGAACTTATTACTCTTGCAAAACAAAATGTCACCACTTATTTTTGAAAACCCACATATTATCGACGGATATGCCATCGATGAAATAGTCAAGTTAATGCGCTCTGGCCAGGATCGCTACAACCAACTACGCGCAACAGAGAAAAGCCTGCCTAAAAATAAAATCAACCTCGCAAAGCCCCTGAACCATCCTGCCGCGTAGGCTAATTATAAATTTAACTTTTAATCAACCAAAATATCTGGTTATTTCACTATGCCACCCATTATAAAAACCACAGGAAACACCAGCCGCAATTCAGGCACAACACCGGCCAATCAGCAAGCGGGGCTAATTGGCACAGTCAGCTTTTCCACCGCCGATAGAGAAATTTTTACACGGGTAGTCATTGGCACCGGCCTGGCAGTTGGCGCGTTTTATGCCTCAAAAGCCCATTTATTACCCAATATCTGCACGGCGGGAGATACCGTCTGCATGGAAAATATGGTGGTTATCGCCAAAAATGCTGACAAAATATTAGTCGCACTGCTCGTCATTATTTACATAGCCACCCTCTCTGCCCGGCAACTCCGCACGGACAGAAATAATCAAACCGAACCCTGAAGCACAAATAAAAAGTCCGCGCCTGAATTAATCTGGCGCGGACCCGGCACATCTATTTAATTTACTGAATCAACCAAACCATCAATTAAAACGCCACATACGGCGCAGAACCGCCCCAAAGCCGTTGATCCATGCCGTAATAAACATAACGCCCATAGAAAAACGGTAAACCCATATCAACCGTCCCCGAAAAGCCTGTCTGACCAGCCAGATTATTAAAGGCGAAGCGTGAAGTAACGCCAAACAGTGTCGCGGCGCTAACAACGTTAAAACTCACATTCGCCTGCACCCCAGTTGCACCGACCACCGTCAAATTACGGGTCTGGGCGAATGGCGGGCAATAAAACCCAGCGTAATTCTGGCCGCATAAAGGCAATGACGGATCAGCAAAAAAGTTGGCATTCGAACCGCTATCGAAAAACGCCACCACTGGCTGGCCATTGAAGCTGCTATTGCCCAGGTTGCCAAATGAATCGGTCAAAAATAACTGGGCAGCACTCTGCATGATGTTGTTCGGCTGCGTGCCAATCCCGAACACCAGCGTGCCGTTGACCGACGCCGCACCGTTAGTCGGCACGGCTGGCAACTGAACAATCACGCCGTTGTTGTTCACCGCAAAGCGTGGCACCGGATTCGCCACCTGCTGCTGCAGCGGCACGCCAACCTGACGGCACACTGCACCACCGCTTGGGCAGGTGTAGTACAGGCTGTTCACCGCGCTCAGACAATTCCCGCCGCAATCGTAGGGCGCAACGCCCACGCCCAGAATGCCGTTCGCGCCCAGGTTGCTCACGCTGTTCTGCGCTGGGCCATTGACGCAACCGTTAGCGGGCACGCTTGAATCCGGCAAGTCGCCAATGACCTGGATCGGCAGGTTCAATGCGGTTTCGCCGCCAATTTTCACGTCAGCGGTGCGCACCGAGCCCCACGCATAACCAATAGCGAACTTCGCGCATTGCGCCAGCGGCCCTAGCGCCGAGCCCGTGCGTGGCAGTCCGGCCTTGAGCGGTGCCCCTAACGCGGACGACAAAATGCGCAAGCCGTAAGAGCCGGTATCGAGCTGAACCTGGTTGATGGTCTGGCAATTGGTGCTGGACCCTGGCGCGCAGACCGTCACGCTCACGGTGGGAATATTCGCGCCGCTCGCCAGACCTTGATCGACGGTGATCGGCACGGTGTTCGAGGCGTTGGCGACAATCGGCTGCATGTCCGGCCCAGGAGGTAAAGAACCGGAGCCATCACCACCGCCACAGGACGCCAGCGCAAGCAAAGCAACGCAGCCCAGCGTGGACGCGACAGAGTTAAACGAAGGCAAAATCAAACGCACGGTTAGTCTCCTGGACATCACTGGATAGCAGAATCGCTAACGCCCGCAGGCAACGCCTGTGGCAACCACGCTTGTCCGGAGAAGGCACCCATATGACCGCCAGAGCGCACCACCAGGCCGTTCAAATTAATACTCGCGGGGCCGTGCCCGCCACCGCGCTGGGCCCGAATGGCTTGCGCGCCCTCGACAAACTGCGGGAAATAACTGCCTAGCAAACTAGCCAGATCGGGCTGTAATGGCCCGCGCCAGCTCAAGCCAAACACCTCTCCTGACGCGCTGATGTATTCCCGCACCACGGTGCCGGAACTCAGCGTGGTCACTCGCACGGTGTAGGGCAGAACAGTAGCGGGGGTGGAAGCGGCCCCTGCCGCCTGCACAGCGGCTGATGCGGTGCGCATCACGGGCGAGGGAAGACTGACACTCGTGGCGCCATCGGGCAGCGCCATCGGGCTGCCGCCCAGCACCGCATACGCGGCGGGGGCGGCCAGTAGAAAGATGCAACTCGTACCAAGCGCAGCTAACAACACAGCGCGGCCTGAATGACTCGGCATGGCCAGACTCCTTCCATTCGAATGTGGCTCGGGATATGTAGCGTGGCCTGAAATAGGCCCGCTACAAGCCAGATGGATCAAGCCAGTCCAGTGCGGCATCGCGCCAGGCCCAGGTGTTTCCCTTAGATAAAAACACCCGCGCCCCCGGTCACTCTCATCCGCGCACTGATTCTGGCCGCCGTAGTATGCCTGCGGATTGCACCATGCCGATCGCGCTCACAAATCGCGCTCACAAAAGCTGTCGTTAAAACCCCAGGCTCGCCAGCAAGTCGTCCACTTGCTCCTGGTCCTGCACTACGTCAGCTCGTCCTTCCGGGTTGATCTGTGGGCCATTGAGCAGCGTCGAACCCGTCTCTCCCGTGCTGCCATCAAGGCTCGCTACACCAGCCCCTGCCGCCAGCGCAGCGGCATTCGCCGCAAACTGTTCGCGCCGTTCAGGCGCGATGTTTTCCACCAGCACGCCTAAGAGTTGCTGCTCGATCAACGACACCACTTCGACGATCTTCTTAATCACTTGCCCGGTCAGATCCTGGAAGTCCTGGGCCAGCATGATCTCCATGAGTTGCGTGTTGGTCGCCGCCGTCGCTTGCGGCAGACTGCGCAAAAATTCACGTGAGTCATTGAGCAAAGCCCCCGCTTGCCCATGATCGAGCGGTGCGCTGTACCACTGCGCCCAGCGCGCATCGAGCGCGCTGGCTTGCTGCTGCAACTGGTTCTGGATCGGCTGCGCAATCTCGATCGCGTTTAGCACGCGCTCCGCGGCCTGCTCGGTCATCGACGCGACATAGCGCAGACGCTCACGGGCATCGGGCACCGCTTCGGCGGCTAGCTCAACGTGCTTGTCGAGCCCCAGTTCACGCATCGAGTCGCGCAGCGTGCGCGTGAGTTGCCCAATGCGCGCCAGCACACGGTCGGTGGCATGGCCGCTATCGCTCAGGCGAGGTTCAATGCTGGCGCTCTCAAAGGCAGGTGATTCGCTCGGCTGGTCCATATCAGCTCCCGGCTTTGGCCATTTTTTCGACAATCTTGCTGAGCTTTTCATCGAGCGTCGCAGCGGTGAAGGGCTTGACCACATAACCGCTTGCCCCGGCCTGCGCGGCCGCGATGATGTTCTCTTTTTTGGCTTCAGCCGTCACCATCAGCACCGGCAGATGCGCGAGGTTAGCGTCGGCGCGGATCGCCTGCAGCATCGCCAGGCCATCGAGGTTCGGCATGTTCCAGTCAGAAATCACAAAGTCGAAGCCGCCCGCGCGCAAACGCGACAACGCAACCTGGCCATCCTCCGCTTCGTCGATGTTGCTGTAGCCCAGCTCTTTGAGCAGATTGCGCACGATCCGGCGCATCGTCGGAAAGTCGTCCACCACCAGAATCTTCATGCTCTTGTCCATCGCTCTCATCCTTTCCCAATCAGTTCTGTTCTGCTTTGTTGTGCTTTGCTTTGTTGCGCGCGGCGGCTTACACCCGGTGCGCTCGCTCACCTAGCGCCGCAAGGCTCGCCAGCACACGGTGGCTCATCTCGGACAAGGCGGCGATCTCAGCAGCGGCACCCAGCGCGATCGCTTCGCGCGGCATGCCAAATACGACACAACTGGCTTCGTCCTGGGCCAGCGTATAGGCCCCGGCCTGGCGCATTTCCAGCAAGCCCGCTGCGCCATCGCGCCCCATCCCGGTGAGAATCACGCCCACTGCGTTCTTGCCCGCGTGTTGCGCGGCTGAACGAAACAGCACATCGACCGATGGCCGATGACGATTCACCGGCGGGGCATCAGACAAGTGCGCGAGGTAGTTCGCACCGCTGCGCGCCAGCAGCAAATGAGCGTGGCCCGGCGCAATGTAGGCATGACCTGGCAGCACCCGTTCGCCATGCTCCGCTTCTTTCACCGTGATCCGGCACAGGCCATTGAGACGCGTCGCAAATGATTTGGTAAAGCCTGGCGGCATGTGCTGCGCGATCAGCACAGCAGGTGCATCAGCAGGTAACGGCATGAGCACTTCACGAATCGCCTCGGTGCCGCCAGTCGATGCGCCCACGATCACCAGCTTCTCGGTGCTCACCAGCGGGTTGTTCAGCAATGGCACCGCTGCGGCGTGAGCCCCGCTGCTCGCCACAGCGTGCGTCCGGGCAGCGCCACCCGGCGCAGCGGATACCGTCTGCCGCAAACGCGCGCGCGCGGCAGCACGGATTTTGTCGGCCAGCAAATCGGCATAGTCGAGCATCCCGTCACGGATGCCGGCACGCGGCTTGGTCACGAAATCAACCGCGCCAAGCTCCAGCGCCCGCAACGTAATTTCCGAGCCACGCTCGGTCAGCGATGACACCATCACGACCGGCATCGGCCGCAGACGCATCAGCTTTTCCAGAAAATCGAGCCCATCCATGCGCGGCATTTCGACATCGAGCGTCAGCACATCAGGGGCATGCTGCTTGATGAGCTCACGCGCCACCAGCGGATCAGGAGCGACTGCCACCACCACCATGTCCGGCTGCGCATTAATGATCTCCGTCATCAGGCTACGGATCAGCGCTGAATCATCGACACACAACACTTTGATTTTTTGCACGGCGCTTAAGCCTCCTCGGTATTTTTCTGCTGCCCGGCACGCACCAGCGTCGCAGATGCAGTGGCTGCAGCAGGCGTACTGGATGCGGTGCTAAACAACGTCACGCGCGGGCGCAACGCAGAGGCCGCGGCCGTAAATAATTCGACCCGCTCATGCGCCTGGCCACGCCGTTGCGCCCGCAGTTGTGCATCCTGACGAGCCAGCGCCTGTTCGCGCTCAGCCACGCTCGCCTCCTGATTCAGCCGCAGCTTTTTCACCATGACCTGGCCTGTGCGCGGAATAAACACCACCTTGCGCGGATGTGTGCCTTGCAGGTCCTCAGCCAGAATCGGAATGTTTTCCAGCGCCAGATAACGCCGCACGAAACTTGAGTTGCGGTCGCCAATATTCAGCGTGGTCATGTTCGCCAGCACAGCAGCACCGCCGAACACCTTCGCCTCGAAACGCTCACGCCGCCCGCCGGCCTTGATGAGCTCGTTAATCAGCAGCTCCATCGCATACGCGCCGTAACGCATCGCTTCTGACGCAGGCTGTCCGGCATCGGCACCATCGTCGGGCAGCATGAAATGATTCATGCCGCCAATGCCCGCCGTGCGATCCTGGATGCAGGCCGCCACGCACGACCCCAGCACGGTGGACAACACCATGTCCTCGCTGGTCGTATAGAACTCGTTTGGCAGCAGCTTCACGCCAGGCCGCTGGAACTCGTTGTCGTAGTAAAGCGTGCGGGCGACAGGCAACGCGTGGCTCATACCTGGCCTCTAGCCGGGTTGCTGGCCAGGTCTCTAGCCTGACCACCCGCCGCCGCCACACGCGGCACGGCCAGACGAGCCGCTCCGGGTGCGCAAGCCGCGAGATCACGGCTGCGCTCGTACACCGTCTGACCACGCAAGCGAAACGCCTGGGTCACATAGGTAAAGTTTTCTGAATGTCCCGCGAACAGCAACCCCCCTGGCTTTAACAGCGGCTCGAAGCGCGTCAGCACCTGGGCTTGCGTCGGCTTGTCGAAATAGATCATCACGTTGCGGCAAAAAATCGCGTCGAACGTGGTGCGCAATGCGTAATCCGTGTCGGTCAGGTTCAGTTGCTCGAAGCGCACCATCGCGCGCACTTCCGGCCGCAGCTTCACCATCCCGGCCTGAGCACCGGTGCCTTTAAGAAAGAAGCGTTTGAGCCGCTCCTGCGACACATGCTTCACCTGATCGAAGGCATACACGGCAGTCTCGGCTTTCGCCAGCACCTGGGTATCCACATCGGTGGCCAGCACCCGCGCGTCATTCGCGGCTTGTTCGCCCAGGGTTTCGATCAGCGTCATCGCAATCGAGTAAGGCTCCTCACCCGTCGAAGCCGCCGAGCACCAAACTGAGACCGGCTGCGCCCGGGTACTGACAAAACTGGCGAGCAGCGGAAAGTGATGCGCCTCGCGGAAGAAGGCGGTGAGATTGGTCGTGAGTGCGTTGGTGAAGGCTTCCCATTCCGCCGCGTCTGATTCCGCTTCAAGCAGATCCAGATACTGGCGAAAGCTGTCCATGCCACGCGCTCGCAGACGACGCGCGAGACGGCTATAGGCCAAGTCACGCTTATGTTCGGATAGCGAAATACCTGCGCTGCGATGAATCAAGCTGCGGATTCGAGCGAAATCCGCCGGGGTGAATTCGAAGTCGCGCTCCAGCTCGCCGGAGCGGCCAGGGGGGAGCTGCATGCGCGTGGCCATTCTTCGTTCCCTTTATTGCTGTGATGCACCGGCTGCGGTGCAAAGCGCTCAGCGCCCTGTTTCAAGCCGCCGCGATTGTTTCGATCAAGGCCATCTCGCGGCTGGTCATCAGTTTTTCGATGTCCATCAAGATCAGCATCCGGCCTTCAACCGTGCCAAGGCCAGTGAGATATTCAATCGACAGCGTCGCGCCAAATTCAGGCGCGGGCATGATCTGCTCCGCACTCAGCGTCAACACATCCGACACGCCATCCACCACCATCCCCACCACCCGGTGCGCCACGTTCAGGATGATGACGACCGTTTGCGAGCCGTACTCAACGCTGCCCAGATGAAACTTAATGCGCATGTCCACGATCGGCACGATGATGCCGCGCAGATTGATAACGCCCTTGATGAAATCCGGCGCATTGGCAATCCGCGTGACGTTGTCGTAACCGCGAATTTCCTGCACCTTCAAGATCTCAATGCCGTATTCCTCGGCCCCCAGCGTGAACACCAGAAACTCCTGGCCCGCGGCTTCTGCCTGATGCGCGGCATGCTGGCCTGTCTTGCTGCTCGGATGAATGGATTGCACTGCTGCCACGTTAGCCCCCAACCGGTTGGGTGAAGTGAGAAAAAAATATGAGGTTCATCTAAGGCATCACGCGAAATTCAGCGCTGCACCATGCAGTGCACGCGTTTCGCGGTTCAACCCGGCGACGTCGACAATCAGCGCCACACTGCCATCGCCCAGAATGGTCGCCGCCGAGATGCCATGCACCTTGCGATAGTTGGTTTCAAGATTTTTCACCACCACCTGCTGCTGGCCCACGAGCTCATCGACCAGCATCGCAAAGCGCCGCCCTTCGGCCTGCAGGATCGTGACGATGCCTTGAGTCGGATCGGCGCGCGCACCTTCCACCGCAAACACTTCGTGCAAAGGCACCAGCGGCAGATACTCGCCACGCACCCGCACCACGCGATCGTTATTCGCCACGGTGTAAATGTCCTGCGCGAGCGGTTGCAACGACTCCATCACGAAGTTCAGCGGCAGGATAAAAATCTCTGCGCCGACTTTGACTGACATGCCATCGAGAATCGCCAGCGTGAGCGGCAGCACGATCCGGGTGGTGGTGCCATGACCAGCGCGCGAGGTGATCTCAACATGACCGCCCATCGCCTGGATGTTGCGTTTGACCACATCCATCCCAACCCCACGGCCGGAAATATCGGTGACCTGATCGGCGGTTGAAAAGCCCGGCATGAAAATCAGGCTCCACACTTCGTCGTCGCTCATGGTCTCGCTGAGTGCCATGCCTTGCTTGCGCGCCTTCGCCAGAATCCGTTCCCGATGCAGCCCCGCGCCGTCATCGCTGACCTCGATCACGATGTTGCCGCCGTGATGAGCCGCCGATAACACCAGTTGCCCGGTGGCATCCTTGCCAGCCGCGAGCCGCGCCGCGACGGTCTCGATGCCGTGATCCAGGCTGTTGCGCACGAGGTGCGTGAGCGGGTCGATGATGCGTTCGATCAAGCTCTTGTCGAGCTCCGTCGCCTGACCAAACGTCACCAGTTCAACGTCCTTGCCGAGCTTCGCAGCAAGATCGCGCACCAGACGCGGAAAGCGGCTGAACACGTAATCCATCGGCATCATGCGGATCGACATCACCGCTTCCTGCAAGTCGCGCGCGTTGCGCTCAAGCTGCGCCATGCCGTTAAACAACCGGTCGTTGAGCGCCGGATCGAGCGTGCTAGCGGTTTGCGCCAGCATCGCCTGAGTAATCACCAACTCGCCCACCAGGTTAATCAACTGATCGACTTTCTCCACGCCAACGCGAATCGAGCTGCCTTCGGTTGCCGCACCCGTGCCGGATGCCGTGCGAGGTTTACGCGGGTTATTGGGGGTTGCTGCCGCTACCGGTGCGGCCTCGGCTGCTGTCTGTGCTTGCGTCTGCTCTTGTGCCTCAGTTTGTAGTTCGGCTTGCAATTCGGCTGATGCATTCAGCGCTGCCGCAATTTCAGGCTCAAACTGAATTTCAGCAGATGTCTGCTCAATTTCCGGCGTAGTGTGCGGCTCAGGCTGCACACCGCGATCAATCACGATCTGCTCTTCGTCAATCACGAAGCAGCACACCGCCACGATATCGTCTGGCGCAACGTCGGTTTCCAGCCAGAGCGTGAGGTCCGCGCCCGTGCTCACCTGGCCCGCGACACGGCCCAGGTTACCCAGCTCATCAACCAGCAATTCCTGGTCTTTAGCCGCCACGCCGCGCAACGTGATCTTTAGATGAGCGCCGTTAATAGCCGGCGCTACCGGCGTGTTAAGCGCTTGCGCATCAGCATCAGCGGCCTGGCCCTGCACCACATTCAGCGCTTGCGTCAGCACATGCGCGGGCGGCCAGGCGGCGGCGGTTTCTGCTGTATGTCCTGCTGTATGTCCTGCGGCAGGAATCACAGCCGCGACTTCAGCAACACTGGGTTCCTGCGCATTCAGATGTTCGAGCATCGCGCAAATCGCTTGCGCGGCAGCGGCATCCGGCTCGCTACCTGCGCGGTAATCAGACAATTGCGCCGACAACACATCCTTGGTTTCAAGAAAGATGTCGATCATCTCGCGCCGTAACACGAGGTCGTGATTGCGAGCGCGATCCAGCAGCGATTCAAGAATGTGCGTGGTGTCAGTCAGCGCAGCAAAGCCAAACGTCGCCGCGCCGCCCTTAATCGAATGCACCGCACGAAAAATAGCGCCGAGGTCTTCGGGGTCCGGGTCGTCGAGATTCAGATCGAGCAGGCACTGTTCCATCTGCGCCAGCAACTCGTCGGCCTCATCGAAAAACGTCTGATAGAACTGGGTGATATCGAGTGTCATGCCTGAAACGCCGCGAAAACTACAGTTGGGCCTTGAAGACAGCGCGCGCATGCTGCACCACACCGCATCCCGGCCGGATTCATGCCCCACCCGCAGGAACCAGAGCTGCCACCAGCTCCGCCAACATCTCCGGGTCAAGCGGCTTTTCGATCCAGCCAGTAGCCCCAGCCGCCCGGGCCGCAGCCTTGAACGGCGCGCCTGATTCGGTGGTGAGCAGAAGAATCGGCGTGGCCTGATAGGCCTCCGTGCGGCGTAAGGCCGCGATCAAATCGAGCCCGCATTTGCCCGGCATGTGCTGGTCTGTCAGCACCAGATCAAATGGCGTCGCCAGCGCGTTATCCAGCCCGCTTTGCCCATCGTTAGCGAGCGTGACGCGATAGCCCGCGCTGGTCAGCGTCGCTGACAAGATTTCCCGCATCGCGGCCGAATCATCAATGGCCAGAATGTGCCTAATCATGAAACCCCTCATTGCACTTGCCAGCGGCCCAGTGGGTCGCCGCATAACGTCATTGCAGCGCGACCGGATGCATCTTTGCGGCACCGTCGAGCGGTTGCACCACCTTGTGCAACAACGGCTTGGCGGACCCGGCCGCGTCATCGGACAAGATGGTCGTCGTGGTGTCGTCGCGCAGCATCGCGTCTTCCGATTTGCGGTTCAGCACGATGATGCTGATGCGGCGATTTTCCGGATCTAACGGATCGGCTTTATTCAGGTTTTGCGTCGAAGCCAGCCCGAGCACACGCAACACCTTGGCGTCATCCATGCCACCGCTGATGAGGTCGCGCCGCGACGCATTGGCCCGATCGGCAGACAACTCCCAGTTGCTGTAACCGCGTTCACCACCGGCGTACTGCACGGCATCGGTATGCCCTTGCACCACGATCCGGTTCGGCACTTCATTCAGCGTCGCACCGATCTCATGCAGGATGTCGCGCATATAGGGCTGCACCACCGCTTGCGCCGTAGCGAACATCGGGCGTTTTTGCGAATCAACGATCTCTATGCGCAGCCCCTGCAACGTCGAATCAATCCGGATCTGCTGCTTGAACTGGCGTAGTACTGGGTTGGCTTCGATCGCAGCCATCAACTTGATTTGCAGATCGTGCAGGCGAGCCTGCTCACGCCGGTCCTGCAAGTTCTGCATTTGTTTGGCCGAAAACATATCGTCTGGCTGCACAGTGCGTTCAGCCAGACGCGTCGTGCCATCGGTGTTACGCGTGACGCCTTGACGATCCGTCGAGATATCACGCCCACCACCCCGCACCACACTGGATTCTTCCGCGCTGCGCTCACCACCCCACAGCGACACCTTGAGCGGCTGGTTGAAGTATTCAGCGATGCCTTTGAGCTGGACTGTCGTGGCCGAACTCAGCAGCCACATCAACAGAAAGAACGCCATCATCGCGGTCATGAAGTCGGCATAAGCGAGCTTCCACGCGCCACCGTGATGGCCTTTTTTTGCGGGAGCGGAACGCTTGACGATAATCGTGCTGGCTTTATCGCGGGTGCTCATCGTTGCAAGCTCCTCGTGGCATAGCGGGCGCGGCGTGTTTGATGGCTCGGTTGGTGGCCTATTTCACGGCTTATTTCGCAGGTCATTTCGCGGGTCATTTCGCTTTCACCCGGCGCACGTGTTCTTCAAGTTCGAGAAACGAAGGACGTTCGCTCGAAAACAGCACCTTGCGGCCAAACTCAACTGCAATGGCAGGCGCATAGCCATTCAGGCTCGCCAGAATCGTCACCTTGATGCACTGAAACATCTTGGTCGACTCCGTGACACGCTGCTCCGCGACACTCGCCAGCGGGCCGATCAGCCCATACGACAACAAGATGCCAAGGAACGTACCCACTAGCGCCTGGGCAATCATCTCGCCTAGCACGGCAGGCGGCTTATCGGCGGAGGCCATCGTATGCACCACACCCATCACCGCCGCGACGATGCCGAACGCGGGCATCGCATCCCCGACCTTGGCCAGCGCATGCGCTGGCGCTTCACCTTCGGCATGATGGGTTTCGATCTCCTCGTCCATCAGGCTTTCGATTTCGAACGCATTCATGTTGCCGCCAACCATCAAGCGCAGATAGTCGGTGAGGAACTCGATGATGTGTTTGTCTGCGAGGATTTTGGGGTACTGGGTGAAGATCGGGCTATTTGCCGGATCGTCGATATCAGCTTCGAGCGTCAACGTGCCTTCCTTGCGCGCCTTCGTCAGCAAGACATACAGGAGCGCCATGAGCTCCATGTAGACCTCTTTGTCGTATTTCCCCGCCTTGAATAGCGTTGGGATTACGCGCAGCGTTGCCTTGATCGTGCGCATGCCATTACCGAGGATGAATGCCCCACCCCTGCGCCGACGATCATCAGCACCTCCACCGGCTGGATCAGTGCGCCTAGATGGCCGCCCGCCAGCGCATAACCGCCGAAGACGGACAACAGCGTGACGAGTGTTCCCACGAAGATCAGCACGGTACAGCCCTCACAATGAAGCGACGTTGACCGTCGTTAATTGGGTTTACGGCACCGGGTCTGAAAACTTTGATGCAAACCAGGAAATAAATGCGGTGGGGGTTGGTTAGCTGGCTGGTTGGTTGGCTGGCTGGTTGGTTAGCTGGCTGGTTGGTTAGCTGGTTGGTTGGCTGCTTAACCAGTTAGCTGGCTGGCTGACTGGTTGGCTGGTTGGCTGGTTGGCTGGTTGGCTGGTTGGCTGGTTGGCTGGTTGGCTGGTTCGCTGGTTCGCTGGTTCGCTGGTTCGCTGGTTGGCGGTTGGCGGTTGGCTGGTTCGTTGGTTGGTGGTTGGCCGGTTGGCCGGTTGGCCGGTTGGCCGGTTGGCCGGTTGGCGGTTGGCGGTTGGCGGTTGGCGGTTGGCGGTTGGCGGTTGGCGGTTGGCCGGTTGGCGGTTGGCCGGTTGGCGGTTGGCTGGTTAGCTGGTTAGCTGGTTAGCTAGTTGGCTGGTTGGCCGGTTGGCTGGTTGGCCGGTTGACTGCTTAACGGCTTAACCAGTTAGCTGGTTAGCTGGCTCGCCTATTAGCTGGTTGGTTGGCTGATTGGCTAGTTAGCCGATTAGCCCGGTGGTTGGTTCGCTGGTTCGCTGGTGACTTAGCCGGTTAGCCCATTAGCCAGTTAGCTGCTGAACTAGTTAGCTGGTTAGCCGGACTGGCCAGTTAACTGATTGACTGGTTGGCCGATTGACCCATTAGCCGGTTCACCGGTTGGCCTAGCCAGTTCAGCCTGCTCGCTGCACGGTCTGGTTTGCGCCGAGCTGCGTCTCAATCGGCCCCTTCGCGGCGAGAGAAGAAAGAATCGCGTGGCCATCAAAACGGAAGCGGCACAGCATCTGGTTCGATGCCGCGAGCTTGCTCACCTGCGCAAGCGAAAGGTTCACCAGCACATCGGCCAGCGGTGCGGCGATCCCCATGCGGGCCATCGCAACCTCTCGGTCTTCGCGCAGCAAATGCTGGGCAAGCAGCAGATAAGACAGGTTCATTTCCCTGATCTCATCGAGCATTTCACTGGTGGCGCTCACTCATTTCCTCTGGTCAGTCTGGCAAATCGGACACGGCCGTGATACGGCGCGGCAACCCATGCGGTTTTATGCGGATCGCAGTAACAGGTCTGGATGCATGGTTCCATTGTCCCGAAAGAGAAAGTCACGGAGAAGCGGACAGAGACCCCGTAGTAGCGCCAGAAACGAATACTTTTTTTGTAGGTGTTTTTCCTACATGCGTAACGAGCTGGGAGATATGGCGGGCAGCGATGCCTGGCTACGGTGAGCTCGCCCGGGCTGCGTGGTTTGGTCAGGCTGGAGCACTTCACATGCGCTGCTGAGCGTATTCGACGGTGTTTGCCGTGGGGGTAGTGGCCGCAGCAGGAGCAGCGGCAACGCGATGATTCATGAGGCGAAGTGCCAGCGCTGACACCAACCACAAACGCGATGCCTGCATTTGCTACCGCGCGGCACTACCCGCCACAGCAGCAACACGGAACAGGCCATCGCAACCGGCCATCATCCAGGCGAACGGTTTGCTCAACGTTTGCCCAACAAATCAGAAGAAGGGAATTTGAATCTTGCTTTAATGCCCGAACTGCAGCGCGATTTTTTCCTGTGAAAATTTATGTGGCATTAACTGAATCCGCATGCCCCGCGCTAATGCGCCGGATCATCCGGCCTGATGTGAAGAAAAACAGGATGCTCACTGCATGCAATAAAACCGGCATGCGGAAGCGCGCTCCTCATTCGAACCGGGAATACTCACGGTAAAAATAAAAAAAGCCACCTGAAAGGTGGCTTTTTACGGGCAACGATGGCATGGAAGCATTACCCTTTCACTTCGACATCAGGCCAATAATTCGAATAAATTCGAGTTGTCTGAAGTTAAACCTGTGTCAGACGTCATGCCTTGCCGATCAAAAAGCGCTCACGATTTTTACCGCTAATCCACTTCGGCGGCTTACCGCGACCACTCCAGGTATTGCCAGTTTTTGGATCGTGATACTTCGGCGGCAGCGGCTCTTTTCTGGGAGGCCGCCCGCGCCGCGCCGCGGCAACGAACCCCAGGTCTTGCGCGGTAAGGCCGTACTCTTCGATTTGGGCTTTGATTTCTTCAATCACCTTGTTAATTTCAGCCTGCCTGACTTGATCTGCCTGCACCTGCAGTTTGGCGATCTGGGCTTTTAGATCCGCATATTGCGCCATTACTCCTCCTTCTATTGACATGTGCAGGAAGACTAGCGCTAACGAATAAAATTCGCAATGAAAACAATATGAGATTTACATTGATCGCGGTAGATAAAGCATATTAAACACGCTCGTTTTTTAAAAGCCTGACATACCGGGCAAAGTCAATTGTCAAAAAATTGCAGCAGTTAACTTGTTATTGACAATAATTGACATGTTGCGTCATTGTTTCGCCTAAAATTTCGCCCGCGAAACTGGTCATTGGCATTCACACCAATCCCATTTCGTTTATTTCACTTTTCAGGAAGATATCCATAATGCAATTATCTAAACGTCTCGCAGCCGAAATGTTCGGCACCTTCTGGCTGGTACTAGGCGGCTGCGGCAGCGCCGTGCTCGCAGCCAATTTCGCCGGCCCGGTGCATGGCCTCGGCATTGGTTTTGTCGGGGTTTCGCTCGCGTTCGGTCTGACCGTGCTCACCATGGCATTCGCCATCGGCCATATCTCTGGCTGCCACCTGAACCCTGCGGTCAGCGTGGGCTTGACTGTCGCTGGACGCTTTCCCGTACGCGACCTCGTGCCATACATCGTGGCTCAGCTGGTTGGCGCGATCATCGGGGCGTTTGTGCTTGCGCTAATCGCTTCAGGCAAGCCAGGCTTTGACCTCGTTGCGAGCGGCTTTGCCAGCAACGGCTACGGCGAGCGCTCACCAGGCCACTACACACTGGCCGCGGCGTTTATCTGTGAAGTGGTCATGACCGCGTTTTTCCTGTTTGTCATTCTTGGCGCGACTGACAAACGCGCCCCCGCAGGCTTTGCGCCAATCGCAATCGGCCTGTGCCTGACACTGATTCACTTGATCTCGATTCCCGTCACCAATACTTCGGTCAACCCGGCACGTTCAACCGGCCCGGCGCTGTTCGTGGGCGGCGAAGCCATTGGCCAGTTGTGGCTGTTCTGGGTCGCACCGATCATCGGCGCAGCCATCGCCGGGATCATCTATCCGCTGGTAGCAGGCAACCGCCGCGAAAGCTAACAGGATTCAGGCAGGCAGATTGATATGAGAACGGGCACTTTTTCAAGTGCCCGTTTTTTTTGGTTACGCCGGGGAATGGTTGATGCTGTGGCCAGTTCTCATGCGACGAGGCATTCCCACAAGCACCGCAGCAGCGGGAGGCCCCGGGGTAAGTAGTGCCGGGTAGCAGCGGAAAATGCCAGGAAGCGCCAGGAAGCAGCGCTTACGCCAGTTCGTCGTTCAGCGAGAACAGCTTGCGCAGATGATGCGCGACCCCGGCTTCGAAGTTATTGCCGATGCGCGGCACGTCAGGCAGGCGCGTCATCAGGTCGGGATTAGCGTTGTTCATCATGAATGGATGCCCTGCAGTTTCAAGCAGATCAATGTCATTCATGTTGTCGCCAAATGCCACACAGCGCAGAGTGCTAACGCCAAGACGCCCAAGCACGAATTGCAGCGCGCGGCCTTTCGACACATTCGAGGTCATCACTTCAAGGCAGTCGGGCAGCGAATAAGTGACATACAGCGCAGTACCAAAAACACGCTCCAGATTGGCCGCGACCTGCGCCAGATCGGCTGGCTCACCGATATACAAAACCTTCGCAATGCCGCTGCCGTGATGTTGCTGCAAGTCGGACACTTCGTAGCCAAAGCCGGAATCCTGATGCAGCCGTAATAGTTCTGGCGCATGCCGGTCAATCAACCAAGCGTCATCGGCAAAGAGATTGACGATCACCCGGCCATGCGCGCCAGTCAACGCAGGCTGTACGAGTTGCCGCACAACATCGGGCGGCAGGTTATCAGCGAACACCATGGTGTCATCTGGCGCGTGTACCCGAGCACCGTTCGAGGTCACCAGATATGGACGGATGCCCAGTACGTCACGAATTCCGGCGACATCGCGGTAGTGCCGCCCAGTGGCGATGATGAAATGCAGCCCTTGCGCTTCCAGTTGCCGCACCGTAGCGATGGTGAACGGATCGACCTGGTGGTCGCCGTTGAGCAAGGTTCCGTCCAGATCAGTAGCAATCACTTCGTACATAGTGGGGCCGCCAGGCAGCGTCAAAGCGCGCATTTTAGCGTTGATTACCGCGTAGCTTCGCGGCTCAACCGGTCCGCTTCCTGCCGCGCCAGTTGCAGAGCCCCCTGCGCCGAATCACCCAGTGGCACGCATAAGCGCTGCCGCAACGGCTGCGGCACAAACGCGTGCAACGGCGCGGCAAGCCCGCCACATAACGCCACCGGGAGTTCCGACGAAGCATCCAGCGCTGTCACCATTTTGGCGATCTCCGCCCCGGCATCGCTGAGCAGCTGCGCGGCAAACGGATGCGCCTGATGCGCAAAAACGATCGGAGCCAGCGCGGCGTATGCCGTTTGATTTGCGTTGCAAAGCCAGGCGATCAGGCTGTCGCGGTCTTGCGCACCAACCTGTGTCAACAACGCACGCGCCAGCGAGTCGTCTGCCACCCGGCCATCCAGCGCCTGCTGCGCATGCACAATCGCGCGCAAACCGAGCCATGCCCCGCTTGCTTCATCGCCCGAAGGAAAGCCATATCCGCTCGCCATCCGCCAGGCCCCCATCTGACCCGCTGCCGCCACGCTCCCAGTGCCCAGCGCGACGATCACGCCCGGCCCACCGCCATGTGCGCCGAGCAACGTGGTGTAGGCGTCGCTCTCAACCACCAGCCCGGCAAAATCAGGTGCCTGCTGACGAAACTGGGCAAGCCAGACGGGATTATTCGCGCCCGCAAGGCCGCACCCCAGGACACAGCGCGACCACTCGGGTGCCACACCAGCCATGGCAAAAGCTTCACGGCAACTCGCGGTGATCGCCTGCCATGCGGGGCCAATGCCCAGGCCAAGCCCGGACGGGCCGCCCACTGCATGAGCGAGAACCAGCCCGCCAGAATCAGCCATCACAACCCGCGAGCCCGTGCCGCCACCGTCCAGGCCCAGAAGAAAGAAATTGGTATTCATCAAAACAGAAGAACGCTGAGAAAACGAAAGATGGCGCAAGCATGACAGCTCCAGCACATCGCGGTAACTGGCCAATTGGCCAGGTTGCAGCGCGAGGCTATTCCGCTATGCTGCGACGACCTCATTGACATCACCAGGCAGGAGCCACACGTGACACACCGCTGTAGCTGGGCAACGAGCGAAGCGCTCGCACACTATCACGACACCGAATGGGGCAAAGCCTCGCACGACGACCAGCATTTGTTCGAAATGCTGACGCTCGAAGGCGCGCAAGCCGGGCTTTCGTGGTCAACCATTCTGAACAAGCGCGAGGGATATCGCCGGGCGTTTGCCAACTTCGACATCGCGGTAGTCGCGCGCTTCACGCCGCAGCAGGTAGATGCACTCACGCTGGACGCCAGCATTGTCCGGCATCGCGGCAAGATTGCCTCGGTTATCACCAATGCTCAGGCGGTACAGCGGATTCAGGCAGAGCATGGCTCACTGGCCCATTTCATCTGGTCTTTCGTCGGGCACGAAGCGCTTGTGAACAACTGGGCCACCTACCAGAACGCCCCCACCTCAACCGAGATTTCCGATGCACTGAGCCGTGCGCTCAAAGGGTATGGCTGCAAATTCGTGGGCACGACGATCTGTTACGCGTTTATGCAGGCAATCGGCATGGTGAACGACCATCAAAGCGACTGCGCCTTTCGCCATTCATCAATCGAGTCAGGCAGATGAGCTGCATGGCTAGCTCGGAAGGTTATCTTCGCCGCATGCACAGCAAGGCTTGAAAAGTACTCGGGAGGAATTGATGCACCACGGCCAAACCGTTACCAACAGGCTTTCGATGGTCCAGGGGGAAATGAGGGAGAGATAAAAAAAACGAACTGCACCGAACAGTGCAGCTGATTCAACTTAAAAAGTTGATAGAAACGCAAACAGCGGTGGGCTTCTTTCGAAGCTCACACCGCTGTCGGACTTGCCTGAAAACGTGCTTAGTGCAGTTTTTTCGGCAGCATCTGGCTGCGCAGACGCTTGTGCAAGCGCTTTACAGCAGCAGCTTTTTTGCGCTTACGAGCCGTTGTCGGCTTTTCGTAAGACTGGCGCTCACGCAATTCAGCGATCAGGCCATTTTTTTCGATTGCGCGACGAAAGCGGCGGATCGCCACTTCGAACGGCTCGTTTTCCTTCAGAAGAATCGTTGTCATGTAATTCCTACAAATCGCTTGGTTCGGTTAATTGCGTGGCGGCAAGTCCACTCACGCGCCGGCCCTCCGGTTATTTCAGCCTGTAAGACCCCAGATGAAACAAGCGGTAAAACGGCCACGGAGTCCGGAAAAGAGAGGTGGAGGTTCACCGCGAAACACAAGCGGCGCTTAAGCGCCGCTTTTCGTCCGGTTGCCGCTCAACACCAAAAACGATGATGAAACAGGCAAAGATCTCAATTCACTCTCGATGATACCAGAAACACAATTCGTCAACCAAACATTTTAACAGCTCAAATAGCCTTCCGCATCACCTAAACCCGCCTTTCTCCAACCAGCCAAGGCCCTGCACGGCTGTGCCATACAAGAAAAAACGAAAAACAAAGGGCAGAGCCGATAAATACATGGCCTCTCGCACAGGCGCCCCGCCATTTACCCCATCACCACGACCACAACACGGTCACAACAAAGCCACAACGCGCTGCCCAATCTACCGGCATCCACAAGCCCTCCGGCACCACATCTCGACGCTGCCACGCGCACCTGCCCGCCCTTCCCGCTCATTTTTTCTACTGCCCCTAAAGTTTTCTTTGAATGCCGCCGACAACCAGGAAAGGCAGGTAGCGCCGATCTTCAAAAAGCGTGACGCCGAATTCGAACCCGCCGATACCCAAGGCGCTTTCCAAGCGAGGAAAAAATGCTGAATATCAACACCAACATCATGTCCGAAACGACACAGAACAATCTGTCGGGTTCGAAAAATGCACTGTCACTTGCGATTAACCGTCTGTCGTCAGGCAAACGCGTGACATCCGCTGCCGATGACGCAGCGGGTCTGGCGATCGCAACATCGCAAACGGCGTCGATCAACGCACTCAATCAAGGTGTGGCGAACGCGAACAACGGCATTTCGATGGTGCAAACCACCAACGGCGCGCTGCAATCGGTGGTCGACAACTTGCAACGTATTCGTCAACTCGCCGTTGAAGCAGGCGACGGTTCGCTGGATTCGAATGCACGTGCCAACCTGCAAAGCGAAGTGACCACACGTTTGACAGAAATCTCACGTGTCGCTGCTCAAACCACTTTCAATGGCCAAAAGGTTCTGAACGGTATCGGCACCATCGGCTTCCAGATCGGCGCGTTTGCCAATCAGCAAATCACGGCAGACTTCGGCACGCTGCAATGGGATTCGACCAGCCTGGCCATCAACACGCTTTCCGTGAGCGATGCCGCATCCGCGCAAACCGCGATGACCTCGATTGATGGGGTGCTGGTTAAAGTGAACACCTTGCAAGCGCAACTGGGCGCAACGCAAAATACGTTCACGGCCGCGATCTCAACCACTCAGGCACAATCGACCAACATGTCGGCTGCACGCTCACAAATCATGGACGCGGACTTCGCTACAGAAACCGCGAACCTGAGCAAGGCGCAAGTGCTGCAACAAGCTGGTATTTCGGTGCTCGCCCAGGCTAACTCAACACCGCAACAAGTGTTGAAGCTCCTGCAATAAGACTGACTGAGCACTAGTCTGATTCACGGCGGCCACCTGGCCGCCGTGTTGCCAAAGCCGTCATCAAGATCAAGCTGTGATGCAGTCGCCACCAAGGACCAGCAGCGGCCTTAAGTGACCTTAAGCAGGCAGCTGCATCAGGCCAAACCAGACGGCTTTGGCAACACCGATTCCGCGCTATCTCTCGCGTTCGAAGGAGCTTTCAGCATGGCCATTACCTCAATGTCATCCACGCCATCCGCCAGCGATATCGCGGACATGCTGGCGCAAGCCGCCCAGTCGATCATCAGTGGTTCTACGAATTCGACGATGGACGTCGACTCTCTGGTGAAAGCGCTAGTCACCGCGAGAACAGCGGCGCAAGGCTCGGCCATCGCGCTCAAGCAATCCGCCGATACCGCCACGTTGTCGGCGCTCGGTACGCTGAAGTCAGCCATCACCACATTTAAAACGGCACTGGCAGGACTGGCCGACGGCTCCGCGCTATCCAAGCTCAGCACCACAGCAAGCGGCAGCGGAATCACTGCCAGCATTTCTAACGGTGCAGTAGCAGGCAGTTACGCGCTGAATGTCACTTCGGTGGCCAGTGCGCACAAAATTTCGTCGCAGGGCTTTAGCAGCGGCACAGCACTCGGTACTGGTACGCTCAACGTGTCACTGGGTAGCCCTGGCGGCAAATCAATGCAGGTGGAAGTCACAGCGACAAGCACGCTGGCCAGCATTGCCGCCTCCATTAATGCCGGCTCAGGCAACCCGGGGGTCACTGCCTCCGTCATCACCGCAGCCGATGGCCAGCATCTGGTCGTGAGCTCGAACGCCACCGGCGAAGCCAATACAGTCGCGCTCACCACCAGCGGTTCTCTGAATCCGAACCTCGCGTCATCCACGTTTAGCCAGGTCGTGCCTGCCCGGGACGCCGTGCTGACCATCGACGGCAATCTGGTCAAAAGTGCCAGCAATTCGATTTCAGGCGCGCTCAGCGGCGTCACGATCAACCTTGATGCAACAGCCGGCACGCCGCCCAACAACCAGCAAACACTCACGTTTGCGACCGATTCCAGCGCAACCGTTGCAGCCGTCACTAATTTCGCCACGGCGTACAGCGCCTACATCACAGCAGCAAAAGGTTTGTCATCCTACGCGTTGAAAGATGGCACGACAGACCAGCACGTTGCTGGCCCGTTGCTCGGTGATGCAATGCTGCAGGGGCTAAATAGCGCGATCACCAGTGCGGTCAGTGGCGGGATCAAGGTTGATGGCAAAACTTTCAGCCTTTCTTCCATTGGTCTGAATCTGCAAGCAGATGGCACGATCAAGGTAAACAACGACGTGCTCACCAAAGCAGTGGCTACCAATAGCGATGCCATCGCTGGTCTGTTTAATAAAACCAATGGCATCGCCAAAACACTGACGAATGTCATCGAGCCATATGTGCAGCAAGATGGCATTTTTGACACGCGCACCGCGGTACTCACAGCCGACCAGAAATCGCTCAGCAAACAGTCAGCCAATCTGGCCGCATTGCAGGCGGAGCTGACCGACCAGTACAACAAGCAGTTCACCGCGCTCAATACGCTGATGGCCGGGCTACAGGACAACATCAAGTACCTGACGCAGCTGTTCGGTGGCCAAAGCTCCGCTGGCGCGCTCGCTACCAACAAGTAATAGATAAAGAGTAATGGCTAACGGGTAACGGCAACACGTTCCGTCACCCGTCATTCACAGGCTCAACCCGCTGGAATAAATCTCATGGTTCCTGAATCACTGACGCAAGCGTTCACGCTGACTCAAGCTATCGAAGCTGCAGCAACGCGAAGCGACTGGGTGAAAGCGGCGGCGCTGGTTGAAACTCGCGCGCCATTGCTGAAATCACTCCAGCCGCCCCAGCCCCCTGAGGCGCTCGACATCATCCGGGCGATTCAGCGCATCGACAGCGCAGTGGCGATCCATGCCCAGGCTGAAAAAGATGCGATGGCGGTGCGGCAAAGCCATGCCATGCAGCAAATCGAATCAGTCAGCCTGTATCAGACCACCGGTATGCTTTAACCCCGTTCTCACGCGGATTGCCGCATTAGCGATTCGCGCCACATGCCATCAAATGCGGCCTCCAGATTGCGTGCGAAGCGCGGCGCATCGCACAGCGGCGAATGCATCACCTGCTCGCGCAACTGCTCGCGCAATGCCACCAACTGCTCACGGCCACCCTCAGCTGTGAGCGCAAGCGCCCGAGCGACGTAATCCTCTTCATCTGCCGCAATCCACTCGGGCAATCCAGCCGAGTGCAAGATGCTTTCGCAAATGTGCGTCAGAAACCGGTCCCCTTTCAGCGCCAGCACTGGCACACCCATCCATAAGCCTTCGGCTGTCGTCGTTCCACCCGGATACGGAAACGGGCTCAACGTGACATCAATCTGGTTATAGGTCGCCAGATACTCCGGCCGCGGTGAGCCACCCTCCAGCGTCACACGTGCCGCATCGACCCCATGCGCAGCAAAGCGCGCCAGTGTTCGACGGCGCGCTTCCGGCGCTTCCAGTTGCTGCGCCTTTAAAAACAGACGCGAGGACGGCGCAGCGCACAACACCCGCGACCAGACCCGAATCACCTCTTCCGTGACTTTTGCCAGCTTGCCGAAAAAACCGAACGTGACATAGCCGTTCTTTAGCATCGGCGGAGGCCTTACAGGCACGTGCTCAAGCGGTGGCGTAAAGCACAAATAACTATCTGGCAAACACCATGTTTTCTCACTGAAATGCCAAGCCTCGGCAGCAGGCAGAACATGCCGGTCACCCAGGATGTAATCCATCGTTTCGATGCCCGTGGTGCCAAAGAATCCCAGCCAGCTCACCTGAACCGGTGCAGGCCGCCAGGCAAAAAGCGGTAGGCGGTTATGCACGATATGACCCGACAGATCCACCAGGATATCAATGCGGTCATCAAAGATGCGATGAGCCGCCACTTCATCCGGCACATCGACCAGGCTGTTCCATGCAGCAAAGCAGGGTTTCAGACGCGCAGTCACCTCGTCTTCAGCGGCGATGGTGGTGTAGGCAATCAGCGTGATGCGAGCGGTATCAAGATGCTTGAGTACGCTCTCAAAGAAAATCCCGGTGGGATGCTGGCGCAAATCTCCAGAGACAAAACCCACGCGTAGTGGCCGTAATTCCTTAGGCACCCCAAGCACTGTAGTGGACTCACGGCGATGCTGAAACGGCTTGGCACGTGCGGCCATCAGCGCGCCAAAGCGCCGCGCATCTGCGAGCCGGGTTTCGGCTGATGCCTCTGCGCGGCTAGCCATTTCGAAAATCAGACGGTTATGCGCCAGTTCCAGTTCATCGTTAAGCGACAAAGCGTAGCGATAGCTCGCTAAAGCGCCATCGACATCGTCAAGCGTGTTAAGGATATCGCCGTGACTGATGTGTAGTTGCGCCGAAGCATGCTCGAGTGCGAGCGCTTTATTGCTACTGACCAGCGCCTCTTCGGCACGGCGCTGCCGCAACCTGACGAGCGACAGCTTGTGATGCGCCTGAACATCGGCCGGGTCTAGTTCACTAGCGCTCTGATAGCACAGCGCCGCTGCTTCCAGCTTGCCGCCCCACGCCTGATAAGCGTCACCAAGCCGGCTATACCCAGCAGCAGAGGCCGGTTCCAGTTCCACCACGCGGGAAAACGCGGCAACCGCTGCCTCAAACTGGCCTGCGCGCTGTAGCGCGTCGCCAAGGTTGTTGTGCATAAACGCACAAGTAGGGCTCAGCGTAGTAGCACAGCGATAGCTTTCGCTTGCGGCTTCATGCTGCCCTTGGGCGAGCAGCACGTTACCCAGGTTGTGATGTGCCTCTGCGTAGTCTGGCCAGAACGCGAGCGCCTGACGATAAGCCCGCACCGCAGCGTCTTGCTCGCCCAGGTCTTGCAAGGCATTACCCTGGTTGTTATGGGCCTGGGCGTAACCCGGGCGCAGTCTCAGTGCCTGAGTACAGCTCTCCAACGCTTCACACGGCTGGCCTGCTTCGCGCAACGCATTGCCCAGATTGTTATGTGCTTCGGGATAGTCCGGCTGTAACGCAACCGCCTGACGGTAGCTGTCAATCGCTTTTAAGAGCTCGCCGTGCTCACGCAGCGCGTTACCTAGATTGTTGTAGTAAATCGCATTGGGGTAAGCCGCAATCGAGCGGCGCATCAGCGCAATGCCGGAATTCGCATCGCCTTTCTGGCAACTCAGGAGACCCAGAAAATGCAGCGCGTCTGGGTTAGCCGGATTGGCTTGCAGCAGTTGCTGGTACAACGCCTGCGCTACATCTAGTTGCCCTGCTTGATGCTGCGCTAACGCTTGCTCTAAAACACCCGGTGCCCGATTCATCACGCATTCACCCTGGATTGGTTCATGTACTGCGCCCACATATCGTGAAAGGCCTGCTCCAGATGGCGAGCAAAACGCGGCGCATCGCACAGCGGCGAACTCAGCACCTGGTGACGCAAAGCCGCACGCAATGACACCAGCGCCTCACGTCCAGCCACGCTCGCCACCGCCGCAGCCTTTGCCACATAGGCCTCCCGGTCCTGTGCGATCCACGCCGCCTGCCCCGCTCCATGCAACACGCTCTCGCAGATATGCGTGACAAAGCGCTCGCCTTTCAGCGCCAGGACCGGCACGCCCATCCACAAACCTTCGGCCGTCGTCGTGCCACCCGGGTACGGAAACGGGCTCAACATCACATCTACCCGGTGATAAGCCGCCAGATATTCGCTGCGCGGCGCGCCTTGTTCCAGCAGCAATCGATCTGCCTCAATCCCATGCGCGGCAAACCGCACCTGCATCTTGCGTTGCGCGGAAGCGGACGACAGTTCATGCGCCTTCAGCAACAAGCGTGAATCCGGCACGGCATGCAGCACCCTGGACCACACGGCAATCACGTCATCCGTCACCTTCGACAGCTTGCCAAAGCAGCCATACGTGACGTAACCGTTGTGCAAAAGAGGCGCTGCGCTGACCTCAAGCAAATCATCCGGCGGGGTAAAGCACAGATAACTACACGGCAAACGCCATGGCTTTTCGACGAAATGGCTCGCCTCGTTCTCCGGCAAAACATGGATGTCGCCAAGCATGTAGTCCATCGCCGCGACCCCTGTCGAAGCGAAAAACCCTAGCCAGCTAAGCTGAACTGGCGCGGGCCGCCAGGCAAAAACGCCCAGCCGGTTGCTTGAGGTATGCCCGGACAAATCCACCAGAACGTCTATACGGTCTTCATAAATCTTGCGGCTCGCGGCTTCGTCGCTCATACCAGACAACGTATGCCACGCAGCGAAGTGGCATTTCAGCCGCTGCGTGAGCGAGTCTTCATTGCTAACGGTGGCATAGGCAATGAGCGTCACCTGTGCTGGATTCATCGCCGCGAGAACACTCTCCAGAAAAATCCCCACGGGATGACGGCGCAAGTCGCCCGACACAAAACCAATCCGCAAAGGCCGCAGCTCAGGTTCATGGTCAGGTAGCGTGTGCGGCCAGGGCCGAGCGCGCTGCGCTACCAGCTCACCAAAGCGGCGCGCATCGGCCAGATAGGCTTGCGGCGTAGCAGTGGCTCGCGTCGCCTGGCAAAACAGCAGCGAGGTATGAGTGGAATCAACGTCAGGATCACGTTCAAGCGCGTGGCGATAACTGCTGATCGCACCATCAAGATCGCCTAGACAACGCAGAATGTCGCCCAGATTCACATGCCCCTGGGCCATCCCATCCTTGCGCGTCAGCGCGATATGCGCACTCTCGAGCGCTTCTTCTGCGCGTTCGCTTTTAAGCAGCACAATCGCCAGGTTGTGGTGCACATCGGCATGCTCTGGATCAAGCGCCAGCGCCTGGTGATAAATCTCAAGCGCGGCCGAAAACTCCTCTAGCCCGACATACGCATTGCCTAGCGTGTTATACGCATCCACCAGAGAGGGGTTTAGTTCAAGCGCTTTGCGCCCAGCGGCAATCGCTGCCGCGAATTTTTCCTGACGCCGCAGCACACTCGCCAGGTTGCTATAAGCCTCAGCAAAATCTGGGCTCAATGCAATTGCCTGTTCAAAGGCCGCCACTGCCGCCTCGATCTGACCCACATCGCGTAATGCACTGCCAAGGTTGTTGTGCGTATGGGCATCGTCAGGATCAAGCTGCAGTGCCCGGGTAAGCGTTTCGATGGCTGCCGCAAGCTGACCGCGAGCGACCAGCGTCGTGCCCAAACTGTTGTGCATCTGCGCGCTTGCCGGGTTCAACACGGTGGCGCAGCGATAGCTTTCGATCGCGGCATCAGGCAGGTCCAAAGCAAGCAACACGTTGCCCAGGTTGTGATGCGCATCGGCGTAATCCGGCCAGCTTGCCAGCGCCTGGCGATAAGCCTGCGCCGCGGCATCCAGATCGCCCAGATCCTTCAACGCATTCCCCAGGTTGTTATAGGCCTGCGCGTAACCAGGGCGCAGCGTCAACGCATGGGTACAACTCTTCAGTGCGTCATGAGGCTGATGTGCCTCACGCAATGCGTTGCCGAGGTTGTTATGAGCTTCGGGATAATCCGGCTGCAATGTGACCGCCTGACGGTAGCTGTCAATCGCCTTCAGTAGCTCGCCATGGTCACGCAGTGCATTGCCCAGATTGTTGTAGTACACGGCGTTTGGACAAGCCACGATTGAGCGGCGCATCAACGCGATGCCCAAGCCAGCTTCGCCGGTTTGGCAAGTCAGCAAGCCCAGAAAATGCAGTGCGTCAGGGTCAGCCGGATTGGCCTGCAATAGCTGCTGATAGAGCTGCTGTGCCACCTCCAGCTGGCCCGCCTGATGCTGCGCCAGCGCTTGCTGCAGCAACGATGGCAGCTCCTGCGCCGTCGTCATGATGGTGTCGCTGCAACGCGGCTCACGTATTCCAGCCACATCGCGTGCAATGCCTGCTCCAGATCGCGCGCAAAACGCGGCGCATCGCATAGCGGCGAATTCAGCAACTGGCGGCGCAGATCCACCCGCAATGACACCAGCGCATCTCGCCCTGCACTGCTCGCGGCAGCGACTGCTTTTGCTACATAGTCATCCTGATCTTCTGCGACCCATGCGGCCTGACCCGCGCCATGCAAGATGCTTTCAGCGATATGCGTCAGGAAGCGCTGGCCCTTGAGCGCCACCACGGGCACTCCCATCCACAGACCTTCCGCAGTCGTCGTGCCGCCCGGATACGGAAACGGACTCAACATGATGTCCACCTGGTGGTAAGCCGCCAGATACTCGCTACGCGGAGCACCTTGCTCCAGCAGCAAACGATCTGCCGCGATCCCATGCGCGGCGAAGCGCTCCCGGGTCTTGCGCTGGACGTACTCCGTCGACAGTTCAAATGCTTTCAGCAACAAACGCGATTCCGGCACCGTATGCAGCACCCTGGACCACACGGCAATGACCTCATCGGTCAGCTTCAGCAGCTTGCCAAAACAACCGAACGTGACATAACCATTCGCTAGCGCCGGCAGCGCGTTGACCTCAATCTCGTCCGTAGGCGGGGTAAAGCACAGATAGCTATTCGGCAAACGCCATGGCTTTTCGACGAAATGACTCGCTTCGCCTTCCGGCAAAACATGGGCGTCACCAAGGATGTAATCAATGCTGTCCAACCCCGTGCTGGCGAAATATCCCGGCCAGCTCACCTGAACCGGTGCAGGCCGCCAGGCGAAGAGCGGCAAACGGTTATAGGTGGTGTGCCCCGAGGCATCGAGCAGCAGATCAATACCATCCGCCTGAATCTGGCTGGCAGCCGCTTCATCACTCATGCCAGCCAGACAATGCCAGGCGCTAAAACGCGCGCGGATGCGCTGCGTCAGCGCGTCTTCGACATGTCGCGTGGGATAGGCAATGAGTTCGACCCGTGCCGGATCGACATGCGCCAGCACGCTCTCCATAAAGTAGCCAACCGGGTGCTGCTTTAAATCACCCGACACCACGCCGACCCGCAACGGCCGATCCGTCCGTGGCGTGGCGTCAACCTGCCATGCGCTAGCGGGCGTCGCACGCTGCAGCGCGAGCGTGGCGAAGCGCTGTGCTTCATCAAGGTAATCACCAGGCCAGGCACGGCCTTGATAGTTCAGCGCGAACAACAAGTTGCTACGCGGCTCAGCGAAATCTGGCCGTAAAGCAATCGCGTTGCGATAGGCCTCTAGCGCCGCATCGAGTTCATCCAGCTCCAGCAACGCATTCGCCAGATTGTTGTTGGCCTGCGCATGATCGGGCTTGAGCCGCAATGCCGTGCAAAAAGACTCAACTGCTGCTTCGTGCTGCTTGAGCGCACGGTGCGCATTGCCCAGGTTGTTGTGCGCATCCGCGTAATCCGGCTGCATCGCAATGGCCTGGATAAAGCATTCTGCTGCGGCAGCAGGACGGTTATGCGCCTGCATCACATTGCCGAGATTGAAGTAATAAAACGCCTGCGGCTGACGTTCGATGGCCGCCATGATGAACTCTGAAGCGCTCTCGTACTGCCCGAACTGATGCGCGATCAAACCCAGCAGATGCAGCACATCGGCATGCTGCGGCTCGATTTCCAGCACCTGGCGGTACAACGTTTCAGCCTCTTCAAGGTGGTCAGCCTGGTGCAGCGCGAGCGCACGCTGAAGCAGCGTATCGACGGAGGTTTCCGGCGCTGCTGGCAGTAGCGCAGTGTTCTGGGCGAGATCGGTCATGGATAGTTGAACTGGCGTGATGAGTGACTGACGTCGAGCAGGGTTAACAGCCGTTTGGATGCGGTGGACGCGAGCTTGAGCCGGCGGTTTGCTTCAGTTCTGGCTCGGGTGAAGCCCGTCGCTCAAGGGCATCCGACCTTATTTTGCTGCCGGGCGCGCACGGGTGATCGGGAGATCAGGAAAGGAAAAGCCGGGTAATTCGAAGGATGGCGGGATGGGGACGAAAAGGGATGAACTGCGTGCTGGCGATGACCTGGCCGCAGATGATTGAACCGGGGATGCGTCACCAGGGCTCAGGAGGCCAGATCAGGAGGCGTTGCCAGGTTGGAGGTTGAGTCGTGCGGGAGGTGTGGTGAAAGCTACGCGCAATGGTCGAAAACCCCGTGCGCCAAGGCATCTATCAACGCCATTCGTGGCAAAAGCCGTTCAAAGACGCGTCTGTGAGATGGCTGCGAGATGGCTGTGAAGCGGCTCAATTTCCGCTCTGGTGAATCTTGAGCAAGTGTCAGTCCAGGGTCGGTCTCCGCTGGAAGGACTCCGGCCAGCCAGAGGAGCGTGGATCAGGGTCAGAATACAAGCCACCCCGCCCGGGTATAGCCCGGCTTTGCAGATGATCCGTCATGCTCTGCTCACGCACCATCTTTGATTAAACAGAGCCACCAGAATCTCGCGTATGCCATCGGCCTTCGACTGCCGACCGGCAAAAAACGGTGCATGTTGCGTTAAGCGGGCAGCGGCCGTATCTGCTGCCGTCGTCCGCTTAACGGCGAATTTCATTCACTTAAGCCCGAAACTTTCAGGGCAGCGAGATGCAAAAAACAATCGTAGTCCTCCTTTTAAAAAAATACGTCTGACAGAAATTTCAAAGACAGCAGTCTTGTTAAAACTCGCACGACTAAGCAAACCGGCTGAGCAAATTTCACTTTGACAGACCTCTTTTATTTCTTGCCAAAGGAGTTGCCATAACACTAAGAACTACCTCGCAATGCCGCCAGAAAATAATCCAGAACAAGGGATATAAGGGTGCCATCTTTACGCATCCCAACCTATCCTCGATTTTTTCTTATCGGCTATTTAAAGGCAGACGTGCTTGCGGTGTTATGTACCGCCATCAGGAAAACTGCATGAAGTCCGAATCATTGGGACTAACTCGCCTTTGAAGTAGTCCTTGGAAGGATATGGACTATGTGCCGTCATTCCGCCCGCAGTCCGGCAGATATCCTGAGACTCCCGCAATTTCTCTTCAGCAATTTTGAAAGCCTCATACGACGTGTCTCTTGAAATGTAGACGAGCCTGCTCCAACTCGGTCTACCAGACTCGCCGCAGCGGTCTATCGTGGAGTCTTTTAGAGCACCCGCGACCAGCGGCAACCCCTTGACGTGGGTTAGCGACGTTTGGCATGCAGACGGTCCCTTCTCGTTTGCTTGCGCCCATTCTGGATACCCCTGCATCAGCACCAGCATCAAAACGAGCACTGAAACGCCCGGCAGGCATAGCGCACGCCTGAACGTATGGAACAGGTTGATATACGTCTTCATGTTGCAGCTCCTTAATGTTTGCTCACGGAGTACGGGCTATCTCGCTCGTCAGAATCAGCGCAGGGTGATTGCTGTGGGTTGGCTGCACGGCCCCTTGGCCGTCACAGAGCAATCGCTATAACTCATCCGCTGTCCATTCGGCTTGACCAGGAAAACCTGTGCCTGAAACGGAGCGTCCGTACCAGTGCCCGCTGTCACAAGGACATTCCCACTGCCATCAGCAGTTGGTGTCATTCCGCTCGGGCCAAACCCCTGAGGGCCCTGCACACTATTGCCAAAATCACTGATCATCGTGCGCGTACCACTGCTGGCAATGCGCCATAGCGCACCTTGTTCGTCCGTACCACCAAGATCGTCTGCCACCAGAATCGAAGCGCCCAGCAAGGTTGGCGTCACGGCGATCACCTGCGCACCATGAATCGGCTGGCCTTGCGCGCTGCTACCAAAGTCACTGAGCAAAGTGCGCTGCCCCTGGAGATTCACGACAAAGACCGCGCCTGCTTCAGTGGTACCCGCATCGTCATCCAGCACGACCAGACCCGCATTGACGCCCAGCACACTCAATACCCCCGCAGGCATCACCGCAATGGCAATCGGATTCACGCCTGTCGCGCCTTGTGCACTGTTACCAAAATCGCTGAATAAAGTTCGCTTCCCGGTGGCCGGATCAACCGCAAAGATCGCGCCATGGTGGCCAGTGCCCGCGTTGTTATCAACGACATAGAGCTTGCTACCCAATCCCAACAGCCCACTGGCATAGGCGACCCCAACTGGGGTCTTTCCCACAGGGCCCTGCGAGACATTGCCGAAATCGCTGAGAAGCGTCCGCTGTCCGCTACTGGGGTTCACCGCAAACAGAGCGCCCTGTCCATTGGTACCGGCAAATGCATCGGTGACCGCCAGACTGCTGCCACCCAGACCTAGCAGCCCAGACGACACCCAAGTCGCACTCCCGAGATAACCGCTGCTTACCGGACCCTGCGCGGCATTGCCGAAATCACTGATCCCGGTGCGTGTTCCACTGGAATTAATCATGACGACCTGACCGCCAGGAATGGGCAACACCGTATCGTCCGGTTGACCCGGATTGGTGTGAATGCTGCCGATTGAGGTGCCTAGTCCCTGGTCAATCATTGCAGTCGTTTGGGCCTGCACAGTGCTAGCGCCCAACAGTGCACTTGCGATGAGAGCCAGCTTTAAAAGTGTGCGTTGCGGTTGCATACGATGTCTCCTGCATCAAGTAAGGAGCGGTTAAACAAAGTTTTCTTCTTTCTTCATCATGGCAGGATATGTATTGGCTTCTTTAAGGCAGAGATGACCGGGATTTAACCGGCTACTGCTGATGCCGCGCATCTGTTCGACCGGTCGCTTTTTAAGCTAATGCCTGGCAAGCGAATCAGCTAAAGCTTAGACACACGATGATCTTTATCAGCTTGAACCTGGCATTCATGCCTCAGTCAACTTCTAGTTCTAAATCGACCAAGCGCGACACAACTCTCGTAAGTGCAATGCAATGTATTCAAATTTCTTAATATTTTTGAGATATCCTGGACTGCTGCTCAGTCTAGGAGACACGCGGCGTTTTTCAAGGAGAAATAGATGGATTTAAGTCTTGGCAAATCACACGTTTACAAACCTTAAAGGCGATTTGATGCTTTATGAATTAGTGCAGAAATTTTCCGGGATCGCTCTTAAATTCCACGCTGCCTTAAAGCTCCCTCCGGACAGTTCGCGAGGCAAGAAATATTCATCTAGCCAAGCATTTTTATCATTCTTATCAATTAGCTTAATTAGACACATTTAAAACTTAAGTTAAGCAAAAGCTTAAAGCCCGGCTAGCTAGCATGATCGAGAAGCGCTATAAAAACGATGCGCCTGTTTAGCATCGAGAGGCCTGAAAACAACCAAAATCCTTCGACCTTCCCGGCATTGTTTTAAACCTCGTCTATCACCCATCCCACCAGCCAGCGCTGAAGCAAATCGAACTGGTACTTTTTTTGCCATTCACCGGCTGCGATGCCCTCACGCTCAGCGCAGAGATCAATGCGTTTGTCTCGACGCTCTGCAACTGACATCTGCAACCAGTCCATCGAGCAATCCGCTGCATCTTCATTCAGTTCACGACGTATCTGGCGCTCGGGTGAGTCTTGAGCAAGCATTTGTTCCGGATCAAGCTCCGCCGGAAGTGCCCCGGCAGGCCAGAAGATCGTGGACCGATCTGCTCCTTCCCGCGCTTCGTAGGTGAGCGCGGCGAGATCGCCTTCGATCTGCAGGGTATCTAGCCAGTCAGTTGCATGGTTGGCGTGCTCGACGGACAGCCATCCGGCAAGCGCTTTGGCCGTGGAGAGTGCACCGGATTCGATGGCATCAAGGTCGTTAAGGAACTTCCGGCAAAACGCTGCGTTGAACCGCGCGGCTGAGCTTGCGCGAATTCCGGCAAGGAGCTTGTGTCCACGTCTGGACAAGCGAACATCATTCGAGCCTTCGATTAGCCCAGTCTTCAGCAAATTCTGCGCGTGCCTTGCATAAGTCGAAGGGCGTCCAAGTCCAGCCTTCTCCATGTGGACGATGAAATCCCCAAGGCTCAGCTTCATCTGGGCGACATCAGCATAGCCATGCCAGACGAGTGTTGCCTCGCCCGGGTGGATTTCACCGGGCCCTGGCGAGGGTAAGCCGGTTGATGGCAATGAGATATGGGCAAGGGACGCTACAGCCCGCCAGCCAGGTTCTAGTGCCAAACGCGATTCCGCACCAAAGAGCAGGCTTCCTGCTGCTACGAGATAACGGGTGACTTGCCAGACGGGCGGCTCACTCGCGTAGCCATCCATCATGTCGTACACCACGGTGAACACTCGACGAGTAGTGGCATCGAAAGCCGCCAGCTCAGGGGCATCCCGCGCGACGTGCGGCAGGATCATGGGATGTGGATTAAGCGTACCCATCAGCTTCAGTCTTTGGGTGGGATGTGACTGATGTTCTCGTGCAAACCGGTGCGAATCTGCTCAAGGCGCTGGTCGCGTGGCACGGCATCGAGAAGATATTGAACCAGGCTAAGCATCGCTTCCCAATCCGGTTCGGCTTGCGTGCGCCAAATCTTGCTCCAGCGAAAATCCATCTCAGTGGTGTACCGGGCATCGGTGTGTATCTGGTCGATTAGGAAATCCAGGTAGCGCGCGTAGGCAACCACCATGCCGGTGTCATTCCAGTTTCGGGGCACAGGTGGACACGCCTGCAAGTGCGTCTCAAGCACATAGATCCATTGATCCAGCGGCCCAACTGACAACGAAGCCGGTGAATATCCAGCGGCTATCGCACGCTTCGCCTCGTTCTGCTGCATCTCTTTGAGCGCAGACTGCAGCAGGACAAGGTGCTCACGCAAAGAGTCCGCGCTTTGGGCAAGAGCTTGAGCGCTCACGATTGATTCCAGGCCGAACGTTGGATCGGAATAAAAGCGAAGAAGGTCTTGGCCTCAGGCGAGGTATCTAACCGGCGTGCATCTACGATCAATTGTTCTGCACCGCCAGGGAAGTAATGTCCAGGTGCCATGCTTGATTGAGGCGCGGTCTGCCCATACAGCCCATCACGAAAGATGCTGCGAACAGGCATCGGCAAATCGCCCAGCCTGAAAGCAACGTAGCCGCCATCGCCATTCCACGTGCCGGGAATAGCGCACGACGAGCGCCAGTGAGCTTCACTGTGAGGAATCGGCCCGATGCCCCAGAAGTCACCGCCTATCTTGTTGCAGGTAAAGGCAGTGCGGCCATCTTTCTGCGGCGTGTAGTTCGCGCCAATGAAGCGCCATACCACGGTGTCATCAGAGAGTTCCTGTGCTGAGCGAATGTTGTGCTGGAACGTATTGAGCAAACGCTCGTGCACATCGCCTTTGCGCTTGGGATCATCAAAACGAAACAGGCTACGCATAGCCTCAGAAGTTTCATTAACGCTGGAATCGAGCGCAAACGAATACACCGGCACGCTGCCAGCTTGTGCACCCGGTTCAGGAAACCCGCGCAGGGCCGCGTCATCATCGTGAATGAACGCATCCCTCACTTCGGCAAATTTCTCAGGGGAAACATAGGCCCGCACGAGAAACTCCTTGCCAGGATTCGCGGCAGCAAAAGCATCACGCCTGTGGCGCTCACGGGCAATGACGCGTGAGCGAAGTGGCTCCGGCAGGTTGGCAAACGCAGCGCGAGGCACATCGCCGAGTGTTGTCCCCTCTGTGCGGGGATAGCTGACAAGACCGTTCATGCGTTGTCTGTGCCTTCGACTTCGACTTCGTCTTCAGATTGGCTAGCGTCTGGCTCACCGGTGTAAAGCACCTGCAGGACATCCATCGCCTGGGCGGGTTCCAGATGCAAATCATCGACGAGGCGGCGCAGCACCTCGGCCGTGGTCGTTTGAGGGGCATCTGGCTCTTCCCACGTAAGAGAAATTGCCTCGACCTCAACGCTCATTCCAGCAGCAACTCCCGTGTGACTCGACAGGTTCCCGGCAGCGGGAATGCCGCAAGCCTGGCCGAGTGGCTCGTCATTATCCAGACGTACCAGGCGAACCAGACCATCGCGCTCAGGAAGCGACACGTCAATGGCTTCGATCTTTCTCGGCGCAGTGCGCTCGATCTCCAGATGATCAATTTCATCGAGCAACGCGGAAGAAACACGGCCGCTGCGCGTGCCCGTGGCCGCTTCAATCTCACGTGCGATATAAGCGTCCGCGATCGCACGGGAAAGAGCGGCACGCACGCGTTGCGGATCAACCCCCATCGAACCGAATGCCATTCCCTCTCGCATCGCCTCGGGCGACATCGCATAGAAGCGCATGCGCCTGAAGACGGACTGAGCCACATCGGGAAGCGATTTCCGCGCGAGATCCATCACATGCCAGGCGATCGCCTCGCCTTCGCGGTCGTCGTCTGTGGCAAGCCAGATCTGGTCGTAGTGGCGCGGGCCGTAACCGGTAAATGCCTGCAACGCAGCAAGCAGCGTTTCGGCGTTCGGCTTTGGCGTCCACGATGGCGTGCCGTCTGCGCGAATATCGACTTCGCGCAAATGGCCCCCCGTGGAAATACCTTGAGCGAGAAGACCAAAGGCTTGCTGCACCAGCGGGACCTTCGACGGGCTTTCAAGCACGACAAGATCACGCGGATAAAGCCTCCAGCCATGCTCGCGTAGATAGCGGCCGAGTACCCCGCCCGGGAGCATGCCGCGTTTCAGGATCACATCGGGATGACCGAAAGCGATGAAGCTGTGCTTCGCTCGGGACACAGCGACGTTGAGCATGGATTTCTTGCGATCAATAAACGCGGACTTGCCTGTTCCGTCGTTAACGGCCGAGAAGATCACCACCTCTTTTTCGGCACCTTGCAAAGAATGGACCGTGCCGACCACCATCGTGTCATCGGCACTTTCGCGCGAAACGCTGGCCGTTTCAGCGGGTGCGGCATTGGCGGGCTGCTTCGGGTCCTGGACGTTTAAACCCAGTTTGCGTAGTTCGGTACGCAAGCGGGCAACCTGCGCGCCATACGGTGCAATAACGGCAACGGCCCGCTCAACCTTGCCGTAGCGCCTGGCGATTGCAGCGCCATTTTCCTTGAACCAACCAACGATGGCGTCGACCTCAGCGAGGTTGACCTGGCTATCGTTCGACGGCGTCTGCCTGCCCACTACAGCGACAAAACCCATTGGCGGCAGTAATTCCTCATCGGCCACAGCCTCTTCCGGCGAGCGGGCAAAACGTTTGGCATCGGGAATCATCGGCACGAGCGGATCAATCGCGCCATAAACCAGTTGATTGCAGAACTCGATGATCGTCTTGCGGCAACGATAGTGATACTTGAGCATGACGCCGAAGCGACCCTGCTCAACGTCTTCGTGCCGCGCCGCCGCGTACTGGGTAACCGCCATGAAGTTGCCACGCTCCACATCCAGATGATCGCGCTCATGCACGTTCGTCAACGCGTTGAGATCATGGCGATGGCGCAAGTCGAGGTTGCTACGGCGATCGACTTCGACGACAGGTTCGAGTTGCTCTACGTCACCCACCACCAGCGCCCGGCGAGCCAGACCCGCGATTGGCACAGCAAGATGGGGCGGCACCTGGCCCGCTTCATCAACGATCAGCCAATCCGCAAGCTGCGTTAGATAACGTGGGCTCGTATTCGCATCGAGATAGAGCGCCAGCGCAGGAATTGTCTGGACCGTAGCGACCGTCACCGGCGACAACATCGCGGCACGTTCAAGCGCCACACGCAATTCATCCTCGGGCCTGTCCGGCAGAGGCTTCGATGCCTCCTCTAACCAGCGCGCTTCCCAATAGCGCATCGAGAGATGAAATGCTTCATAGCGCAGCGTGAGATCGAGCACACATTCGATCTGATGACGCACCTTCTCAAGGCTCTCGGGATTGTCAGGACGAGCGTCACCCAGGAGTGTATGAAGCGTTTTACCAAGAGCGAATATCGGCGTACCGTCAAACGGCGACGACTGATGCTGTTTAAAGCCCGCAGTAAACGCGTCAGAGAAGTCCTTACCGCGATGCCTGCGCGCGAGTTTCCCAAGATGACTGAGCGTTTCATAAAACTGATCTGCGTCGGCCAAGCGTTCGGCAAGGCCAGCGAGTTGGGCATGACGAGTCTTTTCAACCAAAGTGCGCAGGCTCTGCCAGCGGGTCCATCGCGCACGCCGCGCTTCCAGCGCACTGATCTGCTCGCTCAGAGAGCCGAGCCGCTCAGCGCCCGCTTTAACGAGCGCAATCCGGTCCGTGGCGGGGATCGTGCCGGGATCAAGATCAATCAGGATCCGGCGCAAACGCGTGAGGAGATTAAGCTCACGCGTGTACGACGCGCGCCAGGTACGAGGGACGATTTTCTCGATCAGACGATCAATCAAGGTCTCAGCAGGAGGATTGAAGAGCGCGGCAAGCAAGGCCTTGATGTTTGCACTCGTATTCGACATGCGCTCGATATCGAATGAGAGTGACTGAATCTCGCCAGCACGATCTTTCGGTAGCGGGCGTGACAAACGGGTCCGACGCTGGGTGGCGCGGTAAAGATCCGTAAAAGCCGCACGCGATAGCGCGCTATATAGCTGGTCGGCAAGATCCAGTGCCTCACCAAGAAACCCCTTCGCACCGACCAGTTGCATGACCCGGGTACGCAGGTATTTCGCAGGGGTTGTCGCCGTCGTTTTACCCAACGCAGCAAGCCAGGCATCGAAGCATTCACGAAACTGAGCAACGAAAGGCCGGATCTCTTCGGCTGTGACCATAGACAAGCCGTGCTCGTCGCCGCCGATTTTTGCCAGTCCAGACACGATGAGTGCCGGATCGTACAAACGGCCGCGCTTGACGAGTTGATACGGAATGCCCGACGAATTCTTGAGCTTTGAAGCAGACGGGAAAAAGGAGCCATACGCCGGAAAACCGTCGATCCAGCGGCGTTCGATGCTGACAGGCACCTCCGGCTTGTACAGGCGCTCGTCATCGCTGAACGCCTTGATCATGTTCGTCGTTGCCTGATTGGTCTGACTGGCAGCAAGCACGACGCAAGGCTTTTCATTGAGAACAGACTGGACAACGAAAGTGGCAATCACCCCCTGGAGCATCGACGTTTTGCCCGTGCCTGGTGGCCCTGACACTGCGATGGCGTTACCGTCTCTGGCGAGCGTCGTTTGCCATAACGCAAGTCGTTGCGTCCGGTCTAGACCGAAGATGCCACCCATGTGACCTGTGTGCCGCCCCCGTGCATTTTGGCTTTCGCCCGAATTCCAGCGCACACTAGGACGCGAATGCTGCAAGCGTGACGTGGCCTCGATCAGCTGTTCAAGCAACGCAGGCGGCTCGGACGTATCGAGCAGTTGGTCCACGAACGAGACCAGACGGCGATTCGCGGGCGGGATAGCGGTGTAAGGCGCAACACCAAGAAACTGCAGACGGTTATTCCGCCTGCCTGGACTCTCCCAGCTCAGATCAACCAGATCGCGTGGCTCCTCATCCTGATAGCAGCGAAATTCTTCATTCATGCGCGCCCAGAACAATGCCCAATTTGAGGCGGCAGGTTTATTCGGCAAAACTTCGGTATCCGATTCAATGTTGACGGCAAGATCATCGGGATCAGTTGACTCACCAGTAGAGCCATCGTCCTCGTTTTTGTTCTTGTCCTCCTCCGCGATATCCGCAGTGGCACTTGCGAGCGCATCTTCTTCGGTCGCGGTAAGCATGCGCCCAAGGCGCGGCGCACGAGCTTCACGATCAGGGGTGGACAGATTGCGGGCGTTGATGATGATCGGCAACGGCTGACCAGACAGCTCACCGGTATCGGGATCGAGGATGGCCGGCAAACCACAAACGACACGCTGGATATCCTTCTCGTCCTTCTTATATTCGTACCCGAGCAAAACCAGAACCGGTGCACCAGACGGGAGAGCAGCATCGGCATTCGCACTGGACGCAGCCTGGGCGGCTTGTTCAGCGGCGTCTTCGATGTCTTTCCATGCGGGATCGTTTGTCCTGGTGGTGGCTAGCGGGATACGGCCAGCGGCAAGCTTTCCAGGAGGCAAGAACGCATTCTGCGGTCCAAACCAGGTTTTGCGCGTACCGACGAATTGGGCAAGGCCATCGAGATCAAGAAATCGCAAGGAATCCCGATAATATCCAAGCCATTGATTGATTCTGCTAGTGACAATTTTTGTTTCCTGCCGACGCTCCCGAACCAGATCTTCATCACGCTTTAGGCAAGACAGACCGAACACCTGAAGCTCACGAGAAGCAGACTTGATCTTGTCGAGGTCGAGATAGCTTCGGTTCTTCCCATCCTCGTGTGGTTGCTTGACGATGTAGTGACGCAGACGAGTCCAGGCTGGCGTATCGAGATAATCGAGCAGGGCAAGAGGCATGGCGTAACGAGTGACAAGGCTGAAGAACAAGACCTGAATGAAAGGAGCGGAAGAGCTTTGAGCTTGTCCCCGAAAAACGAATCTATTACTGAATGGGTAAGCTCAATCAAACTTTTGATGCGCTCTTCGTCCCATAGCCAACCGCACTGAAAGTCGGGCAATTGAAAATCCCCTGTCATTATCGGCAAGCGGCGCCTGCATGGAGATTGAATTAATTTGCAATGCGAAGATGGCCATAGCGATAGATGGAATCTTAAGAGGCGATTTATTTTTAGGATTTACTGCGAATATTAGTTAATTGATAGCATGATGATTAAGATATTTCCGACACGGGCAATAGGAAGGCTTATAGATTATTTATCTTGCCACGATTGAATTTTAAATAGTACTTTTTCTGTTCTTAGCGCGCCATTTCGATTCGTCCGGCTTCTTTCAAAATAACCTTTCAAATCAGCGTTTTTCGAGGTTACCAATTCGATTTTTTAACTAACTAACGAATGAAGCACCGCGTCGGTAAGTGATACGCCAATTGCGTGCGCGAACTGTCTGCTACATCGTTCATGGCTGCAAGCGCTTCATGGATGAAGAATATTGCAAAGGGCAATCGGTTCGTTTTGTTATTCGTTAGTTTTGTTAATAGATATTGATGTTTTTTTCCTTTCCGCTTGGACTCGGCGCATGGCAAATTCGACGCATCAAAGCCGACAGCGCGAGCGAAGCCCACGGGCGAGGAGGGGACTGCGATTTTGCTGCTGTGGTGGCTTACGCTACGACCTTGAGCCCACGGGGGAAAAGGCCGAATTCCAGACTCGGGAATAAAGGTTATCTGGCGCGGGTCGAGTTTGATCCACGCGACAATATTTTCGTAGATCAAGTACTGGCCGTGGCAGATCGCATCAGCTTTCACGGCGAGACCGTGACTGAGCTAACGACCGATTTCCATCAGGCAGTCGATCACTCTCTTGAGGACGGTGCGAAAACCGGGCGTGCGGCGCAAAAACCAGCATCAGGCAAGCTGATGCTGCGGATTCGTCCTGATGTGCATGCAGCTATTGGCATCGCAACAACCGCAGCAACCGCAGCAGAAAAAAGTATTAACCCGTGAGCTGACGAGGTACTGGAGCACGCATCGCACGCTTAAGCGATTCCTCATTTGCGATGCAAAACCGCGTAGTTACGCGGTTTTTTTAATCGATTTCCGGTTCGGCAACGTGTTTTTTTCTTGGGTGGTTATCAGTGGAGTCTCGTAATCGTTAAATCGGCTTATCTCTTCTCTAAGCCACTCATTAAGCTCACGAAAGCGTGTCCGTATATCACGGCAAGCCGGTCACCGCCGCATGGAAAAAGACGTTAAACCACGCAGGTATCCGCGATTTCCGCTGGCACGATCTGCGCCACACGTGGGCAAGCTGGATGTGCAGCACGGCACACCGGTACAGGTACTCAAGGAGCTTGGGGGGAACGCTAGAGATGGTGCAGGGGTATGCGCACCTGTCAACCGATCACCTGGCGCAGCGGGTGCAGCCGATGACAATGCCAGCTATACCGAAGTTAGCTGCAGTTTAGGTGTATTCGATGGGAGCGGGAACGGATGAAATCGCTGAAAGCCTTACGGCTATTGGTGCGCCCGGCTGGGATCGAACCAGCAACCCCTGCCTTCGGAGGGCAGTACTCTATCCATTGAGCTACGGGCGCTTCAACACGAAGGCGCTGCGATCTCAACGAAAGCAGCGCCCAGCGAGACCGGAAGGATACCCGGTTTCAATGCACTCGTCCACCGCCCCCCTGCGGCACGCCCCATCTCCGGCTAGCAGCCAGCCAGACGATCAGCGAAATGCGGGTAAACGCCTGCTGAAGAGCGAATCGTCACACTCGCCGCCGCTCAAACGTCCGTCTATAATCGTCCCGGCAGTTCGCCAGAGAGCGGCCAGCGGCAGTCAGTTACAGCCTCAGTTACAGCATCACTCAGCCCGCTGCTACAAGAATCAAAAGTAAAAAGCACCAAAAAGCACCAGAACCAGAAAGCGCATCACTAAGCCGAACAGGTCGTTGCCGTCACGCTGAACCGCTCGCCACAATACCCACGGGAGACGAGACAAGCATGAGCGAAGCTCCACACGGAATGCCGATCAAAACCCCTGCACAGCTCGTCGCTGCGATCATCGCGGGCTTTGCCATTCCCATCATCATCATCGTGCTGCTCGCGTACTACGTCGATAACTCGACGCGGGTCGGCGCAGGTACCGACAGCCTGTCAAACGCGGAAGTTTCTCAGCGTATCGCGCCGCTAGCTCAGGTTGCGCTGCGTGATGCCAACGCACCGCCGGTCTATAAAACCGGCGAGCAGGTTTATCACGCTGTCTGCGCCACCTGTCATACGGCCGGCACGGCGGGTGCGCCCAAATTCACCAGCGCAACAGATTGGGCACCTTATCTCGCGTCGGGCTTCGACACGATGTGGCGCACGGCTCTCGCAGGAAAAGGGGCCATGCCCGCGCGTGGCGGTACCAGCCCAGATGACTACAGCGATCACGAAATCGGGCTCGCGGTGGTTTATATGGCAAACAACGCTGGCGCTAAATTTACCGATCCTCCTGTGCCCGCCGCTACGCCGCACACTGAATCAACTGCGGCCGCGGCCCCTGATGCGGGGGCGTCAAGTGCTCAGGCAGCAGCCATGGCGGCCATCGCCAATGTGGCCCAGGCACCCTCACCCTCTGCCGTTGCCAGCAACAGTGCGGATGCGGCGCAAGCGGGCAAGGCGCTCTATCAGCAAGTTTGCCAGGTGTGCCACGCGGCCGGTGTGCTCAACGCGCCAAAGTTCGGCGATAAAGCAGCGTGGGCACCGCGTCTGAAAGAACCTATGGAGACGGTCTATAACTACGCGCTGCATGGCAAAGGTGCGATGCCGCCCAAAGGGGGCTCCGGTGCCTCGGATGCCGATGTCAAAGCCGCCGTTGATTACATGGTTGGCGCAGTTAAGTAGCCCGTATCAAATCACCTGAGCGCTATCTGGTTTACTGACCAGGCTCAATGACCCGCTGCAATGTCTGCGCTGCAGCGGGTTTTTTATGCGGATTATCTTGCGCTGATGGTGTCGGCATCAAGGCTGGCACGTGTCAACTGCCCGAGGCTCGCGGCCAGACTCAAGCGGGCCACCTGCCAGTCTGCTTCAGCGGCAATGCGTTGCTGACGCGCTTCCACCAGTGAGTCTTGTGCGCGCAACAGCTCGGTCATGCCCGCCACTCCGGCGTGGTAACGCGCCCTGGCGGCGGCAAACGCCAGCAGCGCGTTCTCTAGCAAGGCCTCGGCTTGCTGAAGTGTCTGTACCCCGGCATCGACCGCGTTATAACTTTTCCAGATGTTCAGGACAACCTGCTGCTCGGTTCCGGCAATGTCAGCTTGTTGCAGACGTATCTGCGCTCGGGCTTCGCGGCTCCGGTACATCGAACTCCAGCCTTCAAAAAGCGGAATGTTGATCCGCACCCCGACGTAGCGGCTGCGCGAGCGAGTCGTCAGGCTGCCACTTTCTCCCTGGCTGGCCATCGGGCGATAGCTGTTCGAGACTCCGCCCTGAAGTCTCACGCTGGGTAGCGCTTGAGCCCGCACGCTCGCCAGCGATGCCTCTGCGGCATTTAATTCCGCTCGGGCGGCAAGCAGCTTTGGATGATGCGTGCGCGCTTCTTCAAGCAACGCGCCAATTGTCTGCAACTGAACTTTGGGCTGGCGCGCGAGGCTCGGGGTTTCAGTCAGTTGCAGCGGGGTGCCGGGATCAACCCCGATGTCGATGGCCAGTGCGCCCTGTGCTTCCGCGAGGGCTGTCTGCGCCTTGATTCGCGCGAGCTTCGCCTCGTTAAACGCGGTGCGTGCCTGTAACGCATCCGCCACTGAGGCCACGCCAGATGTCATGCGTGCCTCGGCTGCCTGCAGACTTTGCTGTGCGTTGTCCTCGGCTTGCCGTGCTGCGCTCGCCTGGGCTTGCGTGGTGAGCACGGCAATGTAATCCCGCGCCGTTGTATACAGCACGTCGAGCGTCGCGGCATTCAACGAGTGATTCGCCGCATTCAGCAGCGCCTGGGTTTTTCGCACTTCGGCTGAACGGGCACCGAAATCGAAGAGGACCCATTCCAGCGAAAGCTCAGCGGCGCGGCTGGTGCCGTGATACGACGAATTCGGTGTCCAGCGGCTTTCCGCTGAAGTTGTGGCCTGGTTCAGCGAGCCGTTTAGCACGCCAGCGAGTGTCGGCAGCATCGCGCCCCGGGCCTGTCCCACGCGAGCAGCCTGAACCTGGGCACTGGCCCAGGCGCGGCGAGTCTGCGGGTGATGGCACAACGCGCGGTCGGCGGCTTCTTCAAGCGTGATGGCTGAAGCGGGAGAGTCGAAGCTGCATGGAGTGATGCCGCTTGTCTCTGGCATCAGCGCAAACGGTGGCGGTGCGGCAAGCTCGTGAACACTGGCCAGTGGATCAAACTCCTCGAAAGACAGCGCAGCGTGCACGCCACCCGCAACCCATAACAAAGACACGCTCAGGCAGCGGAATAACAAACGGGAGAGCACGCGAGAGAACAAGCGGGGAATCAGCTTAGCGTTCATGCAGGCTCTCATTGACGTGCGTCAGCAGCGGGCTCATGAAGTATTCGATCAGGCGGCGCTTGCCGGTTTTGATTTCAACGCTCGCGGCCATGCCCGGCGTCAGCTCGACTTCCTCTCCATCAATGTGCATCGTCGCTTGGGGCAGCTTCAGGCGCACGGCGTAAATCAAACCGCGCTTTTCGTCTTCGATGGCGTCATGCGACACGCTGAGCACTTCGGCTGGCAACGTGCCGTAACGCGTATACAAAAACGTTTCTATCTTGGCTGCTGCGTTCTGCCCCGCCCGCACAAAACCAACATCGCGGTTCTCCAGGAAGGCTTCGATTTCAGCGGGGCGATCGCGTGGCACCACCACCATCAGCGGCTGTGCGGCAGTCACGACACCGCCCACGGTGTGCACAGCAAGTTGCTGAATCGCGCCATCGACGGGTGCCTTGAGCGTCATAAAACGGTCGTGCGCATCGGCCTTGATGAATTCCTGACGCAGTTCAGCGGCTTTTTGCGCTGCGCTGTTCAGGTTGTCGAGCATCGTGCGGCGAGTGGTCGCAACTAGTTCATCGTGCTGGCGGCGGGCGCTCATCATCGCGGCCTGGATTTCTCCGGTTCGGCTTTTTTGCGCGGCTAATTCGCCCTCCTGCTCAATCCGTGTTTGCTGTTTCTCCAGATACTCATGGCGGGAAACATAGTTTTTGGCCGCGAGATCATTCAAATCACCCTCACGGCTGCGCGCTATTTTTAGCGTTTGCTGCAACCGGTTAATCACCGCGCCCACGGTTTGCAGCTCGGCGCGGTTACGGGCGATCTCCGCATCCAGACGAGCCACCTTCGAGCGGAACTCACCCAGCTCACCTTCGAGAAAACGCTGTTCCTGGGCGATACGTGCCGCGCTGGGCACAAGCGCAGCCGGGACGTCATCTTCAGCGCGCGGCGCTTCAAGCTGCGGGGTCGAGCCGGACGCGATCCCCGCCAGCACCGCCCGGGCACGCATCGCGGCAAGCCAGCTTTCGGCCCAGTCATCGCGCAGACGCAAACGGTCTGCGGCTGAGGCAGTCGAATCAAGTTCAAGCAGGACGTCACCGGCTTGCACCAGTTGCCCATCGCGCACGTGAATGGCGGTGACCTTCGCGGTTTCGATTGACTGAATGATCTTGGCACGGCCATCGGGAACAATCTTGCCGTCAGCCGTGGCCACGATGTCGATCTTGCCGAAGATCGCCCACAGCACGGCTAGCACTAGTAAGGCAAGCAGCATGCCCATCGCCACCCGGGGCAACGGTGAAACCGGCGTGCGTTCCAGCGCGAGTGCAGCCGGTAGAAACTCAGCTTCGTCCGGGTTCCACAGAACCGGGTTCTTGTCGCGTGTGTGCCATGCGTCGCGCAGCACACGGCGATACTGCCCGCACATTTCGCGTGCGGCGCTCAACCAGAGAGAAATTCGCATGATTCAACCACCCTCCTGCAAGCTGCACAGCCGTGCATACGGACCGCCAGTCGTAATGAGGTATGCGTGAGGCCCTTCTTCAACCAGCTTGCCGCGCTCCAGCACGATGATGCGATCGGCGTGACGCACGGCTGACAGACGGTGTGCGATGACCAGCACGGTGCGGTCTTTGCTGATCGAGCGCATGTTGTCCTGCACGATGCGCTCAGACTCATAATCGAGCGCACTCGTGGCTTCATCAAAGATGAGAATGCGCGGATTGTTAATCAGCGCCCGCGCGATGGCGATGCGCTGCCGCTGCCCGCCCGAGAGTGTCGAACCATGTTCACCGACCAGCGTGTCATAGCCTTGCGGCAGCTCAGAGATGAAATCATGTGCTCCGGCGAGGACGGCGGCCTCCATCACCTCTTTGAGCGGCGCACCTGGATCAGTCAGCGCGATGTTGTCGCGGATGCTGCGGTTAAACAGCACGTTTTCCTGCTGCACCACGCCAACTTGACGCCGCAGCGAAGCAGCATCGACCAGCGCGAGATCATGGCCGTCAATCGCCACTCGGCCGCTCTCCGGCACATACATGCGCTGCACCAAACGCGCCAGCGTGCTTTTTCCTGAACCAGACTGGCCCACGATCCCCAATACCTCGCCCGCCTTCACCGACAGATTCAGGCCGCTCAAAACAGGCGGGCCATCCGGGCGATAGCGAAAAACTACGTCATCCAGATCAATTTTTCCGACTAGTGGTGGCAGCGAGGTTTTCGCATCTTGCGTTTCGGTTGGAGCATTCAGGATGTCGCCAAGACGCGCGACCGAAATACCCGTTTGCTGGAAATCAGTCCACAGTTGCGCGAGCCGCATGATCGGCCCGGCCACCTGGCCGGAAAGCATGTTGAACGCAATCAACTGGCCCACCGTGAGCTTGCCTTCGATCACCAGCCGGGCCCCCACCCACATCAACGCGACTGTGACCAGCTTGCTAATCAGGTTGACGCCACCGCTTGCCCAGATGCCCACAGTCGCCGCCCGAAAGCTCGCGCCGATATATGCCGCCAGTTGGTTCTCCCAGTTGCGAATCCAGTGCGGCTCGACGGCCATGGTTTTCACCGTGTCGATACCACTAACGGTTTCAACCAGAAACGCCTGATTCTCCGCGCCACGCGCGAATTTTTCATCCAGACGCCGCCGCAAAACAGGCGTGCACGCAACGGACAAAATCACGTAGCACGGCAATGAGATCACCACGATGAGCGTCAACCAGCCGCTGTAATACAGCATCACGCCGATGAATACGACCGAGAACAGCAGATCCATCACTAGCGTGATCGCGTTGCCAGTGAGAAAGCTCCTGATGTTTTCCAGCTCGCGCATCCGCGCGACCGAATCACCCACCCGCCGTGCCTGAAAGTACGCGATGGGCAGCTTCAGCAGGTGACGAAACAACAGCGCACCGAGTTCGACGTCGATACGGCTGGTGGTATGGGAAAACACATAGCTGCGCAGCGCGTTGAGCGCGACGTCAAACAGCACGACAACAAATAGCCCGACGGTAATCACATCGAGCGTCGTTAAGCCACGATGCACCAGCACCTTGTCCATCACCACCTGGAAGAACAGCGGTGTGATGAGCGCGAGGATCTGGATGAAGAACGAGACGATCAACACTTCGGTCAACAGCGTGCGGTACTTCATCAGCGCCGGGATAAACCAGCTGAAATCGAACTTCGCTATTGAGTCACGCATCGTCGCGCGCGAGGTGAACAGAATCAGGTTGCCTTCACAACCTTGCCAGAAGGTGTCAAACGGAATCGAATCCTGATCGGACATGCTGGGCTGATAAATCAGCGCGGCGTCTTTATCAAGTTCGGTGACGATAAAGAACGTGTTGTCTTTGGCGACTGCGATGGCTGGGAGCGCGATGCGGTTGATGCGCGAGCGGCGCGCTTTAACCAGCCTCGCGCTTAGGTCTAACGAGCGGGCTGCGAGCAGAAGCTGTTTGCAATCGAGGGGTTTGATGCCGGTTTTGAATTCGTGGGCGATCTGGTTAATATCCGCCGCAACGCCGTGAAAGCGGGCCACAGCAACAAGACAGGAAAGCCCTGTGTCGTCGCGGTGATCGTAATGGGCTTTGGTGTTAGATGACGGATCAGGTGGTGAGCCGGGCTGAATTGATAGAGGAAGGTTTCCCCTGGAAGCCCCGCCAGATGCGGTGCCTGGTGTTGTCTCGTTGTGCATTTTTTCTACTGCCTGACTACGTTATTGCTGAACTAATTCATATAAACGCCGGATACGTGCGGAACGATGCCCACCGTATCCGGTGTAAAGAACTCGCCTGCTTTGGTTGTCTGTGATTGCGTTAGCTGATATTCGATGCGATCAACGGTGGTGCAAAGAGCGCTGTTTCGCGCGGTTGTTCGCGGGTGGTAGTGGCAGCCGATGGCGTGGCATACGCGCGCAATAGTCCCTGACACATGGCTTCGGCGTCTCTTTCAATTTTGCTGTAGGCCGGTAGAACGGGGGACTTGGGTAAGGCGTCGGCGGCGGCTTCGGCAATCCCCGACGACTTGCGCGAACTCCACGGCAGCGGTGCAGTGCCGTCGGCATAAAACGATTCTTCGCCTGCGCGCTTCCCGCCTGCCGCGTAGTACTTCTTCCACATGTGGCCAATCGGATCGTGCAGGTGCGCGTTCTCTCCTGCAGCCCAACCCATCAGGCTTCTGATTTGCGGCGTGCGTGCGGATTTCTCGGCGATTGTCTGTTTGTCCCAGATCGTGCCGTCCGCGAAGACGAACTGTTCGATGCCTTTGACGTACTCGTCGTTGTGCTGGACCAGTTGATCGATGATTCTGAGTTCGGTATGCGAGCCGTCAATCTTGATCACGATGTTGCTGGTGTATAGCTCGCGGCTGACGGTGAGGTCCTGCGGACGGATGTCGGCGTCGAAGCGCACCACGTCGATGTAGCGCTTGTCGAAGTCGTAGCCTTCTTCAATCGTGTTATGGCCTGAGCGGCGGCCGTGGAGGTAGGTGTCGTTGCCTGCGCCGCCTGCGAGGGTGTTGGTGCCGGAGCCACCGTCGAGGGTGTCGTCGCCGTTGAAGCCGATTAAGAGGTCGTCACCTGGGGTGCTTTTTAGCGTCATTAACGCGACTTCGTTCTTGCTCCAGGTTGTGCCGTTGGCGAACTTGAATTGTTCGATGGCTTTGATGAACTCCTCGCGGTGTTGATCTAACTGGTCCTTGATACGCAGCACGTTTGTTGCGCCTTTGATCGTTATCAGCAGGTCCTTGCTTTCACCGTCGCGCTTCACCATCACATCTTCTGGCAGGACGTCAGTGTCGAACTGCACGACGTCGTTGTAGCGTTTGTCGAAGTCATATTCTTCGCCAATGACGTCGTTGCCCGAGTTGCGGCCGAACAGGTAGGTGTCGCTGCCGTTGCCGCCATAGAGACGATCGTTGCCTGCACCGCCATCCATCAGATCGTCGCCGTTGAAGCCTATGAGAAGGTCGTCACCTGGGGTGCCTTGTAGCGTCATCAACGCGACTTCGTCCTTGCTCCAGGTTGTGCCGTTGGCGAACTTGAATTGCTCAATGGCTTTGATGAACTCCTCGCGGTGTTGCTGTAACTGGTCCTTGATGCGCAGCACGTTTGTTGCGCCTTTGATCGTTACCAGCAGGTCGTTGCTCTCGCCGTCGCGCTTCACCATCACGTCTTCTGGCAGGACGTCAGTGTCGAACTGAACGACGTCGTTGTAGCGTTTGTCGAAGTCATATTCTTCGCCAATGACGTCGTTGCCCGAGTTACGGCCGAACAGGTAGGTGTCGCTGCCGTTGCCGCCATAGAGACGGTCGTTGCCTGCGCCTCCGTCCATTAGATCGTCGCCGTTGAAGCCTATGAGAAGGTCGTCACCTGAGGTGCCTTGTAGCGTCATCAGCGCGATTTCGTCCTTGCTCCAGATCGTGCCGTTGGCGAACTTGAATTGCTCGATGGCTTTGTAGAACGTCTGACCAAGCTGCCGTAACTGCTCGCTGATACGCAACACGTTTGCCGAACCCCTGATCGTTACCAGCAGATCGTCAGTGCTGCCATCCCGCTTTACCGTCACGTCCTCGGGCAGAACATCTGCATCGAATTGAACAACGTCTTTGTCCCTGTCGCTGAAATCGTAGTCTTCAAAGAGGGTGTCGTTGCCCGAGTTACGGCCGAACAGGTAAGTGTCGCTGCCGTTGAAGCCATAAATCACATCATTGCCTGAGGTGCTTTTTAGCGTCATCAGCGCGACTTCATCCTTGCTCCAGATCGTGCCATTAGCGAACTTGAATTGCTCAATGGCTTTGATGAATTTCTCGCCAGACTGGTACAGCTGATCCTTGATACGCAGCACATTCGTCGCACCCCTGATCGTTACCAGCAGATCGTTACTGTAACCATCCCGCTTCACCATCACGTCTTCAGGAAGCACATCCGCATCGAAGTTCAGTACATCGACGTCGTCTTCATAGAGGTCATGTTCATCATTGATCGTGTCGTTGCCCGAGTTGCGGCCAAAGAAATACTGATCGCTGCCCGTTCCGCCGTTCAGCTTTTCATCGCCGCTAGTGCCCAGCAACAAGTCATCACCCGCGCCACCCGTCAATCGGGTGCTGCCTGCGATGCCCAGCAGAAGATCCGCGCCAGCCCCACCCTCGACGTCGCCCGCGCCGTAATGCACACCCACCGCCGCCAACGCGGCACGCAGCGCCGCCGAATCATGCGCGGCGACGTAGCGCTGTAAATGCGCTTCCAGCGCGAAACCGTTCGCCCGCCAGCCCTCACCGTGCTGCCGGATCAATTCGGTCATCAGCAGCGCCGTTTCTATCGTGCCGACGCGCCCGGATGCTGTCTGCAACAACGCCACCATCCCGCTGAAATCCATGCTGACCCGGCCGTTTGCGTCAAACCGGTAACGGATCGCATCCAGATACGGCTTCCACGTGGTCTGCGAGGCCACTGCCACGTACACCGAGTGCACCAGCGTTTCCCATGCCCGCTGGATCTGCCGGAAACGCTGGGGGCTCAGTATCACGACGCCGTCACCGCGCGCGTCCAGCATCGTGCCCGCCATCTTTTCCAGCACCGTCAGACGGCCTGCCCATTCTCGCGTAGCGTTTTCACCCACCAGCCGGCGCTGGCCAGCCGCTTCCATCGTTTGCGTGGTCGTCATGCTTGACGTCGCCACCCACGCCTTCAATAGCGACTCGATCAGCGCATGCTGTTCAGTCGTGGTTTTTACTGCGGCCACCTGCCGGAGCAGCGTGCGCAGTGCCGCGCCCTCAGCCGTCTCCATACTCGCCGCCTGCCACAGGTCGCGCACATTGCCCGCCCCGTTGATGTCTGGTAACGCAGTCACGTCGCCGCGTAACGCAATCGTCGTGTCGAACTTTTGATGCAGCGTGTCCTGGCCAAACCATACTTCGAGCATTTCTCGTTCGGTATGTTTGCCATCTACGATCTGTATGAAGCTGCCTTTGCCGCGCACCATGTTGCCGTTTTCCAGCGTGCGGATGGTGCCGTCCTTGCTTAAGCGGATTTCGACGATGCCTGACTGGTCTAGTGTCAGCAGTTCGCCCTGCTGGGTCATGCCGTCGCTGTTGCCGTCGCGCCAGATTTTTAGTGAAGACCAGATCGCATCGTGGCGGTCGATCACGCCGTCTTTATTGCTGTCGTATTCGCGTAGCGCGTCGAAACCGTTGGCGGCGAGCATGCCGTTGGCGAGTTTGGTGAAGTTGCTGAAGAGTTCCGCGCCGGTGTCGATGGCGCCGTTGTTGTTGCGGTCAAGGACGAGAAAACCGTCGCCGGTGGTGATCCAGCCGGTGTGGGTGCGGCTGCCCTCGCCTGCGAAGTCGAAATGGGCGCTGGACTGGTCCACGCCGGTGGTGTGGATGCCGTCGCCGTTTAGATCGAGGATTAGGGGGTCGATCATGCCCAAGCTAGGGACGAGAATTTTGAAGAAATCGGTGATGCTTTGGAGCGGACCAACCAAGGCATTCCAAATCTGCCGGCCAAGATATGCACCCACTGCCGAACCAGCGATAGCGCCTACTGCGCCACCAATTGCTACCACTATGGCAAGCGGTACACCCGCAAGAGATACGCCCAACCCAGTCGCCAAGGCAGTACCAAACACAGCAAAAAGACTAGCTCCCGCAGATGCCGCAGGAAACGAACCAACGATACTTCCAATTGTTTCTGCAACCTTTCCCCAATCACCAGTTCGCCGGGCATTTTTAATGTCTGTCCCTAGCGTAATACCATCAACCAGCATTCCAACACGATTCAATGCGGCGCGAGCTACTGCTGCCCTCATACCAATAGCGAGCGCTCGACCATGATTTTCAATCGCTTCCCGTCCACGAACACGTAGCGTGATCACGCTGTCCAGAACCGTTTTCGCAACCTGTATAACAATTAGCCGCTCTTCTTTTGTGGAAGCTCGATGAGCTATATCAAGCAGCCTGCGACCAAAGTCGTCGGCTGTGCCCAACATTTTTCGCCCCAAGACTTCATATTCGCCCGCAGTAATATTTTTATCTTTCACTATACGATCATATATTTGATCCAATCCAGCACTTGCAGCCGTCCAAATATCCGAAAAGTTTTCTCCAATAAATGAAATTACTCCATCTGAAATAGTTATATCCACTACACCATTCGAATCAGATTTATTTGCGTCCATGGAAAAAACTCCTTAGGTAACAATGTAAAACAAGAAAAATTCCCAACCATGTCATCCAGCACGCCACAAATACTCCACCAGACAATAACGCGAGGGCAACTCTATATTTCAACGCAAGAATCAGCCATTTTCCAGCACCGACATTCAATGGCGAGCCTGAAGTTCCAGCCAAAAATAAAAGCACCCCCAAAATTATAAAAGGGTACACTTTTAATTCTCGCCCAGATTTTCCGATTCGCTCACGGACCTTTCCATCTCTAACATAAAAAACATACATGACCACAGCTCCAATCATGCTGCTCCAATATGCACTACTCAAACCAAGAGTCAAAGCAAAGGGAAACTCGGTTAACATTGAGTAAGCTTTAATTACCGGAACAATTTGACCCACAGTATAAAGCTGTCGTGCCAACAGGTCATTAGGCATCCGATCCGGGGATAAAAGAGAGAAAAAAATTGGTATTGAAACAAAAAAGCTAAAATTGAATTTCCAGAAATTTTTTTGACTTATTTTAAAATTCACAAAAACACCTCTCACATTTATACTTTGATTAAATGCTCCAATAAAACTGGCAAATTGAGAGTTGGCATATTGTACCCATGCACAAACTCAAAGCCCTATGACATCCAGCACCGCTTTTAAAGAAATGCCGATAATTTCTGTGGAATTATTTGCCACATTATCCACAATAGCATTCAAGCCTTCTTGTGTTAAAACTGTCACTTTTTATTTTCCGAGTCAAAAAAATAAAACCTCCCTACCGAAATAAGTATCGCCCAAACCATGTATTTCCACCAAAATACCCCGGCACACCTATGGCTATACCCAACCGACTAGATGTGACTAGACGCAAAGCTCCTGATGCAAGTGGCGGCTGCGCAATGCACCAAGCCCCTGCCACAAAAGCACACATATACATGACGGCAAAAAATTTTTTGCTTTTCCCTACTCGGATATAAATTCAGTGTCAATTGGCTCTTTATATCTTCAGAAACATTAAATATTCCAGCAAAAAATCCAAGGCATATGGCTGGACCATAAGTTATTGCTACCGTACAAGGATAATTGCTCTGCATACCAAATATCCAAACAATCGGAATAGATCTAAAAAATCGACATGCTCTATTAGCTGAGCTATCGCCATCACTTATGTTAGCAGGAGATGCGGTAGCGACAATAATCAACTAGGCCGATTTTATATTAAAAATATTCCGTGCAAATTCGATGCGAAAAACCGGCTTTATTACCCAATATATTTTATGTTGATCCACATCCCCTCCAAATACAGAGTCAAATTTCTCCACATCCCCCAAAAATCTCCAGGAGGAATATTTTTCCTTTAGCCACAACAAATCTTATAGCCGACACAAATTGCGCTTTTGAGTGAACAACAAATCTCAATCCTTGCCTACTCCCTCCGCCCCTCAAGAATCGTAATTCTTACACGAAAAATTCACCATCCAAACAATTAAATTCGTTATTGACACAATTTTACAATTGGCGAATTTTTCAAAAATCGTCTGATATCTTTATCTCTATGATTTTATTTAAAAAATACATCTCAATATTTTAAGCATAAGAATTATCTTATCGGCGTAATAACATTTGAATTATGCATTTTGCATACAAACCTCTGGCGCAACGACTATCGCTTTTAGCAAAACAGGCAGAGTTTGATTCCAGCTTATGTCTTGCCCGGGCAGTCCGTCGAGACATCCGCCGCGCATCGTGCGCTGCTTGTTTCTCACCCCGTCAAACGGCTTGTTCAATCGGATGAAGCGGCTTCAGTCTGCAGCCGGTACTAACCCGCATCCAGAACCCTCAGCCGTCTCCATACTCGCCGCCTGCCACAGGTCGCGCACATTGCCCGCCCCGTTGATGTCTGGTAACGCAGTCACATCGTCGCGTAACGCAATCGTCGTGTCGAATTTTTGATGCAGCGTGTCCTGGCCAAACCATACTTCGAGCATTTCTCGTTCGGTATGTTTGCCATCTACGATCTGTATGAAGCTGCCTTTGCCGCGCACCATGTTGCCGTTTTCCAGCGTGCGGATGGTGCTGTCCTTGCTTAAGCGGATTTCGACGATGCCTGGCTGGTCTAGTGCCAGCAGTTCGCCCTGCTCAACTAGTTGACCAACTGACTCGCTCAACCTAATGCCGCACGGGCCGCAGCTGCACGTGTCAGCGAAATTACCGATTCGGCATGCTTCGCATACGCTCCACTACCCCCACTATTCAGTCTCGCAATCCCTTCACGCATTGATTCCGCTGTATACCGGAGTATTGTCCGGACCTTCTCCGATTTGGCCTGATTCGCTATTACAACAATCCTCTGCTGATATTTCTCCATGGCAGATGCCATTTTTTGCCCAAGAGCGTCATATTCCATTTTTGCGACTATCTCCCCCCGGGTCACTCGCAATAGAACTTCATCCGCCCCACCACTAACAGAGTCCCATATCGTACCCACGGTATCATTCCGCAGAAATTCAATAGCCGCCCTAATATCACTATCAGAAACTAAAACTGGAGTGCGATTATTCGTATCCCCCGTCAAAAACGCCTCATCTGTTATCGTTGCCATATGCATCTCCTTGCATAATATTCGATTGCATAAAAAAACATAACCGACGCTATCAAATTAACATACAACCACCCTCCTGATATCAGCGCCAAACAAATTCTTGACTTCGTCGTCAACCCAAACAACCAATAAATCGATTTATTTACATCATCCTTGTCCAAAAAAAATCCTGCCAATATCACAGTCAAAACAATCCCTGACCACCTCGCTCTCGAATCAAATTTAGTAGCCCTCTCTTTCATTACCGGATTAATCGTACTAGTCAGATAAATTAAAAAACCTCCTCCCCACCCAAGCCAAAATGCAGCGCCATAGCTAACAAGCAACGCAAATGGAAATGATGTTCGTCTTGAATATTCTTCAATTCGGGGAAACATCAATCCCATTTCCGATAGCCAGCTCGCCAAACTGCCACCCGGAATTTCATCAGGGAAAAATAATGCGGCCACAATAATTAAAAACAATGAGAACCAGCCCACTTTCAAAAACATCTCTCGATAAAACTCGAGGGGCTTCTCCCTTATTTTCATTAGCTCACTGAATTTCACAAAACACCTCACCAGAACATGGAAATACTTACACCCAACAAGAAGATTTTCCAGTCACCAAAGACCAAGCCACCCAGAAAATTACTCTATCATCCGAAGCACATCTATTTGACGCATGCAAAAACCCTACACGCGGCGAAGTCACTTAACGTCGCCACAGATATTTCCTTACGCAACAATCAAACACCAAAATAAATCCAGCGAAGCCAGTAAATTTATAAAATAAACTCCACCGGAAAATATTCCCAACATGACCTTCTATTTCGCCATCATAGAAAACATCCAAAAAACACCCCCCACCAAAAACAACACCCCCCAAACCCTTACCGCGCAATCATATTCAAAACACCCATCCCGATATACACCCGCATAAAAATTACTCCACAAACAAAACACCATTCACATAATGCATACAGCCTAAAAAAAGCAATGCGCAACGACCTCGCCGATATCAAAACAAAAGCGTTTTAATACCGGCAAGCGTCTTACCAGGAGGGAGAGAAGGAGGAGGAAAGGAGGAAAGAAAACCCATCAAACAACACCGCGCACCGCATTGCTGTTTTCCAATGCGCGGCTAATACCGTCTTTATCGGCCACTCAAGGCTTCTGCAACAACGCCTTCAAACTGGCTAACCGGTCTTTGGGCGACATCGGTGCTTCATCAGCGGTGGGGGGTGGTGCGTCATCCAGACCCATCTCGGGAATAAACCGGGACGGCTCGCACACGACGGTCTCGCGCGCCCGTTTGCGTTTCTTGCACCAGTTCACATGCAAGCTGCGCTGCGCCCGTGTAATGGCGACATACATCAGCCGCCGTTCTTCTTCGATGCGTGCGTCATCAACGGGGGCGTCATCCGAGCCGCCACGGTGCGGCATGATCCCTTCTTCAATACCCACTAAAAACACGTGCGGATATTCGAGCCCTTTCGATGCGTGCACGGTCGAAAGCCTGACGGCGTCGGGATCTTCTTCCTTACCTTCGAGCATCGACATCAGCGCCACGGTCTGAATCAGTCCGAGCAGGTTCTTGCCGGTGTCCGCCAGGCCGTCGGCATTGTCAAAGCCGGTCGCTTCATTGCCTTCTTCGGCATCGGATAGCGCTGCCTCGGGTTTAGTCCCTTTGCGTTTGAGCCACTCCAGAAACTCCAGCACGTTTTGCCATTTCGACTGCGCCTGGCGTTCGTCAAAGGCGTCGTAGAGATATGCCTCGTAATGAATCGCGTCCATCAGGTCGTTCAGCACGGTGGTCGCGGCGTCTTTGTCGGCGCGCTCGGTCAGGCGCTGCATGAAGTCGCAAAAGATGCGCAGTGGCTCAACCTGGCGTGCAGAAAGCCGGGCTTCAATGCCGCCCATATACACCGCTTCAAACAGCGAAACCTTTGCCTGGCCAGCGAACGAGCCAAGTGCTTCAAGTGTGGTATTGCCAATGCCCCGGCGTGGCGTGGTGATCGCGCGGATAAAGGCGGGGTCGTCGTCGGCGTTCGCTATCAGCCGCAAATACGCGCAGATGTCCTTGATCTCCGCACGGTCGAAAAACGATTGGCCGCCGGACAGCACATAAGGAATGCGCTCGCGGCGCAGCACTTGTTCAAAGATGCGGGCCTGAAAATTGCCGCGGTAAAGAATCGCGTAATCGCGGAACTGGGCGCGTCGCTCGAACTTGTGGGCGGAGAGGCGGAACACGACGGATTCGGCTTCGTGTTCTTCGTCGTTGCAGGGGGTGACGGTGATGCTGTCGCCCATGCCGTGTTCGGACCAGAGTTTCTTTTCGAAGAGCTTGGGGTTGTTCGCAATCACGTTGTTCGCGGCGCTGAGGATGCGCACCGTCGAACGATAGTTCTGTTCGAGTTTAACGATGTGCAGCTTCGGAAAATCTTTGCCTAGCTGGGCGAGGTTTTCTAGCGTCGCGCCGCGCCAGCCGTAGATCGCCTGGTCGTCGTCGCCTACGGCGGTAAAGGCTGCGCGGGGTCCGGCCAGTAGCTTGAGCAATTCGTACTGGCAGGTATTGGTGTCCTGGTACTCGTCGATCAGCAGGTAGCGCAGCCGGTTTTGCCAGCGTTCGCGCACGGCTTCGTTTTGCGCGAAGAGTTCAGCGGGCAGCCGGATCAGGTCGTCGAAATCCACCGCCTGGTACGCATGCAGGGTCGCCACGTAGTTGCGATAGACGATTGCGGCCTGGTGTTCGTCTTCGTTAGCCGCGATTTTCATCGCTTCGTCGGGCAGCACGAGGCCGTTTTTCCACAGCGAAATGATCGACTGGATCTTGCGGATCAGGCCTTTGTCGGTGGTGCCGATCTGCTCCTGGATCATGCCGAAGCAGTCGTCGGAATCCATGATCGAGAACTGTGGCTTAAGGCTGAGATGTTCGGCTTCCTGACGCAAAATCTGCACGCCGAGTGAGTGGAAGGTGCACACCGTCAGCTGATTCACGGGCACCTTGCGGCCTTCCTTACCGGGTGTGGTCAGGGTTTTGCCTTCGAGCAGCTTGCCGATGCGTTCGCGCATTTCTGCGGCGGCCTTGTTGGTGAAGGTCACGGCGGCAATGTGACGAGGCTCGAAACCGCGCGCTTCAATCAAGTGCGCGATCTTTTGCGTAATCACGCGGGTCTTGCCGCTGCCAGCGCCGGCTAATACCAGGCATGGGCCATCGAGATAACGCACCGCTTCGTTTTGAGCGGCATTCAGGCCTGCGGACATCGTTTGTCTTGATTCGGAAGTAATGAGGGAATGGAGTGGCGACGGGTGGGTGCGTTACCGCCTGGTCCGGCTGAAGCGCCGGATCGGTGCCGCATCTGAAACTAAAACTAAAACTGAGCGGACCAGCGGCTCGCGCTATGCCAGCGAAGCCGCTCTAAAACAGCACCGGCAGCACAAAAAACACCGCGCTGACCAGCGCGCAGCGGGCGATGTTAACACGGATAACGGGGCATTCTGGCCTCATGCAAACAGGGTTCAATCGCCTTTCTCCGCCCGTGGCGGCGGGCTGCGTGACACAATGGCGCGCCTCGCTCGGCGTCCCCTGGCGCGGCAGTTTTTCTCAACGAAATCAATTTGGTCAACGCCATTCAACGGGAGAAAGCGCATGTCGTCACCGCTCAAAGCAGGGCTGCTGGGCTATGGATTTGCTGGGGCGACATTTCATGCGCCGGTGCTGGCGCACAGTGGCCGCACCACGTTGACGGCTATCGCTACGGGTCAACCGGAACGTGCCCGCGCGGCTTATCCGCAGGCGGCGATCGTGCCTGATCTGGAGGCGCTGCTGGCACGCGATGAAATCGACTGCGTGGTGCTCGCTACGCCCAACGACACGCATTTCGCGCTGGCTCGGCAGGTGCTCGAAGCGGGCAAGCATGTGGTGGTCGACAAACCCGTCACGCTAAGCGCGGCTGAGGCGCTGGCGCTTGCCACGCTGGCGCAGCAGCGTGGGCTGCTCTTCGCGCCATTTCACAACCGGCGCTGGGATGGCGATTTCCTGACGGTGCAGGACGTGCTGGCCAGTGGCGTGCTGGGGCGGCTGACGCATTTCGAATCGCATTTCGACCGGTTCCGCCCATTAATCAGGCCGCGCTGGCGTGAAGAGGCTTCGCGGGGTGGTGGTCTGCTGTTTGATCTGGGGCCGCATCTGCTGGACCAGGCGCTAGCGCTATTCGGCCCGCCTGCGACGCTCAGTGCATCGGTCAAAGCTTGGCGCGATCATGCGCAAGCGCCGGATTATCTCCATCTGCAACTGGGTTATCCGGACTTCGAGGTGCTGTTGCATGCCAGCGCGTTAACCGCGTTGCTCGCACCGCGCTTCACGCTGCATGGCACGCGTGGCAGCTATCTCAAGTACGGCCTGGATACGCAGGAAGATCAACTGAAAGTGGGCCTGCATCCAGGGCTGCCAGGGTTTGGCGAGGGCAATCTGGCGGGACGCCTGCGGGTGCTCGAAGGCAAGCCTGGCGCGGAAACCGAGGTCGAGCGTGAGTGGCCGACTCATCCTGGTGCCTACGTCACGTTTTATCGCGCGCTCGCGGCGACGCTTCAGGACGGTGCGCCGTTCCCAATCAGCGCGCGTGATGCGGTCGATGTGATGAGCCTGATTGAGCTAGCCCAGCGCAGCGAAAACGAAGGCAGACGTCTGCCGTTCGAACGGCTGGTTTAAAGCAAGCGGATTTAAAACAAGCGACTCCAGTCATGCCACTCATCTGAACGGCTGAAAGGCCACTTCAAGCGCTTGGCAACGCTCGCGCTGAAGCGCTTTTGCACCTTGCCCAAGGCATTTTCAAGATTGACCTGATTGCCGTGAAAGCACCATTTGACAAGCCTTTTGGGCTGGCGTACATTCGCCGCACGCGTCGGGAGAGCGTGCTGGCCGCAGTCATTTTTATGGGCCACACCGCCGAAGGGGCACACCCAAAAACTCTCAGGCAAAAGGACCGGCCGCGTCGAAAATCCCTCTGGTCACCCGTTCATCCGGTTACATCAGTCCCGGTTTTTCGCACTCTGGAGAGCGGCAGTAGCCATCGGTTTTCCCGGCAGGCTGCCCACCGAAGGGGCGCGCGTTTTACCGCATCGCGGTCAGCGCAATCTCTCAGGTATCGAGGACAGAGGGGCCCATGCCACGCCCTGCTTGCCCGGCCACGCGCCGTGTGATCGCGCCATGCATGGTCTTCCCTGTTACGCGTCACCCCTGAGGCCCCGATGACTGAACTCAAACACACCCCGCTGCATGCCACGCATCGCGCGCTCAACGCGCGCATGGTCGATTTTGGCGGCTGGGACATGCCGGTCAATTACGGCTCGCAAATTGACGAGCATCGCGCTGTGCGCACCGATGCAGGCATGTTCGACGTCTCGCACATGTGTGTGGTCGAT